>QMSB01000014.1 GCA_003650815.1 Thermoprotei archaeon | reverse complement strand
TGCTTCGACTATTATTAGTCTTAGTTCTGGTTCGGTTACTATTAGTTTGACTAAACGTTTTAAAGCACTTCTATCTTCTTCGAACATTTCAACAATCTCAGCAGCACTACTCATTTTCACATAAAATTGTTCGAAGAGATATATTAAGATAGTGAGGGGTTCCTAAATAAGACTGGAAATCCTGTTTCTTGAGCAAAGTATTTTATATCAATGGCTTTAGCAAGATACTACGTGAGAATAAAAGTTTCTAAAAGGGTTCTCATACCCGAAGAACTTGAAGGAGGCATTGTTATAGGCGACGTGTCTTACGTGTGTAGAGAAAGCGACATTCTTGTTTTATCGTATGGTGTCATAGTTGGAAGCGACCGCTACGATAAGTGGCATGAAGTCTTCAGTTACGATAACGGCAAAACCTGGACTAAAACTCGCTATCTCTTCTCAGCTAAACAGACCAAAAAGGGTGTTTATAGGTACTCTGGCTTAACTTACTTCCTCGACGAAGAGAAAGACACCTTAATTATGCTTTACGATAGGGGATTTTACCCCGAGGATACTCCCACTAAGGCTCTCTGGCAGGTGTACTGGCGAATACTAGACAAGAGTACCTTCGAGTGGAGCCCTGAAAAGGAAGTAAGAGCTCTAGATACGGACGACGAGAAATACATCTTCCCCGGAGTTATGCGAGGCTCTCTAGCTATTTCTCGCTCAGTACCTATTAAGACTAAACAAGGAAAAATTCTTGTACCATGTCAGCTTAAAGCCATGGACGATAAAGGAAATATCTGGTTTCCGTTTCCACACTACTTTAGCCCATTCTATGAATCAGCCTTCCTTATTGGAGAATGGAAGCACGGTGAAATAGTATGGGAGATAAGTGAGAAAATAACCATAGACCCTTATGTATCATGTAGGCTCTGCGAACCAACAGTTGTTGAGTTAAAAGACGGACGACTCTTCACGATAATGCGTGGAGACAACGGTGCTTTCCCCGAGAAACCTGGCTATAAGTGGTACAGCATCTCGGAAGATGGAGGCTACACTTGGACTCCGCCAAAGCCACTCAAATACGATGATGGTTCTCCTCTATACTCTCCTTCTTCCTGCTCGCTCCTCTTTAGAAATACTAGAACGGGCAAAGTATATTGGATAGCCAATATTGTCGACAAAAACCCTGTCGGAAATAGACCCAGATATCCTTTATGCATAGCTGAAATAGATGAAGAGAAATTAGCAGTTAAAAAGAAAACTGTAACAATTATCGATACTAAAAGACCCGAAGATTCCCCTATGGTCCAATTGTCTAACTTTCGCTCATACGAAGACAGAAAAACAGGAGACATAGTTCTGTTCATGGCGAGATACGGTGAGCGAGGAAATAAAGGAGACTTGATTATAAGGAGTCCTCTTTACATGTATAGAATTAGGCTGATCAATGATGAATGCTAAAAATATTCTGAAAATAGTTTCGCATAATGCTTTCTGGTTCCAGGGATCTTCTTTCACTGGAGAGAAGCCAGGTGAGCCTTCAAAAGAAGTACTTGAAAGACTTATTGAAATTTATTCTCTCCTAAATCCTGATGTTCTTTGTCTACAAGAAGTGCAGTCTAGGAAGGTAGCTGAAGATATTTCTGAGAAACTAAACATGAAGTGGTTTTACGCGCCAGGAGTACTGTTTCGAGAGTATGGTGGAGCTATTTTTCTAAAAAGATATATCAATGTACTTGATTATCAATATTCGCGAGAAAATATAACAAGAATGTGGCAGAAACTAAAGATTAAGCTGGCTTCAGGTGAAACTCTAGTCTTATGTAATATACACTTGCCTTCAGGCCGCCTCCTGGGCGAGAAATCTTCCACATATAGGCTTCATGACCTCGAACAAGTTTTCATTAAGGGAGAGTACCCAGATATAATAGTTGGAGACTTTAATGAGCCTCCTTGGGGATTAGTGTACGAATACATGTTGGCAAAGGAATATACTGACATAGCTATGGGAGAAGAACCCACTATTCTCAGAGGCCTGCGCGTAGACTATATATGGGTTAGGAAGAAAGTATTGAAGACTGTTCTTGATTATTTCGTTTACAAAAACATGCTGCTTACAGAGAAAAATATTTTCTTAAGCGATCACTATCCTATAGTAGCAGTAATAGCTTTAGAGTAAGCTTAATATTTCATTCAATAGAGCTGTGGTATCTACAGTAGTTTCTGCTCATTGTTCCTATTTACTATTCTTAGAGTATTCTCAGTTCTACCGACCTAAAGCACTTCGGAGAATCTTTCTACTCAAAATAATGATAATCTGACCCTATAGTCAGCTTTATCTGAAAACATATGAAATGCTTTAGATTCCTGTAGACACAGATAGGTCGAAAACACCAGAGAAACACTTAGATAGTTCAGATGGTAGATGGTAATTAGAGTAATACACATGATGAGGAATCGGGTTCTGATAAGTGACGAGAGGCTGACGTCGCTGATTTTATTAAAAGTAATAAAATAAGTCAATAAATTAAATAATATAGTAGACTATTTTAGTAGGGCATTGTCCAGACTGATTTTGCTATGAGCGTTATTAAGATAGCGACTCCGACTACTATTCCTTCTCCGAACGCAAAGCCTGCTACAACTACTGTTCTGTATTTTTTCCACCATTCTTTGCCGAAGATTCTTGGAATAAAGTATTTTCCGAGTAGTGCTCCTATGAGCACTGTTACGCTTGTTGGAATAGGTGAGGCTGCTCCGAAGGCGAAACCTATGAGAGAGAAGGGTATCTTCAAGTATTCTAGCATAGAGAGCCCTAGTCCTCCGAGTAGACCCACTACTAGGAGTGTTGGATTGAACACGAATATTTGCTTAGTGATCCAGAGTCCCGTGTATATTGCTTGGACTGGCCAGTAAATAGCAGTCCACGGATAAAATGTAGAAGGTATTGGAGCTAGTCTCCAGAAAGTATCTACGTAGAAAAGTCCTGCTAGCCAAGCACATGCTGTCGCCAGTATCCACGCCTTGTATATACTCGATAACTTGGTCTCTGTTATCCAACATATTTTAAGGGTTGCAGCCCAGCTCGAACCTCCGGTAGGCCAAACGAAACCTATGTTGGATGGTGTGTATATTGGGGCAAACCATATGTCTACTCCTCTGTAGGGTGTTAGAACTAATGCCGTCTCTCTCACATAAGGTATTGCCAGATTATATCCTGTGAGACCGAGAGATCTCGCGGCTATTAGGGTTGATATGAAAGCCCATGCAGGCGATAGGAGAAGTAGTACCCAGGCGTAGGACATGAAGCCGGGCGCGAGTAATAGTGCTATTGCTACTAAGCTGAGACTGCCGAAGAGGAATAGTGTTCCTAGGACTTTAATTGACAAGTATCCCGCCTCTTTAGAGGCTTTTGAGAGCTTAGCTAAGCTCCTTATAGTTGATGTAACGTACTCTGGATGTTTTATGAAAGGTGCTATTCCAGCTGCTATGCCTAGTCCTATTATGAAGCTTGCCCAGAAGTCTAGTATTGAATTGCTCCAGGTGAGTGTAATGTTCATTCCTGGGAGCCAGTGCGGGAAAAGATTGTTTACTACTAGTAGGTGGTTTCCTATGAAGTATACTACAAATGTTCCTAGGAACTGTGCTACAGCTACGCTGAAGGGTATGACAAAACCTGTTCCCAGTACTAGTATGTCTGTGGCTATTCCGAAGCTTGCACCGGGAAGCCATGTCTCTATGAAACTGTTCATGTCGTACCATGGGAATGGGAGTATTCGAATAGCTGTTCCTGCGAAAACTTCGCTTAGTAGGGGTACCCCATATAATACGAGGGAGTATATGGCTCCTATGAAAGTAGCTATGCTGAAGACTCTTACTCTCTCGGATTCTCTTTCAGCTAGCGTTACTATTACTTCTGCCGATACTTGAGCTAATGGAAATGGTAGGCGCTCTACTTCGACGTATAGGTGTGCCGCTATGAGTCCGAGCGATACGTTACATATTTTGTAGAAGACATAGGATAGTGCTAAGAGAGCTATTGGCATGAGCCAGTCGCTGTGGAGTATCGTTCTGTAGAGGTATACTGGTGATGTTTCTGGAGGCGCTATCCATGAAGGTAGTTTGTCAGCTATACCGAATGCTTTAGACACACTACCTGTTCTAAGGAAAGCAAACCATAGTAGCTGTAGGAATATTATGTCTCCCGCAGCTGTTTCAGCTGCTATCTGCAGGGTGAATAACTCTTGTTTGCTGAGAGGTTTTCCTGAAAGTCTTCCTACTTGGTCGAAGAGAACTAGCGTCAGGTAGGTTGCTGCTCCGACTAACGCTACTCCTGAGTATAGCTGGCTGAAGAGTATTATTGGCTGAAGAACTATTGCCGCGTATATTGCGGCGAAGATTACTCGGTGAGTAAAGCCTTCTTTCCATCTAGATACGTCTCCTAGGAGAGACATTATCTCACCCCCAGGATCTCGCGAGCACGACTAATGTAGTTCCTCCTCTCCTCGGGCTTCAGTATCTTCCAGAGGAGAAGCTGCTTTCTCACATCGTCCATTACTCCATAGGCTAGACTTGTCCATAGCTTTCTCGAGCCTGTGAGAAGCTTTAAGTTCGCTGTAAAGGTGTATTTTCGCATAGCTTGGTTCCAGACAGCAGTTAACTCCACTCTTTGAGAAATGCCTTGCTCGTAGGGAGCTAGAGACATTGTGAAGACTATTGATTTAGTGTACTGTCCAGCGATTTCTTCTTCACGATACTCGATGTCGCTCGTGACCATAAACTTGCCTACTCTCTCTCCCTTATGCGCTAAGAAATACTCTTTCATAAAGGCGAGAACTCCTTCTACCTCCGCCTCCTCTGCCACGAACGGTAATGGTATCTCCCAGGTGTCACCCTTAGGTCCTGCTACTTTCCACTTTCTAGCCAGAGACGGAGTTACGAGCTTCGACGCCTTAAAAGCCGGGTAGAGTGTCGAGAAAAGACTAGCCGCTACAGAGAGCACTACTATTATCATCACAAACCACGATGTGTAGTTAAATACAAGTCTCTCTGCAGCTATTACGGCATAAGCTTTAGCGTAAACTGTCGCCATGAGATAGCCTATAAAGCTTCCAACTACACCCATAACTATCGCGTCAGCTAAAAACACAAAGAATACTTGTGTAGGAGATAATCCTAAAGCGCTCAGTATTTTGATCTCACCTGTTCTCTCATATATGCTTCCCAGCATCGTGTTCAGTATCGTGAACATGGCGATAACAAGCGGTATCATGAGATACTGCCATCCGTGGAAAGTAAACGCGAACGCCTGACGGTAAATTAGTGTTCCTTCCTCTGATCCAACATAGACATCTACACCCATGATGTCCACTAGCTCCTCAGCTAGACTCTTTAAGTCAACTTTCTTTGTGAACTTAATCGATATAGAGTAGATGCCGTAGTCTCCCAGTAGCTTGAGCACTCTTAGCGGAACTATTACGAAGTAGTTCTTCAGCCTAGGATAAGTCTGTATCTCCTCACCTGCCTCTACTAAAGCAATAGGGTCTACTGGAGATATTTCGTCTAAGTCTAGATCAAGGGGCAGCTCCGTTCCCTTGATAGTATGACCGACTACTACTAGCCTTATTCCTCCTGGAAGCAGGATTTCGTCTCCTATCTCAATACCTCTCTCAACTATATCAGAGCTGACTATACATACCATAGACCCCTCAGACACTATGTCAAGAACTTCTCTCGGCACAATTACATTTGAAAAGTTGTAAATCTCTATGTCCTCTTTGCCCAAAGCCCAGAGAGCACGAAGAGAAGCATTTGTTCCAGGCTTTGTACTCATCTCTGGCTTAAACAGGTATCTGGGATACCACCATATCTTAGCTGAAACTACTCCTTCTTCCTCAAACCAAGCTTTAAAGAACTTGAGTGTTACTTCTGGTAAGACAGCTCTCTCAGGGTTTCTTATCAGTATTCCGTAGTACGGCTTTATTTCGGTCTGCTGGGGCTTAGGGAGAACTACGCTGAAAGCATAGGCAGATGATAAGGCTATCATGCCGAAGACTACTGTTATCAGAGAGGCTAGAGTGAGAATAGTTCTCGCTCTTCTCCTCCTCATACTTAGGGTACTGTAAGAGAATGATAGAGTGACCGCTGAGGCTACGCTTATTCTGGCTTCATGTCTTCCAAGAAGTCTTTCCCTCAGCTCCTTAAAGCGTTCTTGCACTTCGCTCAGCATAATGCCGAGTACTGGTGTTACTAAGATTAGAGCAGATGTAGAGAGTATGATCATGAATCCGCTTGAAGCCACTGCTATACCTGGATGGGTGACCACGAAGAGAACTGTAAACACTATGTAGAAAGCCAGAGTCCCTAAGAACTGTTTCAGACCTCTTTTACTGAAAATTAGTCTTTCTAAGAAGAAAGCAAAGGGGACCAACATGAATGAGAAGAAGATCGCGGTATTAACTGTATCTGATATTAGTTTCCTAGTCTCGCTATAGGCTTTGAGTTCTATAGCCCACGATCTAACTGAATAAACATAGGTTTTCGTATACTTCTTTCTATTTAAGTAGTCTAGAGCCTTCCTTAAACAGTCTTGGGCTCTCGCGTGATATTTTTCTGCTATTTCTCCGCCGCTATAGACTCCATAAGAGTGTAGTAAGCTTAGTCTGTCTTCATCAAGCTTTACTAAGTCTCTAGCCATTACTAGAGGCGTATTTACTACGATTTGCTCTCCAGCGTCTACCTTTATTCCTCTTCCTAAATTATTGTATACCCCTGTGAAGACAGCGCCAAGCTTAAACATAACTTCTTCTGGAATATCTTCTGGTACAAATGTTACGGCTACCGGAGGCTCTATGTAGAAAATCGGCATAGCTGGCATTGCTTTTCTAGACTGGTATTCATAGACTATTTGGCTGAGTAATTCTGATGATCCGTATTTTATTGTTGGAGTATGCGACCTAACGTCATTCACCGTTATAGTGAAAACTCTCCCCATGATACTCCTAGGGTCTATTGCGTCAATGAACACTATCGAGCCCGCCTTGAAAACTACTGTAGTTACCTCCACCTCAGGATCTATGAACGAAGTGCGTCTAAGAGGAAAGACTTTTCCTCCGTATTCTCCGTAGTCAGGCGCGTATACAACGTTTCCTGTATTCGGGTCTACTGCGAAAGCCTCTATTAGGTAGAGAGCTGAAGGAGAGAGACCGTGTACTTCAAAGAGCCCTTTCTCGTCTGTCTGTACAAGGATCTCGTGTTTGTAGGAGTTGGCAGCTATATGTACAATAGCATTAGGGACAGCAACGTATATTCCCTTATTTAAATCATATTCAACTACCCTGCCTCTAAGAGTTATGAATCCCTTATTCTGTCCTCCAAGAAACTTGCTCACAGAGAGAACAGGTATTTTCTTGCTGAGCTCTTTCCAATTGACTAGGAAGTATGCGAAAGCGGCTACAAACTCAGCTTGAGGAGCCACATTAGTGAAGTTTACTGAGCCGACTTTATCTAGGGGAGACCACTTATTTAGTCTTAATGAAAGCGATGTTGAAAGCGAAAAGGCATATGCACCAGCTATTGCTGGAGCCTCGCTGTCTAATATAAGACCTACTGGAGAAGCTGCCGCTTCCTTGAAGTACTTCCCCTCACTTAGCCTAAGACCATCAGCTACCCTGTATCTCTTTCCCGTGTATAGCATTAGGTAGTGCAGGAAAGACTGATCTCTTATTTCCTGTAGAGACGAAGAATACTCAGATAGCTTCGAGCCCCTATAGAATACTATATCTCCCATTATTCCATAGACACTAGTGAAGTCTAGCCTCGAGAGAGCGTAGAAGGATTCTCCATCGCTTCTTCCAGCAACTAATGCCAAGTAGTCGCTATCAGACGCTATGTCCAGTCCCACGATGACTCTTACATAACGCCCATCTCCGCCAGTTTTCTCGGACATTTCTCCAAAGAAATATTCTTCTACAAATTCTCTTGCCCCAGTTATTCCCTGGTAGTGTCCAGCTAGAGCTACAAACCAGACAGTCCTGTAAGGTTTTCCCTTGGAAGACAGAACTCGAGCAATCTCTAGCAACAGTGATATTCCGAGAGAGTCTTCTGCTCCTGGAGCTAAAGCTGGTACCACAGAGAACGCATCATAGTAGCTCATAAAAACTACGATTTCATCGCTTTTCTCTCCCTCAAGTACTGCAATAATATTGCTTGCTTCGACTTTCTTCCACTCAACTCTAGCGTAGATTCTAGCTTTAAGCTCCTTCTCTGCCGCCGCCAATAGTTTAGTGGCAGCCTCTCTGTCAGCATAGTATCTAAGTAAGTTAGCTGGATAAGGCAGATACTTCTTCTCAGCCTCTATTCTGTTCACTCCGCGTGTCTCTAGAAAAATAACTGCCTTTGCCCCGAAAAGAAATCCATTAAGCCAGCTCCAGCCGCAGTCAAAGTCTACTAGAAGAATAGACCCGTTTACTTCAAGCCCCTCGAGCTCTTCCAGCGAACACTTGCCAGCATATATGAGCCTTCCCTCCAATCCCTTAGCATTAGGTAAGCAGACTAAGTTAGGATACACAGCATGTACGTCAATTTTCTCCCCTCCTACTTCTACGTAAGCATATTTCTCTAGTGGAACTAAAACCGAGATATTCTGAAGCACTACTTTAAGACCTAGTCTCTTGAAATAGTCTACAATATAGTTTTTAGCCTCATAGAAACCAGGGTACCCAGTAAACCTCGAGTCTAGCGAAGAAAAGTACTTTACGTGTTTACGTATCACATCTAAATCTAGAAGAGAAATTACTTGAGCAGAATTCTTAAAAACCTCCTCATTTTCACCGAGCCCCTCAGCTGAACAACAGTTTGCTATAATGAGTATAAGTATCATAAACCCTAGTATGATAAGCCTCCGCATATCGAATCACCTTCGGGAAAAATAAGTAAAAAATTTAATATATTTTTTAAATAGGTGCTGGGATACCTGCTGCAAAGTAGCAGAGAGCAACGACAATTCTTGATATAGCGCAGCCTGAAATGAATCCTAGGACTATCGGTATTCCTTTCTGATATAGCTTCGTACCTCCCAACTTTAGTACAGCGTACTTAATTATCAGCGCTATGAAGAATGGTCCGAAGAGCTTAGCTTCATGTCCACAGAACAGTATTAAGCCTACTGGGTTAATGATAAACCATGGGAACTTCATTCTCAGCAACATTACTATCGGGAATATTATGAAAGCTGATAAAGCTAAAGGCAGATCTCCTGGACCAGCCCAGTAGGCGTGCTTCATTAATGGCTCTTTGAGGACTCCGTAGACCCAGGACTTAGACCATGAAGTGACTACAGGTCTTCCTCTGAATGCCTTTTCTATTCCTAGAGCATAGCTGCTGTATGCTGTAAACAGGAATGCTAAGGCGAATACTATTGGAGTGAATATCAGCTGTGTTATGAGTATCTCGCGTGGACTTGTCTTAGTGGACTTCGCTATCTTGTACGCATCCATGCTAACGACTCCTGGCTGTGCTCCGAGGTTATATCCGTGGAACTGTACTGCCCAGTATGCTGTAGAATAGGCTGCCGGATTATCTGATGCTGGCCACGACCAGAGACCTAGAGTTCCTCCAATATTCGCGTAGAATATCTGGGTAGGCTCGCTCCACCAGTACCCGAAGGGCCCGGCTTCAGCTCTCATTAACAGCTCTGCGTAGAATATCAGACAAGTCAGTATGAGTAATATGGGGGCTAGTCCTGCCGGAACACCCATGGATATCATGAAGCCGCAGTATATTATGAAGAAGAGCGCAAACATTGAGAACAAGGCTTTATATGAAAGTGGCTCAGCTTCTTTTTCGTCGGCGGGAGGCTTCTTAATGTAGTCTATTATTTCTCTAATGTACTTCCAGTGGAAGATTATACTGAATATAGCAAATGCCCATATTCCCCCTGTCTCAAATATAGCTTGAGGCTTTAAGCCTACTTTACGTGCATAGAACTTGTAGGCATGGTACCAGTCAGAGAAGCCTCCAGGCGGTGGAGGAGGAGCTATGCCGAGAGAGAACTCTATTGGTGGGAATATGTAGAAGAAGAAGGCATAGGCTGCAACTACTGTGAATAGAATATCTATTGGTACTAGGTAAGCTAGCGCTGTGACCTCTGGGATAGGCCATATAGCCCATGGTGCCCAAGGAGCTAAGCCTTTGAGCTCGTCGTAGAAGTTTATCATCCACCAGTTTCTCAGGTAAGCTGAGCCCTTCATTACAGGTACAGGGAACCATGGTATCGCGATCCTTATGGCTAGAGGTAAATATGCGAAGAAGCCTATAATGAACGATACCCAGAATGATTTTCCTACATACTCTTTGATGTTAAGGAACTTAGGCTTATCTTCTCCAGTAGCTATATTAATGAACTCTACTCCAGCAACAGCATAGGGAAATGGAAGTTTCTCAATATCTATTACGCTTCTTCTCCACAGCAGAGAGAACGCTATATTCAAATAACCCCACAGCGTCCAAGCTATAATCCAGGTAACTAAATACGGGGCTAAGATATCCCAAGGAACAGGACCTCCTATCAAGTAGTTAGTAGTAGCCTCAGCTGGAGGAACCCATATTTTAGGCACGAGATGAGCTACCGCTTCTGCTATACCGGGTTTATTTGCTCCAAGAGCAAAATTCATTGTCCAGTGAGCGACATATGGTCCTACAGGCATTGCGGCTATTAGACAAGCTGTCATTATTACTGTCAGCTCCTGCGGAGTGAGTCTAAATGTCTTTCCTAACAAGCTAGTCAAGAGAACCACTAACGTTAGTAGACCTACAGTCTCTACTATCTGAGCTCCAACTGTATGGCTGTATGGCCAGGGATTGAAGAATGAAAAGGCTCCTGTGGTGAAGTATACTTGAGTGCAGAGCCATACCATTATTATTGAGAGTATTAGGCTCCATACGATAGCTCGTGGAGTTAAACCTTTGGCTACTTCTACTTTCTTAGTTTCGGCTCCCACGAAATCTTTTGCTAGTTTAACATTTATAAACCTTATAGAAAAGTTTATATACTATAGTGATCTAAAGAGCTATACCTTCTACTACGGGTATACATATACCTCTTTAATCGAGCTTAAAAATTTAAGCCTTAAACAATTAGCTTTATTAATGAAGCCGAAAGCTAGGGGAAAGAGCATAGAAGAAATTTGTGAAAAGCTCTTAATCGAGAAAGGTTACGATATAGTTGCTAGAAACTACAGAATAAAAATCAGTGGGATAGACGTAGCTGAAGTAGATATTTTGGCGGAAAAGAAGGGAGAGAAGTATGTTGTAGAAGCTAAGGCTGGTAGAGCTACTGTAACAGATATACGTCAGGTTTACTGTAATGCTGCTCTGCTCAACGCGAAGCCACTACTAGTTTGTAGAGGCTTTGCCGATAAAGCCTCTGAGGAAACAGCACGAGCTCTCAGCGTTAAAGTGTTATTTCTCCCCGACTTCTATATCTTCATGTCTCCTGAGGAACTAGCTTACGTTATTAAGAGTATCGTGAGAGAAGCTTTACTGGAGACACTATTCGCTGAAGCTTTGTCTCTGTCAGAAGAAGATTTTAAAATTCTTAAAGCTATAGCAGAGTCTTCTTCATTTATTGAAGCATCTGAAAAGCTTAAATTGTCTCCCGAGGAGCTTGGACATAGGCTATCTTCCTTGAAGAGGAGAGGGATTTTGAGGAAAGGAGATTACTCTTCATTAAGACTTCAGGCAGCAGCAATTTTAGAACGAGTGGAGAGAAAAAGACTGTTTGAAAAGCTTGAGGAAGTATTAAGTACCTTAAGAGAGCTATGCAATAAATAGAGAATTACCCGAAAAACTAGCACTATCCTGTATCTAGCCTTTATGACACTTTGCCTACTAGGTAGCTTTTCCTTCTAAATATTGGAGTGTAAAGAAGCGCTATGTGTGTTTTACCGCTGTAGAAGAGAGTTTTGACGCCTCTGTCTCTGATAATACTGTCTACTTCCTGTGGACTAAGGTCTAGTGGGTTGTATTTCTTGGATCCTATGATGAAGTTACATGCATAGCCGAAGCATGGTATCCATACGTTATACTCTAAAACAATGGGAAAAACTGCCTTAACATTCTCTAATACTTCATTGTAGACTTCTTCGAAGTAGAAAGATGATCCTGCTTGAGTAACCATTATGCCGTCATCTGATAGGGCTCTGTATACATTGCTGTAAAATTCTTTAGAGTAGAGAGAACGAGAAATTTCTGGTCCATAGGGATCTGTAAGATCTAGTATTATGACTTGAAACTCTTTTACTTTATTCCTAATATATTCTCTCCCGTCCATTATGATAACTTCGGCTCTCGGGTCTTCAAAGCTTCCTTGGTGGAATTTGTCGAGATACTTTTTAGCAGCTTCAATTACTTCTCTGTCGATGTCTACCATTACTGCCTTTTCTACAGTCTTGTGCTTAAGTACTTCACGTAAAGTAGCTCCCTCTCCTCCTCCGATAATTAAGACTCTGCGAGGATTAGGATGGGAAATCATGGCTATGTGTACTAGCGATTCATGGTAAATGTGCTCGTCTTCTTCGCTTGACTGCACTAGGTCGTCTAGCACTAATGCTCTTCCATATTCCCTAAAGTCTACTACAGCTAAACTCTGATAACGCGTCTTTTTATCTACTATAATGTTTTTGAGCTCCATTATCAACCATGTTCTACTCGATACAGGTTGTAGCATTACAAAGGGCTTTAATTTCATCACAGTCCCCTAGTTTTCATTCGTTACTGTATATAAGAGTATCACTTCAGAATTTTTCCTTGAGAAAACTAACTTTATCTTCGTTAAATACATATATTGAAAACAGTCTGAGTTTTGCGTGAAACTGTCAGTACTAATGGATATAGACCAGGTTATTGTCGAGAGAAATCCTCTATCGTATGTAATCAGAGATCTAGCTGAACTATTGTTTAGAAGAAAGGGTATTTCTCGAGAAGTATTTTTGAATGAAATTCGTCGAAAAAGAATTGCGAGAATTAAGTCTGGAGACTACATGGGTGCTTATAACTACCAAGATATTATTGAAAAAGTTTATCGAAAACTTGGTTTGAGGGAAGAAGTACCTATATTATCAGAGCTACTCAAAGACTATCTTCGTGAAGATTATCTGAAAATATATATTGATGCTTTAGAGGCAATAAAGTTATTAAAGAAAATGCCTGTGGCTTTAATAGCTTTTTCAAGTGGATATTCTGAGTATCAAGTACCGCTGCTAGACAAAATAGGGTTACTGAAGTACTTTGATAAGATAGCGACTCCAGATATCTTGGGATATGGTAAACCAGACAGGAGAGCTTATATGCGGGCACTTGAAGGCATGCCTTCTTCAGCACTAGCTGTTGGAGATAGTTTATTCTTCGATGTTTATGGAGCAAAAAACGCTGGTATACCTGCAGTACTAGTTGTTAGAGAAAAATTCTCGAGTATAGACGATTTTCTTAAAGCTAAGTACATTAGAGAAAAAATATCTTTAGAGATAGACTATCCTTTTCAGAGACCAGACTATATTATAACTAGCATGCTTGATCTTCCATGTATAGTAGAGAGCTTACTCTGATAATGTTTCATGTAGCTCGGGAAAACCTGGCAGTATTTTTGTGGCGAAAACTATGGCTCCATTCAGAATCCCATTAACCTCTGATAAGAAGTTCTCGTATGTAAGAGCGGATGAATGAATCCACGCATATACCCCTAAGTAGTTTCCTAATATACCAAAGTTTACCTCAGGTATACTCATATTTGCTCGCAGTAGGGAAATGAACAGATCTTCTTTACACACGTTTTTAGGGATTTTAGATAAGTCGAGCAAAATACTGAAGCAATTTATCCAGTCTTCGAGCTCGAAAAAGCTTACCGGTATTTCAACGGCAAGTCCTTCCTCCTCTCCTTCTACTTGAATCTTGAAATTAGCGGTAACGCCGCTTTTGCTTTCCTCTATTTGGTCTTCGCTAACGCCCATTTTAACTAGGTACTCTTTCACTTTACCCAGTAGCTTATCCATGCTATAGGCTTTGAATTACTCCTATTTAAATTTACTTATAGAAGACTACATACTATTGAGCAGAAAATAATTCAAGAGCATAGTGAGAAGAATAGGTTATTAGGTCTTTTTAATAAGTATTCCTGTGAGAGTCCTCTGTATTAGTGATATCCATGGGAAAATGAGAACCCTTGAGAAATTCATTGAACGCGCTCCTAGCGCAGACCTGCTCTTAGTGGCAGGAGATCTTACCAATTACGGAGACTATACTCAAGCAGTTGCAGTTATAGAGAAGCTAGAGTCTCTAGGAATCAAGATTTTAGGAGTTCCCGGAAACTGTGATACAGAAGAAGTCATTAGAGCCATGGAGGATAAGAAGATATCTGTTCACGGTAAGAAAGTTTCATATGTTGACTTAAGTATAGTCGGTTTCGGAGGCTCTCCACCGACTCCATTTAATACTCCTCTTGAGTACAGCGAGCGCGAGATAGAGGAGGCATTAAAGCGTCTAGAAAAAGGAGATGTTTTATTAACACATGCTCCTCCGAAAAACACTCCTCTCGACAAAGTATTCGTGGGAATTCATGCCGGAAGCTTTTCTGTGAGAAAAGCTATTGAAAGTAGAGAGCCTTTATTCGCTGTCTGTGGACATATTCATGAGGCTAGAGGAGTACACTTATTGAAGAAAACTACTGTAGTTAATCCAGGTCCTCTTTTCAAGAATTACTATGCTGTAGTTGACGTAAGTGACAGCGTATCGGTTAAGTTACTTAAACTATAGTGCTAAATATATTCGAGGAATATTATCAATATGTCTTTTCATCTGTACGCTGCTACTGTAAAGAACTTAAGAGGCGTGGTCTACAGTGGAGACTCGCCCAATGTTTTTGAAGAAAAGATAAAGTGGCTCGTCAGGAGGTTTCGCTACAGAAACTTAGGTTATTTACCTGAACTAGCTAAAAAATATCCTATTATTGAAAAATACTTAGGAAAGCCGTTTATTAGGCTATACTATCCAATACCCGAGCTGAAAGAGCTTGTGGAGCTCCTTGAAGAAAAGTTAGGTACCGCTTCCAAGTATATTGCGCTTTCATCAATCTACGTGTCTCCTCTCGTAGTAATAGGGGAGAAAACTCTGTCTACCGTTCAGGAGTTTTCTGTAGACTGTGTCATGACTGAGAAAGATATGAGCGATAGAGATTGGAAGCTGCACATGAGAATAGCGGACTATACTGTTTTAGACTTCTACAAGTGGTCTACAGAGGTATCTTCAAAGATTCTTCAGCTCTATTTTAGAGGAGAGGATTACTCCACTTTAATAGCAGAGAGAATTAGTAAAATAAGAGCTGACAAGAGGAGATACTGGAGGATATCTTCTGATAAGGGTAAACCTATAATAATGTATTTAGACCTGTTGAGCCGAGTTATCGAAACCGACTTAGCTAGAGACCTTAAATCCTATCTAAGTGTCGCCCCCGCTGTACTCGCTATAGTGTCTGCCATCATAATAGCCTAAGTGATACCTATTCCTCTTGCTAAGAAAATTTAATTATCTTTTACGGTAAATAAAAGCCAGTGAGCTCAGAGGAAGTAGTCTGTGAAGAATCTGCTCTGAGATGCTTCGCTGAGATCTTAGGGCTACTTCTGAGAGGAGATTCTGCAGAAGTAGTGGCAAGAGCTTATGGTAAGAACATAAGTAATCTGGCTGAAGCTGTAATACTTGTCACTAAGCTTTTTGAGGGCATAAGAATAGTCAACACAAGCATAAGTAGTGCTATCAAGGGAAAGAGAGTATCTGTGATGACTGTGCGTCTCAGAAGAGAGGGAGAGTTGAAGAATAAGGGTAGAGTAAGTTTACTTGAACATCTTCTTAGAGAAACAGGTATTCCTGCAGACTATTTAAGTAAAGAGACTTCGTCTATTGCTGATGAATTAGGAGGAGACCCTTCCGGCATTCTCCTTTATTTACTGCTTTTGCTTCGGTTGATAGAATATGAGCTTAGAGAGGTTAGTCAAAGACCTTGTGAATAGAGTACGTAGTCTCGATGATAAAGAGCTCAGGAGGAAAGTAGCTGATATGCTGGCAGACATCGCGCAGGAATTAGCTTATAGGAACTTAAATATGAGCTATGATGAAGCCCTCGAATTAGTCTCTCATACTAGAGTTTTCTTGAAAGAGAATACTTTGATTATAGAAGTTAGTCTTAGAGATACTGTTCTTAGATATAAGATTGCTTTGCATAAGACTTAAGTATAGATTGATGTAAAGAAATCTGTGATTGAAACAGGGTTACGTAAGATTAATGGCCGCCTTTTCTATGTCCAGAAGCTTAGAGAAGACACTTATGTCTTAGAGGAAGTCGATGAAATAGTACACTCTGAGCAAAGCAAGTATCAAAGAATAGATGTTGTTAAAGAAAGACACTATGGTCTATGCTTGTATTTAGATGGAAGCATGCAGATAACAGAGGGAGATGAACACATTTACCATGAGGCTTTCGTGCATCCAGCAATGATAGCTCATCCTTCTCCAGAAAATGTGCTGATTATTGGAGGCGGAGACGGAGGAGTTTTACGTGAAGTTCTCAAACATCCTTCAGTAAAGAAAGCGACTTTAGTAGAGATAGACGAGCGCGTAATAGAAGTGGTTAAGAAGTTTATGCCCTTGGTTCCCCAGGGTGCGTTCTCTGATCCTAGAGCTGAGATAATCATAGAAGACGGCTTTAAATATATAGAAAAACCCAGTAAAGTATTCGACATCGCCTATATAGACTTGACAGACGCTCCTGATAGCCCTATCTACGGAGAGGAATTTATCAAAAAACTTAAGAAAGCGCTGCGCGACGAAAGCATAGCCATTTTCCAGACCTTTGGATTAGTGGAGCATCTAGGATCTCAAATCAAGGTGATAAACAGGTTGAGCAAATACTTCAAGTATGTTGGTATTTATGGAGTCTTCGTGCCCTCATTCATGGATCTCTGGATCTTCACATACGCGTCAGACACTATAGACTTAAAGGAAGTGGACATCGACACTGTGAGGCAGAGAACATCCTCTAGGAAAATCGAGACTAAGTTCTATTCACCTGAAACTCATAGAATGTTGTTTATTAATGCTGAGTACTCCAAGGTAGCTGATCGGCTGAGAAAACTATGATGAAATACACTTGCTATAACTGTGGTGCTCCCCTAAAAGTAACTCCAGAAAGTATTGTTGTAATATGTGAGTACTGCGGAAAACCAAGCCTCATTTCAGGCAAGGCTGACTTAAGCAAAATTTTCGTTATACCCAGCTACTCAAGAGACTATGTAGCTAGAGCTTTCTGGAGAAAAGCATCTAGAGACTTTGATTTAAGAAGAATACTAAACGAGATCTCCTTGAGGAAAATAGAGGGCCTGTACTTACCAGTGTGGATAGGCAGGATACGTCTGCAGGGCAGAGTTTCTTATTACTATTATGTTACTGAACACGAGACTGTTTGGGTTGGACATGGACGTAGGAAAAGAAGAGTTGTTAGAACAAGAAGGAGAAGAGTCTATCGAGTAGAAAATATTGACCAGGAGACAGTAGTTCCTGTAGTCGCTCGTCGCCAGTATTTCCGTCTGGGAGCCCGAGAAGCCGCCGCAAGACTAGTTTCCATCGACTTAAATAGAGTTTCTAGGAGACTTCTAGATATAGACCCAGAGTACTGGTCTAAGATAAAACTAGAGGTTTTAAATACTGAGCTCGACGAAAAAATGGTTTCAGCTAAGATGCGAGAGGATGCTGTAGACTCTCTCAGAGAGTACTACAGGTCTAAAGGATACATAGACTACTTTTATGTAGTGCCTCAGGGACCCTTCAACCTAGCGCTGTATCTAGCTCCCTTATGGCATGTTTGCTACGAATACAAGGGCTCTCTGTACTCAGCTTTCCTCACGGGATGGGACCTATCCTTAGTGGTTAAGACTGAACCTATGACTACTGTTAGAAGAGTAATGTATGTCTTAGGAGCCGCCGCATCTATAGTAGCATCGCCTATCTTAGCGCTAATCTCTTTGAACTCCGAGACCTTTGAACTCCTTATTCTACCTCTCTTAGCCATTGCCGGAGCCTATTATTTCTCAAGTAGTTTTATAAAAAGCGTAAGGGTGGAGAGAAGATGAAGACCCGCTGTCCTGTATGTGGAGCTGAACTAGAGGTCCCTGAAACAGCCCAAGTATTCGAGTGCCCCTATTGCGGAACCATATTTGACACCCTAAAGGGCTCAAAAGTAGACCAGCAACACTTCTACTTCTCTCCAACAGTAGAAAATCCCTACGACTACTTAATGAGATTTATTGAGAGACAATATGGAGTACCAAGCGATCTAAGAGAAAACGCGAGCTATAGAAAAAGAGTACTACACATGATCCCAGTATACTTCTTCCACTTGAGAGGAGCTGCCGATGTCAAAGCTCTTTCAAGAAAATACGGCTACTTTACAGCTAGCATAGAAGAAGTAGACGATATAGGTATTCCGGCAGTAGACAACCCTGTAGCGCAACTACTTGAAGACTATCCCTTCCCGCTGCGAGGGAAAAGATTCTTAGATGAAAAAGCTGTGAAAAGCGGAGTCTTTTATAAGCCGACTCTTAGTCCGAGCTACGCAGAGACGATAGCTAGAAGGCGCCTTGAAAACGCCTTAATAAGCGAAGCAAGTAGTATGGCGGAGCAGATAGTTTCAGTAAACTACAGAGTCTTTAAAGTAGACTTGAAGGGCCTAGTTCATTATCCAGTGTGGGAAATAGAGTATGGTTACAGGGGAAACATATTCAAAGGTTATGTCGATGGAGTTACAGGGACAGTAATTTGGACAGAGCATCCTCTAGCAGCGAAAAGCAGAGCTCTTCAATTAGCGCTTGGGGGCTTCTTCATAGCCTTAGGCTCGCTCACGGCGATAACTGTAGTAGCGTCTTTAGGAAAAGAAGGAGGATTAGCCGCGATCTTCTCGCTCATAGCTGGTCTAGCTGGAGCATTTCCACTACTCACCCGAAGCATTCAAGTGAAAGTGAAAGCATCTGAAATCAGAGAACTTAAAGCCTAAAAATATAAATAACTTAAATAAATACTAGCATGTGAGCAGAGAGCTCACCTTACTGGAAAAACTACTGATGCTCATTCCTGGGTACCATGGGTACAAGCAGAAGGAGCTTATTAGAGAAGACGACAAACTTGTGAGAGAAAGAGCTGCTACAGAACTAGATGAGGCGAGAATTCTTATAGAAAAAATAATGCCTAGTTTTTCTGGAGACTGGGCCACACTAGAGAAACTTGATTCCCTCAGAAAAGACTTAGAGTTCCTTGCACAGAAAATAAGGCATGCTTCATTAGGCTACAGCGGGTACTTCGACAGAGTTAAGGTGCGAGAAGACGAGCTCAGAAAACTACTTGAATACGACTATCAGCTAGTCACGCTCTCTAAAGAACTCAGAGAAACTATTGAGAAAATGGCTTCTCTAATAAGGGAAAGAGGAAGGTTTTTAGCAGAGACAGCTAACGCGGAAGCTAAAATAGCTGAGCTGAGTTTAGTAATTGAGAGAAGAAATAAGGTCTTATTAGGTGGGGTGTAGCCATGCCTAAGGTCATTCAATGGGTTAATCCCCGAGAAGACGAGATAATATGGAAGTATCCAGACGAGGAAATAGAGTGGGGCAGTCAGCTCATAGTGAGAGAACACGAAGTAGCAGTATTCTTTAGAGACGGAAAAGTCTACGACGTGCTCGGGCCCGGCAGACACACCTTAACTACGCTAAATCTGCCTCTCCTAACTAGAGCACTGTCGTCCATAATGGGTTTCGACAAAATTCCCTTTAGAGCATCTGTTATCTTCGTGTCAATGAAACGCTTCCAAGGGAAATTCGGCGGTAGAACTCAGACCATTGAGCTAGCTCCACTGATGTTCCACGGCACTTTCTGGTTTAAAGTAAGCGATCCTCGTCTCTTCATAACTGAAATCGTCGGCGGCAGAAGCATCTATGAAACAAGCGATGTCTCCCGCTTCCTCAGAGGATACTTCAACGAAAACCTGATGAAATACCTAAGCACATACAGTATCTTTGACGTATACCAGAGCCTCGATAGAGTATCAATGGAAGTTAAAGTCAAGCTTCTCGCAGACTTCAGGAGGATCGGCTTAGAGCTAGTAGACCTTAAGTTCGAAGGCGTTGACACCACTGGCGAGTGGCGAGAAAAAATATTCTGGCTGAGGCAGACCGGTCAAGCCGCATACGTCCTACAGATGCAGACTCTTAAAGAAGTAGCGAAAGAATTAGGGAAAAGTCCTGGTGCGGCAACTGGAACAGGGCTAGTTCTACTACCACAGTTAATGCAGCCTCAGCAGCAACAGCCATCGCCTCCTCCACCGCCATCCCAGCCAGTACCATCCGGAGTAGTGTGTCCAAGATGTGGAAACCGGAATCCGCCTAACGCTAAGTTCTGTATGTACTGTGGAGCACCACTAGGAGGAACTAAGACCTGCCCCGCGTGCGGTAGGACAGTGCCCGTATCAGCTAAGTTCTGCCCCTACTGTGGAGCAAAACTCGAAGGAGGAAATACTGCAGTCTTAAAACGGTAATACAGTTTCACCGTATTCTAATCACTATTATTTACCTTTCTTAAAGTATGTTAACAGTGACTAGACTATACTATGACCGCGGAACAATAGTACTAGAGCCTAAGGCCCCACTAAGCCTTCCGCATTTCTTCAAATATGATCCCAGAGTAGGCGCATTCCGTGCACTAGCACTACACTACAGAAAAGCAGTCGAGTACCTAAGGAAAAGGGGCGTAAAAGTAGAAGACTCAGTACTACAGCCACTTAAAGGCAAGATAGTTACAATCGCTGAACTGAAGCTGAGGAACTACCAGAAAGAAGCTTTAAGAAAGTGGATAGAGAACGGTATGAGAGGCATAATAGTTCTCCCAACAGGCGCTGGGAAAACTAGAGTCGCTCTAGCATGCATTGAGTACTTGAAGAAACCTACGCTAATAGTTGTCCCTACTATTGAGCTAATGGAACAGTGGGAAAAGCGTGTCAAAAAGTACTTCAAGACAAAAATAGGGAGATTCGGTGGAGGCGATAAAAGTTTAGGCTACATAACAATAGCTACATATGATTCAGCTTACATAAACGCAGAGATATTAGGTAATAAATTTGAGCTAATAGTGTTTGATGAAGTACACCACCTTCCGAGCCCTGGGTACAGACAAATAGCTGAGCTAAACGCAGCACCTTATAGACTCGGGCTGACAGCTACGCCTGAAAGAGAAGACGGGCTCCACGTAGACTTAAGTACTTTAGTGGGAGGTATTATTTATCGAAGAATAGTAAGTGATTTTAAAGGAAGGTTCTTAGCAGACTTTGAAATAAAAACTATTAGGGTAAAGCTTTCTGATGAGGAAAGAGCTGAGTATAGAGAACTCATGGAAAAATATAAGAATTATCTAAAGAAGCATAGTATTAAAATAAAGTCTATAAGAGACTTCGAGAAAATAATTATGAGAAGCGGACTCGATAAAGAGGCTAGGGAGGCTCTGCTTGCTTGGCGTGAAGCAAAGAAGATCGCGTTTAATGCTTCAGCTAAGCTAGAAGTTCTGCGAGAGATATTGGCGAAGCATAGAGGAGATAAGGTGATAATATTCACTGAGAACAATGAGTTTGTTAGAATTATTTCAGAGGAGTTTCTAATACCTGAAATAACCTATAAGACTAAGCCTGCTGAAAGGCGCGCTGTCTTAGAAGGATTTAGATTAGGAAAGTTTAGAGCTATAGTCACTAGCAAAGTACTAGAAGAGGGTGTAGATGTTCCTGACGCTAATGTGGCAATAGTCTTGAGTGGAACAGCTAGTCGCAGAGAGTTTGTCCAAAGACTCGGGCGAATACTTAGACCTAAGAAAGGAAAAGCCATTCTCTATGAGGTAATCACATCTGGAACTAGCGAGACTAGAGTATCTCGTAAGAGAAAACAAGTATTAGAAGAAGACTAGAATCTCAGTTCCTCGAATAACACTAGTATGAGGACTTGTAGAAGAACTATGAAGACTCCTTCTTCTAGCGTCAGCTTCTCGTCGTCGAGAATAGCCTTATTGACTAACCATAGAGCTCCTGCAACTGACGCTAACTGGAAGACAGTGTATCCGTCTAGAGGAATAGGAGTTAGTAGAGCTACTAGCCCTAGTACTATTAAGACACATTGAGTTACTCCTGCAAGTAGATTTGCTAAACCTATCTCTAAGTAGCCTTTAGCTGCTCCTACCATAGCTACACCGTGTTCAGGAACTGTCCCGAAGACCGCTAAGATTAGCGCGGCAAGTGCTGGTGAGAGATTGAGTGTATGTACGGCGTATTCTCCTAAATCTGATATCAGCTTACTTCCCGCGATAATTCCTCCGAATCCTAGAGCTAGTAAGAGACTTATTTTCTTATATGAATACTCTGCTTTAGTTTCTTTTTTCTCCTGACTAACAAACATATTGATTAAGTAAGCTAAGTATACTAGAAGCAGGAAAACTCCTATCCCTTTTGGCAGATACCCTTTGCAGTCTTCCACTAGCCCCATTACTGTGATAAGTGAGCAAACTATTACAGTTGATCTAATGAGGTCGCTCTCGTGTCTTATCGCTGACTTGCTGACAAATACTGCTCCTCTCTTATAGCTCAATATTATTATCAGGACTCCTAGCAAGAGAACATTTAGGCCTGCTGAGATAATAGCTGAGAGTACTGCCGTCTCCACTGTCTCAGCAGACTCCTTCATTATGAGGAAAAGCGCTACTAGAGCCTCTGTCAGATTAGACGCTATACTTGATATAACTCCTGCTAGATGTTTTGATAGTCCGGCTTTAAGAGCAAGCTTATCTAGACCTTCTACTGCTGCCTCACTCGCCCTGAAGACTAAGTATATTCCAAGTATAAAGCCTACTGTAATAGATACCTCTCTAGAAAGAAATTTCACTGAAGCCACGTAAGCCAGCGCCATTATAGCTACTATAGCTACTTCTACTTTTCTCACGCACATACATATCTAGCGAATTATTTAAAAGCTGATGCTAGAATAGTTTCAGCTCGCAGTAGAATTACTTAAATTACAGCAAAGTATAGTAAGCGTAAATGCTTCCCTCTAATTTACTTGTAGCTAGGGCAAAAGGATACTTTATTCGCCCAAAGTACTCTGTCTTCAGCGACCTAGAGCTCTACGTAGCCCGAAAACTAGTTAGAGCTTTCAGTAGGTCAGTAGGCTCTAAGAGAAAACACTTAGAAGACAGTGTAAAGAAAATAGAAGACGAGTCCTTTAAACTAGGCTTAGACTACAGATTCGCTAGAGGACTTGCTCATTTACTCTATAGGCGAGTAGAATTTATAAAGCCTAAAACAAAAATAGACCCCCTTAAAGCTAGACTAGAAATATTTGCTGAAACCTCTCAACTCTACTCATTTGCTTTAAGCGAAGATGAGAGAAGAGATGTTCTCGAGAAAGTGTCAGAGAGATTAAATGTTAGTACTGAAGAGCTACTTGAGGCATTTAAAGCAGCTTATGAAGAAGAACAGATTGTAGGTAGTTTTAAAGAAATCTCAGCTGAAGATCTTCTCCGTGAATACAATTTATCGCTTACACAAACTCTGTTATTTAAAGCGCTCTCAATAAACATTGATGTAGAAGTTTCGGGAACAGAAGCAAAAATAATACTGTTCAATGTAAAGCGGCTAAGTCTAATGTATGTTGCAGAGAAAAGGGAAAACGGCATTAGGCTCACTATAGACGGCCCTGCCTCTGTTCTAAAACAGACAGAGAGATATGGTACGAGAATAGCTAAACTGATACCCTATATTGTCGCACTGCAGCGCTGGAAGATATTTGCTAAAGTGAGAAAGCAAAATAAAATATATAGCTTCTACATTACTGACAAGTATTCTAAATTGTTTCCAAAGATACAGCTCAGGCTAGTCGAGTATGACAGCGACGTAGAGGAAACATTCTACAAGAGATTTCAAACACTCGGGAGTGGCTGGAAAATATTCCGTGAGCCAGAACCCCTTGTTGTGGGCAAACATATCTTTATCCCTGATTTTGCTTTTGCGAAGAATGGTGTAAAAGTTTATTTAGAGATAGTAGGTTTTTGGACTAAAGAATACTTAGATAGAAAGATAAAGAAATTGAGAAGCTTGAGAGATGTAAAAATAATTCTAGCTGTTAACGAGGAATTATCATGTTCTAAAGTATTTAAGAAAGAATTCGAAGACGTAATACTTTACAAGAAAAAACTGCCCGCACCTGAAGTTTATCTAGTTTTAAAGAAATACGATCCGAGTCCAGCTACTCGTATTAAAAAGAAAACTAAAGAAAAACCTATACGTCTGCCTGAGGAGGCTGAGACATATATAAGTGGATTAAAGGCGGCGAAACTATCTACTGTACTAGAAAAACTCTCTAAGTATGGTCTTACCTATAAGGATGTAGTAAGGGTGTTAGAGGAAAAAGGATTTGAAATTTTGTGGACTAGCGTTGACCCGAATAGAGTTATTGTGAGAAAACGTTCAGTCTCTCTCAACTCTGAATAATATTTTGACTAATGCTTTATACTTCTTGATCTCTCCTCCTTCGACTTCTCCTGTGAGCTTAACTACTTCTACTTCAATGATATTTCTAACGGTTTTAGCTGCTTCTGCGATAGCTGATTTAACGGCTTCTTCCCAGCTGTTTTCAGAAACACCTATTATTTCTATGTACTTGTATACCTCCACAAATATAAGTATTCAATAAGGCTTATAAATATTCTCAAAGCACTTATCTACACTTTATTGTGCCCCGAGTACCAGAGTCGTGTCCATCTAAGACTTTAGTTATATATTTCCTGTTATAGGAAAGTATAGTCGTAATGAACATAGTATTAGTTGTAATAGATACTTTGAGAGCAGACCACTTAAGCTGCTATGGATACTTTAGAGAAACTAGTCCCACAATAGATAGGCTTGCTCGTGAAGGAGTGCTCTTCGAAAACTCTTATGCCGCTGGTACAGCAACCGGACCTGGATTCACCTCTATTATAACAGGACTCTACCCTATTCGCTCTAAGTACTACATTACCCCGTGGAACGTGCCCAATACTTATCAGCTTGACGACAACATACCCGTATTAGCTGAAATACTATGGGACCATGGATACACTACGGCTGCATTCGACAACTTGATCAACTTCCGCTCACACCCTAAGCACTTTGTTAGAGGCTACGAGTACTATGTCAATGTGACTAGAACCTCTAAGTGGCTTCATCACCACATCATAGGAAGAGAACTTAATGCTAGGCTTATTCCGTGGATAAAACAACACGCCTACGAGAAATTCTTCCTATTCATACACTACTGGGATCCACACATGCCTTACAACATGCCCGTAGGCTTTGATAAAGTCTTTAAGCACAAGAAAGGCGATTTATCAGACCTCAAGGTAATTAGGACAGAAGCTGGCTACGACTATGTTCCCGGATGGGGTAAAGCTGACGAAATATTTGAGGGAGATGAAGAAAAGTCGATAGACTTATACGACTGCGAAATTTTCTACGTAGACCACTGCTTAGCGCAAGTAGTCAATACACTCGAGAATCTCGGAATACTAGACGATACTCTCACCATAGTGACATCCGACCACGGCGAACAACTAGGCCAGCACGGTCTCTACGGTCACGCCGGCCTCCACGAAACAGTCATAAAAATTCCGCTCATAATAAGGTATCCTCCTAAAATACCTAAAGGTATTAGAGTAAAAGAATACGCTCAGCAAGTAGATATTGTTCCAACAATACTCGATTTAGCTGGAGTAAAGG
>QMSB01000013.1 GCA_003650815.1 Thermoprotei archaeon | reverse complement strand
TGTATATTGTTGATGTGTCTTTGTTTAGTTTGTTTGTGATCTGTTTTGCTGTTAGTGGCTGGTTTTCTATTAGTTGTAGTATTTCTATTTTTTCTTTTGTTAATTGTACTGGTTTTATTACTTTTGTTATGTCTGGTAGCTGTATGTATCCTTCTAGGTTTTCTAGGTCTACTATTATTTGTTTTTGTTTTTCTTTAAGTATTTTCTGTGAGAGTATTATTGCTGTGTATGTTGCGAGTATTAGTGCTCTCATTCCTCCGCTTAGTATGAATTTTACTTGTTTTGCTTGCTGGGCGTGTTTTGCTATTATTTGTTTTATTTGTTTTACTGCTTGTGTGAAGTCTTCTAGTTTTATTGGGTATAGTTTTGTTTGTATTGGTGTGCTTTTTAGTAGGAATAAGTCTATGCTTCTTTTTGCTTCCTGTACTTTAGGGTTAAGTGGGTGTGCTGTTAGTAGTACTATTTGGTCTTTTTCTGTTAGTGGGAGTTTTGTGAGCCATCTCAGTATGAATTTTTCGTCGAATCCTAGTGTGAAGAAGAGTGTGTGCATGTTTTATACATTTTGGGAAGAGATTTATTGTTTACGGGGTTCTTGATGCTTATTTTGGTTTGCATTTTTTCTATTTTTGCTGTATGATAGCTATTTATTTTAGGTGTGTTTCAGTTCTGTTTTGTGGTTTTAGGGGAGATTGTTTCACCTAAGTTTGCTAAGCGTGTTAGGGTTTTTATGCGTGAGGTAGGGGTTTCTGAGGAGCTTCGTGGTTGGAGCTGGGATAGTGGGATTCTTTCTCCTCCTCTTAAGGGTGTTTTCTTGGGTGTTAGTGATGTTGCTGCGCGGTATTGTCCTACTAGGCGTGATGTTTACTTGAAGTATGTTGAGGGTGTTGTTGTTAAGCCTACTTTGCCTATGGTTGAGGGGCGTGTTTATCATGATATTATTTCTGGTGTTGTTTTAGGGGTTAAGAGGTGTCTTTACTCGAGTGGTCTTGTTGCTGGGTTTGAGCTTTATGGGAGGCTTGTTGAGGACTGTGTTGGGAGGGTTCGGGGTATTGTTTCTAGGTGTGTTAGGTTGTTGGAGGAGGAGCCTTGTGTTGAGGATGTTGAGAGGATTGTTGAGAGGGGGGTTAGGTTGTGGCGTTTTCTTGCTTTACAGTTTTCTGCTAGTGTTGATCGGTTTGTTTCTACTCATGGCTCACTGGACTTGGATAGTGTTGTTGCTGAGGCTGTTCCTCATATTGTTGAGTATAAGGTTGATGGTTCTCCTCTTGGTTTGAGTAGGGAGCTTTCTGTTGATGTTCTTTATCCTGGTTATACTGTTGTTGAGGTTAAGACTGGTTCGCGGAGGGATTTTCATAGGCTTTATTTGGCTGGTTATGCTCTTGCTTTTGAGGCTGATAAGGAGATTCCTGTTAATATGGGTGTTTTGATTTATGTTAGGGCTGGTAGGTCTCCTACTCCGTTTTTTAAGGTTGAGGAGTATGTTTTAGGTGATGAGCTTAGGAGGGAGTTTATTGAGGCTCGTGATGAGGTTTTTGAGATTATTGAGAATGAGCGTGATCCTGGTAAGCCTTTGAAGTGTTATCCTTATTGTCCTTACTATAAGTATTGTTAGAGGGGTGCTGGTTTGAGGATGCTTGTTGTTGACTCTTATGGTGTTTTTGTTGGTAAGAAGGGTGATCGTATTGTTGTTAGGAGGAGGGGTGAGAAGGTTTGTGAGGAGCCTGCTGGTAGTGTTGATTTGATTAGGCTTAGTTGTAGGGGTGTTTGTGTTTCTCTTGATTTACTGGAGCTTGTTTTGAGGTATGGTATTGACTTGGTTGTTGCTTCTAGGAGTGGTGTTCCTTTGGCTCTTCTTGTTCCCTTTAGGGCTGGTTCTAGTATTAGGACTAGGCGTGAGCAGTACTGGGCTTACCGTGATGACCGTGGGGCTTTTTTGGCTAAGGCTTTTATTGAGGGTAAGGTTAGGAATCAGGCTAATTTTCTTAAGTATATTGTGAGGGTTTATAGGAGTGTTGGTCCTGATGTTAAGGCTTCTTTGTTGGAGGCTTCTGAGAGGATTAGTGGTTTGGTTGAGGATTTGCGTGGGATTGAGTGTCGTGACTGTGATTATGTGAGGAGAGGTGTTTTAGGGGTTGAGGCTGAGGCTGCTAGTATTTACTGGGAGGCTTTGAGTAGGGTTGTTCCCCGTGAGCTAGGGTTTTCTAGGAGGAGGAAGAGGAGTGAGCGTCCTCGTGACGTGTTTAATGTTTTGCTTAATTATGCTTATGGTGTTTTAGCTACTGAGGTTTGGATTGCTCTTGTTAAGGCTGGTCTTGATCCTTGGGCTGGTTTTCTTCATAAGGATAATCCTCGTAGACCTGGTTTAGTGTATGATCTTATGGAGGAGTTTCGTGTTCCTGTTGTTGATAAGCCTTTGTTGGGGTTTGTTGTTGAGAGGAGGGGGCTTGTTTCCGGGTTTTTAGGGGAGGATGGTAGGCTTTGTAGGGAGGGTAGGCTTGAGGTTTGTGGTCTTTTGAATAGGGTGCTTGGCTGTGAGAGGAGGTTTGGTTCTGAGAGGCTTTCTTTGAGGTCTATTATTTTGAGGCAGGCTAGGAGGATTGTTAAGTTTCTTCATGGTAGGCGTTTGTATAGGCCTTATGTTGAGAGGTGGTAGGTGTGAAGACTCTTGTTGTCTACGATATTAGTGATGATAATTTGAGGTTGAAGGTTGCTGAGACGTGTAAGAATCATGGGTTGTCTCGTATTCAGAGGAGTGCGTTTATTGGTGAGATTCCTAGTGGTAGGAGGAAGGAGCTTGTTGTTGCTTTGGAGAGGCTTTTGAGGAGGAGGGGTCCTAGGGATAGGGTTCATGTTTTTGTCTTGTGTAGTAGCTGTTATTCGATGACTAGGGTTATTGGTTCTAGTGTTAGGGAGGAGAGGGGGGAGGTGGTTTTTGTTTGAGTGATGAGGTTTTTGTTGATGTTACTGATGTTAAGCAGTACTTTTATTGTCCTCGTATAGTGTATTTTATGAGGGTTCTTGGTTTATGTGAGAGGGTTACTGAGTCTATGCGTGTTGGGAGGGAGTCTCATGAGGAGATTAGGTGTAGGGAGGAGAGGAAAGTAAAATTACTGTCTACTGCTATTTATGCTGATGAGAAGATTTTTGGTGTTTTTGTTGAGTCTAGGAGGCTTAGGCTGCGGGGTGTTATTGATTGTTTGGCTTGTCTTCCGGGTGGTGAGTGGGTTGTTGTAGAGTATAAGGATACTTATAGTACGAGAGTTCAGATACACCACTACTACCAGCTCGTCGCCTATACTCTTTTAGCTCAAGAGTACTTGAATAAGATTATTTCGAGAGGATTTCTCTTCTATGCTCTTAGTGGTAGAGTATTTGAGGTCGCTGTTCCGAGTAGTGCTAAAGAGTATGTAAAGAAAACTATTAAGAAGATACAGCGGATTATTGTTAGTGAAGAGCTACCTAAGCCTACTCCTACTAAAAGTAAGTGTAGGAGCTGCGGATACTACAGATACTGCCTCAGAGCCTAATCACCTAACAAATATTATTTCACGATTACCACGGATTTCCTATTACTAATTACTCAGTCTTAAGCCTACTACCTGCAATCCTATGGCCGTAATTCAGCTTATTAAAGCCTATCAAAAGCAACATACTTACACAAACCACATATCGTTAAGAAACTCCAGGAAACTGGAAAACTAACGCACAAAACTTTCAGTTCTTTTGGTTGTTACTGTTTTGGTTTGATGGTTTTGTGTATTTAAGTGTTTCGGTGAGATTTACCAAATTTGTTGAGTTGATGTGGTTTAGTTTTGTTGTGTTTGGTGTTGGTTGTTATTTTGTGATTGTTATGGATTTTTGTTTTATGTTTATGTAGGGTCCTTTGTCTATGCCTATTAGGTTGCCGCATTTTGGGCATTTGATTTCGTTTTCTTTTTTGGTTGTGTTGTCTTGTATTATTCGTTTTTTCCAGCAGTGCCAGAGTCTGCCTTCGCCGACTTTAATGTAGGTGTATAGGTGTGTTCCGCATTTGGCGCATTTGATTTTTAGTATGCGTGGCATCTTTATTTATGTCTCTTGTAGGTTTTAAAGGCTTGTTTTGGTGGGCTTGGTGTTTTTGGTGGGGTTATTGTTTGATTAGTTTTAGTTTGAGTTTGGGTTCTATTTTGGTTATTTTTTGGTAGTCGGTGTCTTTTGTGTATAGTTGTAGGTTGTGTGTTAGTGCTGTTGCTGCGATGTATATGTTGTTTTCGCTTATGGGTGTTTCTTTTCTTTGAGTTTGGTGAAGATTTCTGCTGCTTTTTCTAGTGTGTTGTTGTCTAGTTGTATTATTGTGAAGGCTTGCTCGAGTTTTGTTTTATAGAATTTTTTGTCTTTTTTGTATCTTATGTATTCGTAGATTGTGATTATTGATAGGTATACTTCTTCTGCTTGTAGGAGTTCTAGGTGTTTTTTGTGGTCGAGTATTTCTATTAGTATGCTTGTGTCTAGTAGAATTTTCTGGGGGTGCTCCATTTTCTTCTATCCTCTAGGAATTCCTTTAAGTTTATTTTTTTCTCGGTTTTGTTTTTTTCTATTATTTCGAGTACTGTGAGGATTCTTTTGAGTTTTCGGTATTCTGTGAGTATTTTTTCTATGGTTTCTTCCATGGTTTTTGCTTTTAGGCGTTCTTTTTCGAGGAGGAGTTCTTGGTGGAGTTTTTTGGAGACTGCTATTGTTGTTCTGTTCATATAGTGTTATAGCTGTATACTGTTATAAGTGTTTGTGGGGGTGGTTTGCTGGGTTGTGTTTTGGGTTTTGTTGTTAAGGTTTAAATTTTGGTTTGTGGTTTGTGTTTTGATGGGGTTTAAGGCTGGTGTTTATATTCCTGAGGGGCTTATGTGTGAGGCTGAGGAGTTGATGAGGATTCTTGGTATTAGGAGTGTGTCTAGGCTTGTTCAGGAGGCTTTGAAGTTGTTTATTTCTGAGAATAGGTGGAGGCTTCGTGGGAGGGCTGTTGGGGTTATTGGTGTTGTTTATGATCATTCTGTTGGTGATGTTGATCGTGAGTTGACTGAGGTTCAGCATAGGTATTTGGATATTGTTGCTAGTACTCTTCATGTTCATTTGGATAGGGAGAGGTGTATGTTGGCTATTGCTGTTAGGGGTGGTGTTGATAGGATTGTTAGGATGATTGGTGAGCTTTATAATGTTAGGGGTATTGAGGTTGTTAGGCCTATTTTGTTGTCTGCTGAGAGGGGGTAGTTTTTAGTTTTGTTAGTTGTGTTTTTTCTGTTATTGTTTTTGCTGTGTGTGCTGTGAGTAGTAGTGTTGTTGAGGTTAGTGCTATTGATGCTCCTACTGGTAGGTCTAGTAGGTAGCTTATGGCTAGTCCTGTTAGTGCTGTTAGGGCTCCTATTGTTGTTGATAGTATTTGTTGTTTTCTGGCGTTTTTGGATATTTTTGTTGATGTTGCTACGGGGTTGTATAGTAGTGTGAATACTAGGAATCCTCCTGTTAGTTTTAGTGCTAGGGCTATTGCTGTTCCGGAGAATAGTAGTAGTGTTAGTGTGTGGAGGTTTACGTTTATTCCTTCTGCTTCTGCTAGTTTTTTGTCGAAGAGTATTGCGTCTATTTGTTTTCTGTAGAGTGCTAGGTATGCTGTGAACAGTACTAGTGTTCCTGTGAGTACTACTAGTTTTGGTTTTGTTACTGCGAGTAGGCTTCCCCAGAGGACTACTGATATTGATGCTGATGAGAGGACGTATACGTTTGAGAGGTATATCATTAGGACTGCTAAAGCGTTGAATAGGGAGAAGAATCCTAGGCTTAGGAGTTCTCTTTCGTGGGGTATTTTGGGTGAGAGTAGTCCTATTGTTAGTGCGAAGACTACTGCTGTGGCTAGGGCTGTGTATGTTGGGTCTGTTCCAGCTACTAGTGCTGTGGCTGCTCCTGCTAGTGCTGCGTGGGCTACGCTGAAGCTGAGTGTGGTTATTTTGAATCTCTGGATGTAGTATCCTAGGGTTCCGCAGAGTCCTCCGCTTACTAGTGCTGCGGCTGCTGCTAGTGTTAGCATGTTACTTCGCCTCTACTTTTACTACTTTTCCTTCGTTCATCCATATTGTTGTGTCTGCTAGCTCTATTATTGGTGCTGTGTCGTGGCTTACTATTATTACTGTAGTGTTTTCTCTATCTACGTAGTTTCTGAGGATCTCTGCTACTGTTTTTCTTGTTTCTCTGTCTAGGCTTGAGAAGGGCTCGTCTAGGAGCATTACTAGTGGTTTTCGTGCTAGTGCTCTAGCTAAGTATACTCTCTGCTGTTGTCCTCCACTTAGTGTGCCTAGTGGTCTGTCTAGGAGGTCTTCTATTCCAAGTAGTTTTGCTGCCCACTCTACTCTAGTGTTTTTGTCTGGTGTGTTTTCTAGTACTAGTCCGAGTTCTATTGCTTGTCGGGCTGTGTAGGACTCGTATGGGGGTTTCATGAAGTCTTGGGGTACGTAGCTGCATTTTCTTCTAGCCTCGAGTATTTTCCTGGATTTCGTGTCTACTCCTAGTAGGAAGGCTTTTCCTCTATAGGGTTTTAGTAGTCCTAGGCATGTTTCTAGTAGAGTTGTTTTACCTGCTCCATTTGGCCCGGTTATTAGGACTAGTTTTCCTAGTGGGAAAAATAGGTTTATTTCCCGTATTGCGGGTTTTCCTGAGCCAGCGTATGCTACCCAGACGTCTTCTAGTCGTATAGCTTCTCTTCGAATAGTTCTTGTAGTGGGGTTTCTTCTGCTATTTTCACGGCTTTCCTCATGTCTTTTCGGTCTACTTCTTCTATCCACTTCGCTACACCTGGTTTTAGTCTGAGTTCTAGTCTCCTACCAGTTCTCTTGTCTACGAAAATATAAGCTATTTTTTCTAGTGTAGACTCCTCTATTTTAATAGATAGTTTTCCTAGAGTGCATCGCGTGGATGCCTGTATTCCGTCGATGGCACAGGTGTAGGGTGTTTTGAGAGGTGTTTTTACTATACAGTATAGTGTGAACTCGTCGCTGGGGTCGAGTACTTCACATGCTCTCGCGCCTGCTCTATAGCCTAGGACTAGCCATGGTCCTTTATGTCCGTGGAGTCTTGCTGCCGCCTCTAGGGGTAGTGCTGGCGCGGTAGTCACTTTGCTTCACCTTACTGTTTCCTTGTTTTGACTGCGAGCAGAGCTGTTGTGATGACGAATACGGCTGCTACTACTGCTGATACTGCTGTAGTTGTTTTCCAGAACTCTATTTCTCTCTTGAGCTCGACTATTTCTCCCCTTAGTTCTGCTTCTTCTAGTGCTTTAGCTAGTTTCTCTGTGTTCCACTTCATTACCTGTGTCATGTTTGTTAGCTCTGGGGATGTCCACGGGAAGTTTGATAGTGCTACTTGGACGCAGCCTACTTCTGAGGCTATTTTCTTTCCTAGGTCTTCTCCGCTCTGCATGTTGTCTATTACTAGGAGTGCTTTCGCTTTAGTCGCGTTTTTAACTATGTCTTCGTACTGTTTAGCTGATACTTTTTCTGGGGGACCGTATACTGCTACTATTTTGAATCCTAGGTAGCTTATGAACATTTTTTGCCAGAGCATGCATACTACTGGTCTTCCTGTGAAGCCTTTTTCCTGGGCGTAGTTCTTTAGGTAGGAGTCTACTTCGTCTATTGCTTTAAGGCACTTTGAGAGTCTTTCAGAGAGGTCTAGTCCGAGGTACTGTTTTAGCGCGTTTGCTACTTCAGTGTACTTTGATTTGAGTAGAGGTGGAGTATTCCATGGTCCCTTTATTTTGACTACTGGTGCTTTGCTTCCAGAAGCTTCTTTCAACGACTCTACCCAGGGCTCGAACCCGTGCATTAGTATTAGGTCTGCTTTCCTGAAGGCTTCTACGTCGCTTGGGCGTACGTCGTAGTGTGCTGGGCAGACTGCTGGAGAAGCTATTACTTCTACTGTCACGAGGTCTCCTGCGAGGTCTTTTACTATGCTAGCTAAGACTGTTGTTGTACAGACTACTACAGGCTTCTCTGTTTCCTGAGCTACTGTGAGGGGAGAGACTATTAGAGCGGCTGTTAAAATCAGTAGGAGTAAGTCTCTTCTCATATGGTGCACCAGTATATGGTAATAGGTGTACAATATAAAACTTCTCACGTAGGGTAAAGGCCTTGTTTAGACTTAAGGTTTATGTCTTTGTGTTTTACTGGAATTTTATTTAAGTAACCTTAGGTGTTAGAGTACTTGTGGAGCTTTCAGAGAAGCTTGAGGAGCTGCTTTCAGGAGATACTGTTGTTGTGTGTACTGGGAATACTTTGAGGGGTGATGATGGTGTAGGAGTGCTTATTGGTAGGAGGCTTCTTGAGCTAGGTTACCGTGTTTTTGTTTACGAGGATGGGCTTGAGAATCACTTAGGTGAGATTGGTAGGCTTAAGCCTTCTAGGGTTTTGGTGATTGATGCTGTTGAGGCTGGTCTTGAGCCTGGTGGCGTTGTTTTGGCGCGTGCTGAAGATACTTCTGCTGTACTAGTGTCTACTCATAAGCTTCCTCTCAGGGTTATATCGAGGATACTTAGGGAGCTTTATGGTGTTGAGGAGACTTGGCTTCTAGGTGTTCAAGTGAAGAGTGTTGAGTTTGGCTCTGAGGTTAGTGCTGAGGTATTGGAGGCTGCTGACGTTATTGTTGGTTTATTTGCTAAGTTTAGGAGGGAAGGCGTCGAGAAGACTTTAGGGAAACAGTAAATCTTTTTATTCTGGAGAGTACTCTATTTTGGTGGAAAATTGTTAGATATACAGGGAATAGCAGAGACTCTTAAGAGGAGGGGGTTTAGAGTTAGTATCAGAGCTAAGATCAAGGGTGTTAGTGGGGTTGTTCACGAAATAGACTTGATAGTTATTGATGACAGTAAGTATGCTTTTATTTTCTTAGATGACTGTAGTTGTGAGAACTTTATTAGGCATTTTGTGAAGGCTATTGATTTACAGGACTACAGGAGCTTCTTATTTGTGAGCAGGGACTGTGCTGAAAGGATATTTACTAATGTTGTTCCAAAGAGTACTATTGTTTACTCTGGTTTAGACGATTTAGTTAAAAAGATACTAGATATAGTGAGTCTACAGTAGTACTATTTCCTTTAGGCTTAAGGTTTCCTTAAGACTCCTCAGTACTTCTTCTCTAGTTCCTACTGCTGCTTCTAGAGTGTACTTTACTGTTGATATATAGTGTTTTCCTATTTTGGTTGCTGGCTCGAACTGTAGCTCTATTTCACCGAATTTTTCTGGTCCTCCTTCTGGACCAGAGTTGTATGACTGTACGCATCCTCTGGGTCCTTCTGGATCGTGTTTTGGTGGGTCTAGGCACTCTTCCTGGTTTTCTGGTGCTTGGCTTGTTTTTAGCATTAAGTAGTACCATATATTTCCTATATTAGATATATAGGCTATACACGCTTCTCCTGGTGTGGGGAGGTCTTCTGGTTTTACTCCTAGTTTGCATACGAGGTTTCCGTCTATTTTGAAGAAAACTGCTTCATTTGATACTTTTATTCTATTGAGTGGTATTGGCTTGAAGTAGTGTACTGGTTCTGCGTTTTCTTTGACTGGGACTACTACTGTGCCGGGTGGGTTTACTTGTAGTAGTGCCCATAGGTTTACTTTCGTTGATATTGTTTTCTCAGTGAATAGTGCTTCTCTTACAGCTATTGTGGCTCTGTTTTCTGCGGCTTCTCTGAGGAGGAATTCTCTTCTAATGACTCCTCTTAGTGTTTCTCCTGTAGCTATGTCTTTTAGCTCGAAGTCTGTTTGGAGGACTATTTTGTTTTCTCGTGCTTCTAGTATTTTGTAGTTTGCTGGGTCTAGTGTGTTGGGGCAGAACCATTCTTGAAATGTGGCTGGTTTTCTGTAGAAGAAGTTGCGTTCAGGTGAGATCCATACTCTTAGTCCGCCTGTATTCCACTCGTTTTTCTCTAGTATTTTGTCGAGCTGGGGGTTTACCCATAGTAGGTTTGGTGAATTGTTTACGCTTAGGTATATTAGTCTAGCTCCTCTTTCACATATTACTGCTTTAGTATTGTTTTTTGATAATTCTTTGAGAGAAGTGTATTTGGGTAGAGGAGTTAGGCTCATGTTATATTTGCTGTGTCTAAGCTTAAATATGTATATACTTGGGTATTACTTTTAGCTGTCTTTCGTAGGAGTTATTAGTTTCTTGTGAGTGCTTTTTTTGATGGAGAGGAGGTATGTGGGTGTTTTGAGGAGAATGGATGGGGTGTGGTGGCTTGTTATTAAGGGTAGGAAGTATACTCTTCACGAGCTTATTAGTGATTTCGAGGAAAAGAAAGTGGAGTTGATTATTAGGACTGTGAGGAAGTAGCTTCTAGTTTCTTCTTAAAAGTGTTGTATAGGGCTTTGCAGTCTTCTTTAAGCCATGGTGGTAGTAGGGGGTCTTCTAGCCAGCTTTTAACTGCTTTTAGTCTTTCCGCTACGTAGCTTAGTCTATTTTCTCGTAGGGCTATGTCTAGCTCTACTTTAGTCGCCTTTAGGTGTATTTCATAGATTTCTTCGTGGTATCTCGCTATGATGTCTTTGTCTATTCTATATCCTCTTCTTTTTATTTCTGATAGTTCTACTAGCTCGTGTAATACTAGCAGAGGCTCTTTCAAGACTTCTGCTAAAGAAATATCAGAGTAGGGTGTTTCTGCCTCGAAGTAGTCTACAAGGTCTTCTGCCTCTACTTTAACTGGTAAAGTATATCCGTACTTCTCTAGCAGTGTCTCGGCTTCCCTTATAGCTGAAGAAACTTCCTCTAGATTGATCGGCGACACTGTTTCACATACTCTCTCTTTGATAAACTTTATTCAGCGATAAGTATATCTGGTAGGGGTACCAGTTACTGGTAGGGGTACCTGTTGCTCTTCGATCCTCGCCCTAAAACTCGCAGACAGGATCTTTTTGACAGAGAGGAGGAACTAGAGGCGTTTAAAAGATATATTGAGGAGAGAGCTCCACTAGTACTACTTCTCGGCCTTAGGAGGACTGGTAAGACTTCTTTACTTTTAACTGGTTTAAATGAAATACACGTAGACTATATTTTTGTAGACTTGAGAATACTTGAAGAAAAGATGCCTGTTACTCGCAGAGATATAATTGTTCTTCTCGAGAGAGCTATTGCTGATTTTATGAGGAGGACTAGCTTTAGGAAGAAGCTGACTAAGTACTTGGAGAGAGTAGAGGGACTTAGTGTAGCTGGCTTAGAGGTTAAAGTAAGCTGGCGTACTAAGCCCTACTACTTTATATCAGAGCTCTTCATGGAGCTGAACTCGTGGGCAGAGGATACTGGTAGACACTTAGTAGTAGCTTTTGATGAAGCGCAGGAGTTTGCTAGAACTTATCGAGTAGAGTTAGATAGAATACTAGCTTACGTGTACGACCACATGAGGAATGTAACAGTAGTTCTCACAGGGTCTAAGATAGGGCTCTTATACCGCTTCCTCAAAATAGGAGACCCTAAAGCACCTCTCTACGGGAGAGCTTTCCTAGAAATAAAGCTTGGATATTTTACTCAAGAAATGTCGCTAGAGTTCCTCAGAAGAGGATTTGAGGAACATGGAGTTAGAGTAAATGAAAATACTTTAAACTATGTTGTTAGCCTACTGAACGGTGTACCTGGATGGCTTGCTCTCTACGGATACTACGCTATCAACTACGGTGTCTCCGACGAAGTCTTAGATAAGGTTCTAAGAGAAGCCTCAGCTACTGCCCTAAGCGAGCTAGAGCACTTTCTCGAAATAAGGCCTCAAGCTAGAAGAAGATACTTGACTATACTAAAGTATCTAGCTTCAGTAAGTGGAGCTAAGTGGTCTGAGGTAAAGAGATACCTTGAGGCAGAAGAAGGCGTTAGGATAGACGATAAAAACTTTAGTACATTACTCAAAAACCTAGTAGACTCAGGATTCATAGAAAAGAGCGACATAGGATATAGAGTACCAGACCCAGTGCTAAAGTACGCTTTACGTAGAAAAGTTTCTTAAAGCAGTAAGTCTTAGAGAACACGTGAACTTCACTTACTTTGCTCCAACTAAAATAGTGTTCAGGAGAGGAGCTCTAGATAAGATAGGAGAAGAGGCTAAAAGGCTGGGAGACCGAGCTCTCTTAGTTACTGGGAGAACATTTGCTAGAAAATACGGCTACATAGATAAAATAAGAGCTCTTCTTGAAAAAAGTAAGGTAAGTTGTACTGTTTTCAGTGAAGTCGAGCCTAATCCCTCGTATGAAACAGTAGAGAGAGGTGCGGAGCTCGCTAGAAGAGAGAACGTGGAGCTAGTGATAGGATTTGGGGGAGGAAGCGCTATGGATGCTGCTAAGGCAATAGCTGTTTTAGCGTTGAAGAAAGGCTTTATAAGAGACTACATCTACCCCTACGTAGTTAAAGAAGAAGTACTGCCTATCATTGCTGTTCCAACTACTTGTGGTACTGGAAGTGAGGTAACTAGATACTCTGTTCTCACAGACACTACGAGCAAGAGGAAGACAGTAGTTGTTGGCCCCTCTATAATACCTAAGGTAGCTCTACTAGACCCTAGCGTTTTAGTACACTTGCCTCCAGACCTAACAGTATACACTGCTTTCGATGCCTTCTCACATGCTATTGAAGCCTACTGGTCTAATAGAAGTCAGCCTATATCAGATGTACTAGCTGTAGAGAGCATGAGACTTATAGTAGAGAACTTGACTTCAGCTTACCAAGGCTCTTCTTCAGCTAAAGAGAAGTTATTTCTAGCTTCTCTGATGGCTGGCTTAGCTATCAATGCGGCTGGAACAACTATGATACATGCTTTAGGCTATCCTCTCACAGTATACTATAATCTACACCACGGCTTAGCAAACGCTCTACTGACTCTACCTTCAATTAGACATAATAGGAGAACTGTTAAAGAAAAGCTCGAGGAGCTAGCTAAGAGACTCGGACTAAGCAGCGTAGACGAGTTCGTAGAGAAAATAGAGGAGTTGCTCTCTGAGACTGGTATAAAGAAGCTTCGAGACTACGGAGTCTCTGAAAGCGATTTAGAGTTCCTAGCAAAAGAGGGTGTAAGCTACTCCCGAAACCTCGCTAATAACCCAGCTCCAGTAACACTTAGTGACGCAGTGAAAATACTTAGTGAAATACTGTGAGAGTGGAGTTTCTTGAAGATTCTTTTCATATCAGATCTCCACTACGAGAAGAAAGGAGTTGAAGTCGAGGCTTGGCAGTGGCTCCTCTCAATAGTAAATAGACATAAGCCAGACATACTGCTGAGCGCTGGAGACTGGGGAACCGCCGTAAGCATAGAGGAGTTCGAAGAGCTTTTAGAAAAGACTCTAGTGTACAGTATCTATGGCAACCATGATAACTTAAAGGTGTTGTCTGCTCTACAGAATATAAACAAGACGAAAGTACTGATAGCTGATGGACGCATAGCAGAAGTCTACGGACTTAAGGTCTCTGGTATAAATGGTATTATAGCTTTGAGGCGGAAATCTAGAAAAGGTGTTCCCCGTAAGCGTCCTGAAGACTTCATTAATATTGCGTACTCGCTCGCTAAAAGCCGTGTAGATATTCTGCTTCTCCACGAAACAGTCCCCCTTGCCGAGTATAGAGGTCTTATTAGGTTTCCTAGATACTTAAGCGTGGTGATTGATGTTATTAGAGTAGTGAGACCTGTGCTCGTCCTTAACGGTCATCTCCACTTAGACCACGGCTACACCTTTAGCGCTGTAGACAACAGTGCTTACTTGAGAGTAGATTCTTCTCAGCAGAGTCTCCACTATGCTTTATTAAAAGACTCTTGTATCGAAGTGTGGAGAGACTATGATTTAGTGGAAGCCGTGCAAGCACCTAGGGTTCTTGCTGAGAAACTTCTTCAGGCTTCCTGTATAGTGGGCAGAGAGACTTGTAGAGACAGTACTGGCACTCCCAGTCGTAGCGAGGAGACTTTTTCTCAATAAAGAATTGTCGCGCGAGCTCAGCTACCTCCCTGTCTGTTAGTGCTTCTTCTCTCGAATAGTAGATTTCTTTGACACCGTAGGGAGTCAAGTAGACTAGTCTTCCGCTTTTATCGAGAATATTCATGTATATTTTGAGCTGTAGCTCGTGGTGTTCGAGAGGTATTTTCTCGAGAGGCATGGAAGTATACTTGAGTTCGACTACTTCGTCTCCTAGAACAACATCTGGCCCAGCGTGTATAGTGTACTTGTTTCCATCACTATCCTCGTACTCCTTTACGTAGTGGTGGTCGGGGGGAGGATATCCCTGTAAGACTACTTTAATAGTGAAGTCGAAGAGGAGGCCCAGGAGAGTATTGATGTTAGTTGGTATAGGTCTATATAGCCCATATTTTTTGTCGAAGCGTGCTCTAGTGTAGCAGTGCAGAATAGTAGTTACGGAGGCGCTGTAAGGCTTTTCTAAGCTGAGAGAAGAACTTATTTTCTCTAGTACTTCTCTCTGAACCTCATATATTTTATCTAGTATAGCTTCCCATACCTTGTTCTCGTTTCTCATAGTCTCTGCACCTATTTCCATATAGTGTAGGTGTTTAAATTAGGCTCGAACTCTATGCTAAAATTAATATTTGAATATGTAGTTATAGTAATTATGACAGAGTATCTTTCAGATGTAGAGAAGTTCACCTTAGCGTACCTCTGGTACGAGTATGGTGGAGCAATATACTTTAGTAGGGGAGGCGAGGAACCTGAATTGTTTTTAGCGAAAAATATTTTAGACGACCTTATTGGAGAGAAAAGGCCCCACTTCTACGACAAGGTTCTGGGAAAACTATCTAATGCATTTAAGAAGCTTACAGAGTACTGGATGATAGAGCTGTCGGGCTACGAGGTTAAGCTGACTAGCTATGGTCAGCAGGTAGTCGGGAGTATAAGTAAGGAGGAGTATCAGAAGCTTAAAGAGAAAGTTAAGCAGGGGAAAGTTTAAAGACTTATATCTCTTTTACTTACTCACTAAGCTAGCTAGAGTTAGCAGTACTAGGGAAAATAGTATCAGTAGGGTTGAAGCAAATAGTGCTGTAGGTATGGCGAGAGCCTCTACTAGGTTTACTACGAGAGTAGAGATTGTTATGTGGTCTCCCATTACTAGAAAAGTTGCTCCAGTCTCTCCCAGCGAGTGTGTGAACGCTAGAAGTCCTCCAGCTACGAGCCCTCTTTTTATCATAGGGATAGAGACTGTCTCTAAGACATCGTAGGGGTTTGCTCCAAGAGTTCGCGCAGTCTCTTCATAGAGCTCTACTTCGAGTTCCTCGTATGACGCTAAGCCTGTCTCAACTATTACTGGTACTGAGAATACTATGTGAGTAAGTATTGTGAGCCAGATACTGGGTCTCAGTATGCTTAAACCTAGTGGACCCCAGAGGAGGACCATTGATAGTCCGAGAGCACTTGTCGGAACTACTAGCGGTATTTTGAGTAACGCCCTCAGCACTCTACCCAGTCTAGTTTTCTCGATAACCATTATTGTTACTACAGCTAAGTAAAGTGAAATGAGAGTAGATGTAGTAGCTACTATGAGAGAAGTAGTCAGAGAGCGGGTTATTAGAGAAGAATAGTTTGGTGGACCATAGAGCTGATATAGTATGCCTCCTTCAGGTCTACCAGTGTAGGGGTCGGCGCTCCAGTACTTTACTGTAAATACTACTAGTGAGATTATAGGCATTACAACTACTATGAACAAGAATAGTAGTGAGACAGCGTCTTTAACAAAGGAGAGTTTACTTAAGAACTTTCTTTCAGCTGAGACTACTTTTAGCTCAAGTTCCTTCGGCACTCCTACTCCTCTTACTCTCTTCTTTCTTCCGAGAAAGTATTCTACTGGGAGTATTACTGCTAAAGCTGCTGCCACTAGGAGTGCTCCGAGGAAAGCTGCTGGAGCGAGCTTACCTTCAAGTTCCCATTTCACTATAGCTATTGAGGCAGTAGTAGTCACTCCAGCTACTACCATTGTGGCTCCTGTTTCACCGAGAGAGCGGGCAAAAGCTAGGACTGAGCCAGAGAATATTCCGGGTAGTATTAGCGGGAATATTACTTTCCTGAAGGTAGTTAAGGGGGAGGCTCCGAGAGACTCTGAGACTATCTCATATCCCTTTTCGAGATCTCTTAGCGCAGCTGAGACTGTCTTCACTATATACGGGAAAGTGAGCGTGACGTGTACTATTAGCATTAGAGCAGGGATATTCACTACTGGGACCAGAGTATCTACTCTGATCCTGATTCCAAGGAGTACTGGCAGGCTCTCTATAGCCGTCCAGGCTATAAGAGTAGCGAAGCCAAAGCCTGAAGTAGGTATAACTAGGGGAAGGAGCACTAGGTTCTCTAGGATCCCCTTACCTGGAAAATTTTTCTTGACGAGAATGTATGCTACTGGAATACCTAGAAGGAGGTCTACTATGAGAGCTGTTAAGGCTAGCTTAAATGAGAAGAAAAGATATCTTGTGATGTATAGTAGGTAGGTGTTTCCTATCAAAGGGTGGTTAAATATCTCAGTATATACCTCGCTCCACCTTAAGACTATGAACGTGAATAAGTAGAATGATGGCAGTAGTACGAGAACTCCTATAGCTAGTACTGCTAATGCTGTGAGAGCTTTACTGTATAAAGACTGCACGAGAAGGTAAGTCTCCACACTTATTAAAACTTGCTCAAACTCTCGGGAAGAAATGTCTTACCCTCAGTAAGTTAACTACATTGCATTAAGCAAACTAGACTAATTAATTAAACCTATTTACCCAGCACCGGGATTTTTAACTTTCTCCCATACCTTAAATAGAGCCTCTAGTACTTCTCCTGGAGGCGGCTCCATCACCTTTACTGGTATTTCATAGGATACTCCGTTTTCTTCACAGAAGATAGTAGAGTCTAGTGGAACTAGTGGGTTTGCTGGTCTAAAGCCGTGCTTCATTGCCCGCTTCTGTATCTCAGGCTGGAGGAGAAATAAAAGATATTGTGATGCTGCGAACTTCTGCCAGTAGTCGACCCAGTCTGCGTCCAGTATTATGAAGGGGTGGTCGCTGAGTAGAGTACCGTATTCGGGATATATGGCTACTAGTCTGTCGCCCCACTTACGCTCAGCCCTAATAGCATTGTCTATCACTATGTTCTCGTATACTCCGAAAAACGTTATCGCGTCTGGACCATTATCAGCTGCCCAAGTACCGAAGAAACCAGTGCTCTTACCGTAGAATACTGCATGGCTCTCTATAGTCCTCACTATTTCCAGAACAGTCTCGTTGAGTAAATCTTCTACAGTAAGCTCACTGAGAGGCTTTCCAGCTGCCTCAGCGAACTCTAGTAGGACTGTCATTGTCCCACCATTGCTCAGGAGGGGGTCTGGGTGACCCCACTTGTAGTCTACTCCCTGCTCTGATAGCTCATATAGGTCTCTGAAACACGTTACGTGGTATTTCTCAGCTAGGCTCTTCCACCCAGCTATAACTATGGGAGATATTACGAGAGGCACCCATTCTTTAGCTATGTCTTTACCGTACTTCTTTTTCCAGCGGTAGTTGAAGTAGGGCACCCATATTGATGAAGCTGGACTCCATATAGTGGGTCTCACGCTTCCCTGCATTATCATGTTTATTGTCTCGTGTGTTCCCGCGGCGATCAGCTTTACTCTCACCTCAAAGCCGTATTTTTCTTTAAACCATTTCTCGAAAAGCGGAGTTACTTCCTCAAGCCAGCTACTCTTCTCACTAGAGTAGAGGAAAACTATTTCCACTCTCTCAGGTAGTCCTACTACCTGCCTGCTTCCTCCCCTGAAGCCGTAAATCCCGGTCAGTATCACGTTGAGTAGAAAACCTAGTACTAAGCCTGTAGCTAGCAGAAAGTATCCTCTCTTAGGTATTAGTCTCATTAAATCACCTTCACTCTAGTAACTCGAGCTATTCTTTAAGATTTTCTAATATCAGCTACCCTAAGCCGTAAGTGAAGAAAATTAGATGCGTAGAAGTTAAGCTACTGAAACTACATATTCTCTTATGTTATCACAGGTGTCTTCGCATTTATCAGCCATCATCTCTATAGCGTCCATCATGTGGAAGAAGAGTATTGCGGCTGCTATTGGTAGATCTGAGCACTTTTCTACAAACAGCCTCCTTGTTTTCTGATATAAGTCATCTACATTTTCCTCTAGTTTCTCGACCTCATCACAGAGATTTAGGGTCTTAAAGGGGTCTTCGAACATTGCTGTAATACACCCTCTAGTCTTCTGTACTGTTATATAGACCTCACTTATCATGTCCACTAGGCTGTCTACTACTTCCGTAGATACAGTAGCCTGCCTTAAGGCTAAAGCTAGTCTCGCTGCTTCAAGAGCCCAGTCAGCAACCCAGTCAGCCTGCCTAACTATTCTAGCTAGCTGCATACGTACCTCTGGTTTGAGAACCTTACTTGCTGCGAGAATTCTTAAGATCTCTCTTCTTAGAACATCAGCTTCATGCTCTTTATTATCTATAATAGTGAAGAGAGAATCATCTACGTAGTTTTCCTTAACCTTCTTCTTCATGAACTCCACTAAGTACTTAGCGGTCTCCTCTACAAGTTCAGCGTGTTTAAGAAGCTTCTCCCTAACTCCTCTTTCCCGCTCTCTTCTGAACCAGTCAGCTATCTTACTCATATGCGATCGCCGCCTCTAGTCCCTCTATAGGATATTTAAATACAAAAGCCTTACTTATATCTAAATATACTCTAGACTTCTCTTTAATCCACATACCCTCACGTCTAGGAACCTTAACTACTAGGTCTACTCCATCTACTTCAGCAAATACTCTGAAATATTTTCCAACAAAACTAACCTCGCCTACAGATACCTCAATAGAGTTCTCGCCCGGAGTCTCGCGGAGAACTACGTGTTCAGGCCTAAAGGCTAAGACTACTCTGTCTCCTCTACTGAAGTTTCTAGGAGACTGTACTCTGACTTTAGCGAATCCCAGGTCTACTTCAAGTGGATTCGTGTGAGAAACTACTCCTTCCAAGAAGTTAGCCTCACCTCCAATAAACCTCACTATGAAGAGAGATGCGGGGTTCTCGTATATTTCTCTAGGAGAGCCTATTTGCTCAATTCTCCCCTTTCTCAGAATCACTATTTTATCAGCTATGCTGAGAGCTTCTTCTTGATTATGAGTCACGTGTATAGCTGTTAAGCCTAGTTCTTTAACGAGTTCTCTAAGCTCTACTCTCAGAGCTTTAGCTGCCCTCTGGTCAATAGAGCCTAGGGGCTCGTCGAGGAGAAGAAGTCGAGCTCCAGCAGCGACTGCTCTAGCAATAGCAACCTTCTGCTGAGCTCCTCTACTGAGCTCTGATGGTAGCGCTCTCCTCCTGAGCTTAAGACCCATTGTTAAGACTAGTTCTTCACACACTTCCTCGTAGTCAGGTGCTGCTTTAACAAGGGGGCCGTAAGTAATGTTGTCCCAGACGCTCATATGTGGGAATAATAGTATGTCCTGCATGACTATACCTATGTTCCTTCTTCTCAGAGGAACTCCTTTCATTGGCTTCCCGTTAATATAGACCTCTCCCTCATCGGGCTCGACAATACCTGCTATTACTTTAAGTAAAGTGCTCTTACCACTACCGCTCGGCCCTAGTACACATACGTATTCCCCCTTCTCTACTCGCAGAGAAACCCTGTCTAGAGCAATAATATTCCCGTACCTCTTAGATACATCCACTACTTCTACTGTAGACATTATCCACCTCCCTCATACAGCTCTACGTGAAGACCCTCACGAGGATACGGGTAGACTAGAGCTAAACGCGGATCAAAGTAGACATATACTCTGCTATCCTCCTTCAGGCCCCTATCTTCACCACTCCATAAGTCAGCTATGATCTCCAGGCCGTTGACCTGTATTCTGAGTCTAGAGAATAGTCCGAGAAACTCTATGCTCCTCACCTCCCCCTTAAAAACATTTACTTTATACGATGGAGTATTACTCGACACCAAGACATCTTCAGGTCTATAGATGACTACTACGTGAGAAGCCTTAGTAGAGGGCTTTTCTAAGACAAGTTTACCGAGGCCTCTAACATCTACTACGCTCTTCTCTCCAGATACTCTAGCTAATCCCTCTAGGATATTTACTTCAGACAGAAAGCTTGCTGTGAAGATATTAGCTGGCTTTAAGTAAATCTCGCTCGGTCGACCTACTTGCTGAACCACTCCTTTCCTCAAGATGACAACTCTATCAGCTATGCTCAGAGCCTCCTCGGTGTTATGAGTGACGTGGAGCACTGTTAAGCCTAGACCCTTAGCGAGTCTTCTTAGCTCGTGTCTGAGCTCTAGGTTAAGCAGAGCGTCTAGAGCACTAAGGGGCTCGTCGAGGAGCAAGAGCTTAGCTTCAGCAGCAATAGCTCTCGCTAAAGCCACTCTCTGCTGCTGTCCTCCAGAAAGCTCGTAGACTCTAGAAAACCTGCGGTGATAGAGACCGACCATTTTTAAAGCCTCCTCAGCCCTATCCAGAGGAAGACCTCTGACTCTCAGACCGTATGAAACATTATCCCATACACTCATGTGGGGGAAGAGAGCGTATCCCTGAGGCATGTAGCTAACGCTCCTAAGCTCTGGAGGGAGATCAGTCACATCAAAGCCCTCTATAAGTACTCTACCGCGGTCAGGCTTAATCAAGCCAGCAATAATCTTGAGTAAAGTAGTTTTACCAGCCCCAGTAGGACCTAAAATACACAAATACTCACCTTTATCAACCGAAATACTAACTCCTCTCAGAGCCCGAATACTACCATAACTCTTGAAGACACTTCTTACCTCAAGGAACTTCACATGTCCAAAACTAGCGTCAATATATAGGCTTTGTGTACAGCTAAACAGTACTACAAAATAGCCTCAATCCCTCTACTAAGTAATACGAGCAGCTTAGTGTTTCTGAACAAAACTCCACTACTTTATTGTAAAATAGAGTATCTTATATGGTCCTCTCCTAGGATTATAGCAGAGCGCAATAGTGTCTTTTGGCGACAGCTTTTCTCTAGTTGTTACGGGCTTAAATCCCCCGTGCCTCAGCACGTGAGGATAGTTATAGCTTATGGGTCTAATTCTGACTAGCTTACCTCCTACGATAGTATATTTTCCTGGTAAGAGGTAGTATCCGTCTGGCTCAGCTACTATTGTGCAGTGGTACTTGTGAACATACCTGTTTGGGTCGTAGACTACTATATCGTTGTCTGATGCCCTACCTATAGTCGCTATAGTTTCCACAGAGTATTCTTTGCCATTGTAGACTATGTAGGCTTTTCTCTGGAGATCTTTAGCCATCTCTGATGCATTAGCGTATCTCTGCTCTGGGTCTGGGCTAAGGGCTTTAAGTGCTATTTGACTTAACCTAGATCTGGGTAGACTTGCTGTAGGCGCTGTATTCGGGTTTTTCCCTGTGAGCGTATAGAAGATTACTGCTCCTAGCTGGTATACGTCTGTCCTCCAGTTTACTCGCTTTTCTCTAATCTGTTCTGGCGCCGCCCAGTCGGGTGTCACTATTACATGTTTTAGTGTAGGAGGAGCTGTGGCTAAGTCTACTGCAGAGTTGAAGTCTATGACTATGGGCTCTCCTCTCTTAAACAGTATGTTCTTCGGCTTAATGTCTCCATGTGCTATGTTTCTGTAGTGGAGATACGAGAAAGCATCCAGTATCTTAGTGAACAGATCTCTCACTGCACTAGAAGAGAATGGTCCTTTAGCCTCAACTAGATCTTTTAGACTCCTGTCTCCAGCATATTCTTCAACTAAGTATATTTCACCCCCGTCTCTCCAGTGCTCAATATAAGTAACTATGTGAGGGTGATCAAGTCTACTCAGGATACTAGCTTCCTTCAGGAGCCTTTCTCTCCTCAGATCATCGTAGCCATCTCTCTTTACCGCAGGAGTCTTTACTACAACTCTTTCTCCAGCCGAGTTCTCCGCCAGATACACACAGCACATTCCTCCCTCCTTAATTAAGCCTAGTACTTTGTACACGTCTCTAGCTCCTCTTATAACAGACCCTCTTCTCAACATGCTATCTTTCCACTTCCCTTAGCCTACGGTAAACAATAATCATGTTAATTATCATTAGCACTACTGCGATGACCGTGAGCACTACTAGTATTACTGAAGCATAGTCCCCCCAAGCGACTCCCACGGGAATAAACGGAAACACTACAACTACTACTCCTCCGCTCACTCCACCTCCTCTAGCTGCCTGAGCAATCATCAGTAGTAGTGCTCCAGTAAATATTAGGAGGAAACCTAAGATAAACAGCTTTACTCCAAGAGAAAGACCAGCCTCTTCCTCATACATGTCTACCACCAAAGCACAAACATGAGCGACAATATGAGGAAAATAGCTACGAGAACTATTGAGATCAAAATCATTATTCTAACTATCTTAGTACTAGTTCCAAAGACTATTGGGAAGGGGCCTATGAGGACTAGTCCTCCTCCAGAAACCTTCCCGAAGCCTTTAGCCGCTCTTAGCATTAAAGCTAGCATTCCTATTATACACAATACTATTCCAGCAGCTATTAGCATTATTCCTAGTAAAACTAAGTTCACGTAACTAACTCTAGTGAAAAAATATTTAAAAATGACTCACGTAAGCGAGAAGCCCTATACAAGTGAGTAGAACTCTACGAGCGTCTTGTACAGTAAGTCTACGCCTTTCTCTAAGACCTCTACGGGTATCTTCTCATCAATTCCATGAACCATTTTAGCTATTTCCTCAAAGGGCAGTGAAGGTATCATCGGGATGTAGCCGTAGGCTACACTCTTAAACTTCCTCCTGAAGAAACGTGAATCTGTTCCTCCTGGAACCATGTAGGCTGAAACAAGTGCTCCCGGAAACTCTTTTGCGAGAGTTTTCTCTATGGCTTTAAATAGGGGCGTATCTATGGGAGATTCTGTGGCGGGCTCTCTTTTAATAAAACTTAGCTCGTATTCGATGTCACCTATAATGTTCTTTAAGGTCTCCTTGACCCATGTTTCATCAAAGCCTGGGAGAAGCCTACAGTCTACTACTAGCTCACACTCCGACGGAATAATGTTCTCTTTGTAGCCTCCCCTAACTATAGTCGGCGCGAAGGTGTTTCTAAGCATAGCTTCTATGAAAGCTCTCTGACTCTTCTCCTTTATACCCCTTAAGAAAAGCCCGCCGAGTACAGGACTTAGCAGAAAGTTAGCTAAGTAGGGTTTTCCCAAGGCCTTCATGAGGTTCTTTAAGAAGACTTCTGTGTGTTTAGTAGGCACTATAGGGGCTTTCCACTCAGATATCCTCTTAGCCGCTTGAGCAGTCTTAACAATAGCATTATCACCTGTTCCTGGCATACTCCCGTGACCCGGCTTACCCTTAAACTTCAGCTTAAACCAGTAGACTCCCTTCTCTGCTGTCTGAACAGTGAATACAGGCTTCCCTTTAACAGGTATAGCGTAGCCGCCTCCCTCGTTTATAACGTACTCTGCTTTAACTAAATCGGGTTTGCTTTCAACTAGCCACTTTGCTCCTTTCTCACCGCCCGTCTCTTCGTCAGCTGTGGAAGCATAGATTATTTTTCCTTTAAACTTCTTTTCCTGAACTATTTTTATAAAAGCATACAGCTCCATTACAGCCGCTCCCTTACAGTCAAGCGCGCCCCTGCCCCACACGAAGCCATCTTTAATTAAGCCGCTGAAGGGATCTACACTCCACTCCTTAGGGTCTGCTGGAACAACATCTAAGTGTGAGAGGAGAAGCAGTGTCGGGCCGGGTTCACCGCTGTCGATAGCCGCCACAACATTTCCTCTATTCGGCTCACTTTCAAGAACCTGTGCCTCAATACCGTATTCAGAAAGCTTTTCTGCAACAAGTTTAGCCGCAGGAGTCTCGTTGCCAGGAGGATTAGAAGTATTTACTTTAATCAGCTCGCTGAGAAAACTCGCTACCTCATCGATTTTGATCTCCATAGATAATCATCTACGTGGGAAGAAATAAGCCTTAACTCGTAAACTAAAGCCGTACTAATATATTTAGTCTGCAGAGACTTTATAAGCAGAGTTAAGAAAAATCCACCTATTGAAGTATACTATGTCTCAGAGTTCCTTTCTAAATACTTTGAGAAAACTTAGTAGCAGCAGAAATATTGTCAGGGAAACTATAGCAGGGACTCCTACTCCGCCTGCGTAGAGAAGGTCTTCATTCCAGTAAGTCACTATGAGGAGGCCCGCAGCTCCATTGTATACTGAATGAGCTAGTGCGGGTACTGTAGCTGTTCCTGATTTACTGCGAAGCCATGCGAAGAAGTAGCCTAGTGTTACGCAGAGTACTGTAAAGACAAGTACTCCTACGAGTGCTTTAGGATCAGGGTACTTTACTCCATACTCGTAGCCTACTATCAGTATGAGCGGTGAGTGCCATAAACCCCATATTATACCGACTAGTAGAGCAGCTTTAGTGAAGCCAAGTCTTTCAGCGAATTTATCTAAAAGAAATCCCCTCCAGCAAGCCTCTTCACCTAGAGCTGGGAGCAAGCCCACTATTCCATTAACTAAGGCGTTGACGAGGAGGCCTGAGGCTACTATTGGAATAAACTTTTCTGGAACTATAGGAAATAGTGTTCTTATGGCTTCAAATATAGGTGGCGAGTATCCATGGACTATATAGTACACTAGTGTGTTTAGGACAGAAAGTATGTATACGTATATTATAGCTATTAAAGTATACTGTTTTTTGGTAAACGCACTACCATATACTTTAGCTATGAGTATTAATATCTTTATGAAAAAAGGCTTCTTTACTTCTTTTAAGCTTAGTTCGCTTAAACCATATCTTAGAGGAGATTCTCCTGTAATCTTACATGCCGCTAAGACACCTATCGTAGGTGTGAACATAAGGAAAACTAGTAGGATTGCGGCGAGGAGCGATACTGTAGTTGATGAGGCGAAGTACGGGGTTAGATTAGCTATCAGTAGCGATACTGCAATTGACGATGTGAAGGCTACGGCGAGGACTACGATTATACCTCGGACCACGAGGTATATCGGACTCCGAAATATTTAAATATTTCGCTTCCTAATTCAATTTAGATGTTTAGGAGAAAGTTTTATAGGAAGATTAAGAAGGAGCTTTCAGCAGGCTTCTACGCGGTAATCATTATGATGATTTTGAGTAAGTATGGTGCTTGCTATGGATATAAGATACTGAAAATTATTCAGGAGCTCAGCCAGGGTTTCTTGAAGCCGAGCGAGTCTACTATCTACGAGCTCCTACATTCTCTTCAGAAAGAGGGTGTTGTGAAGTCTTACTGGGCTGAGGTGTCTGGTGGTGTTCCTAGAAAGTACTACGAGCTCACTGAAGAAGGACGTAAATGTCTAAGCGAGATCTTGAGCTTAGTGGAAGACTTTCTCAAAGCATTTGAGAGAATTAGGGGTGAGCTTCTATGATAGAGCTACTTGTAGGAATTCTTTCACTAGCATTAGTAGTAGGGGGGTTAGCCTCTCTGAGATTTAGCTCCACTACTGAACCTAACCCCTACTCAGGATTCAGAGTCCCTGCTACGCTAGTTTCACGTAGAGTATGGCGGAGAGCTAATAGACTTATGGGAATCTTAATTACCATCATAGGCTTCTCTTCTCTCCTAGTGTCTTTAATTCTAGGTGCCTTACACGCTGTTTTCTTCATAGCTATTTCAGTAGCGTGTACTTCAGGCTCGCTTTCACTATATTTCTCTTCAATACTGGAGAAGGAAACTGGTAGAGAGGAGGGGGGAGAAAAGCCTCTTAAGATACTTCAAGTAATTAAAGTCTCTTATGAAGCTGTAGTCTTCGCATGCTTATCGCTCATTACTACGTCTCTTTACTTAGTTTCATCGTATCCTGCTTTACCTGATATTATAGCTGTACACTTCGATGTATATGGTAGACCAAATTATTTCATGACCAAAGGAGATTTTACAGCAACTTTCCTCATACTGTTTACTGCTTTAGTTTATAGCCTCTCTGCCATACTTGCTTCAGCTCATAAAGTTCCTCTCTCAAGTGATTCAGAGAAGAAGAGGTACGTACTATCAATGATAAAGGCTATTAAAGCGTCTTTAATAGCTCTCTCTATACTCATGACTATGGTGGTACTTCTAATAGTTCACTACAACTCGCATAGCTACTTTACGTACTCGGATATCATTCTTTTAGCACTGCCTACTTTAGCGGTATTTCTGCTATATTCTATTAAGAAGATTAGTTAAGTGATGTTTATTAGATCTTGCGCAATCTCTTAGACAGTATGGTTAAGGTAGCTGAGAATGTTTATGCTGTACTGGGACTTTTTCACCCTCTTGGAGTGAATGCAGGTTTTATTGTGACGAGTGACGGCGTAGTTGTAGTG
>QMSB01000012.1 GCA_003650815.1 Thermoprotei archaeon | reverse complement strand
TAAAGCAGTATACATAGACACAGAAGGCACATTCAGACCAGAAAGAATCATACAAATAGCAGAATACAGAGAACTAGACCCGAGACAAGCACTAAGAAACATAATATACGCAAGAGCATATAGCTTAAACGAAGTTCTTGTATCTATTCGAGAAGTATTCTGCAGAGACTATAGACTAATCCTAGTACCCTCTTTAGAAACACTAATTATTCGGGAGCTTAGCCTAGGGGTCGGTGGTATTAAGCTTTTATCGAAGATAGCTAAAATAGTGCTTGATTTAGCTTTCATATCCTCTACAAGAGACACGGCTAGCATTATTTTCTCTTCACCCAATAAACCTCCCTCGCTGGAGGAGTATTTAGCTAGGGTCGTTCACAGAAGAATATTTTTTAGGAGAAAGGAGGACCTGGTAGTCTTTCAGGACGAAGTGGGGAGAAAAGCTTACTGTCAGCTTGAGGGACTCCAATAAAGAATACTATAGACTATGCACCACATTGTTAGCCATAAGCCTAAGTACTCGCTGAAACCTACGCTCCAGGATTTCTCTATATTAGCCGCCTTCTTCTTGAGTACTCTATGTAAAACGTAGTACACGATAGCTGATAGCATAAAGCCGCTTACGAGATTCAAAGCGAGTACTCCACAGATAACTCCCACTATTACGCCCGCTAGTATTCTTGAAAAGTAAAGTTTATCGTATTCCTCCATCAAACTATACTAAGAACCTGTCTATTTAAGGGTGTTTCTGCAAATGAAGAGGGAAATGAATGTCCTAGATATAGCCGCATTCGTGGCAGAGGCGGGAAGGCTTGTAAGAGGAGCGAGAATATCTAACATCTACCACCTAGACAAAGTTTTTTTACTGAAGCTCAGAGCTAGAGGATCTACATTCTTTATTTTAGTTAAAGTAGGTAGCTTTATCACCATTACTGAAAAAGATATCGCCGAAAAGACAGAACCTTCTCTTTTCTGCAGGCTCCTAAGAAAACACCTGAGAGGAGGCATAGTCGAGGACTTGAAACAACCAGTAGAGGATAGAGTCTTAGAGCTCTTAGTGAGCGTGAGGGGCTCCAAAAAAAGTCTAGTGTTTGAATTTATGCGCGGCGGCAACATTATCTTAGTAGATGACACTAGAAGAGTCCTAGCGGCCTATAAGTACGTCGAGTATAGAGACCACAAAGTGAAAGCAGGCGCTCAATACTCGTATCCGCCGATGAGAGGTAAATGCCCTACATCCCCTTTGGAAGAGTATTTAGAGGTATTTTCTTCCTCGGAATTTAGCACTGTGAAAACCTTAGCGCTTCTCTTTAATCTATCAGGTGAGCTGGCAGAGGAAGTCTGCAAAAGAGCTGGAGTAGACAAGAAAATAAAAGCGAGAGAACTCTCCTCAGAAGAAGTCTTAAAGATCCACACTGTAGTTAATCAGCTTTTCAGCAGCGTGAGACAAGGCTCCCTGAGCCCTCGAATCTACTTTAAGGCCGGGGGAAAATATTCATTTTCACCTATCCCTATGCTTATCTACGAGAATTTAACGACAAGAGAGTACTCTGAGTTCTCTAAGCTTCTCTACGAATATTTCAAAGATAGTGTAGTAGAAACTTTATCAGAGTCTAAGCTTAAGAGAATAAATGAGACTAAAAGGAGACTGGAGGCTTCAATAAAGCAGGTGGAGAAAGCAATAAGAGAAAATAGAAAGAAAGCCGAGAGAATAGAAGCTATAGCTAAGACTCTTCTCTCACAGATCCATCTGCTATCAAAGGCATTAGCCGGAGAAGAAGTTGACTTACCTGTGTCAATTAAGATAAGTGGGCGTAAAATCGTAGTATGTGGCATAGTGGAAGCTACTCTGCCTACAACTTCAGGAAAAATTGTTGAGAAAATTTTTGAGAGAGCTAAGGAGTACAAGAGAAAAGCTCAAGTAGCTGAGGAAAGGCTTTTAGAGCTAAAGCAACGTTTAAAAGAACTCGAAAACCAGAGAAAAATACTCATAAAGAAAACGGAGTCTACTTTAAAGAAACCTAGCAGAAAGACCATGTGGTACGAGCAATTTCTATGGTTCTTCACTTCTGAGAACTTCTTAGTTATTGGAGGAAAAACAGCCTCCCAAAACGAAGTCTTAGTCAGAAAATACCTGCAAAAGGGAGACTTATTCTTCCACGCCGACATACATGGAGCCCCAGTAGTAATCCTTAAAAATGGGGAAAAGGCAGGAGAAGCCTCCATAAGAGAAGCAGCAGAGTTCGCCGCATCTTATTCAAGAGCCTGGACCATGGGCTTCTCTTCCATAGAAGTATACTACGTTAAAGCAGATCAGGTTTCTAAGACACCTCCCTCTGGCGAGTACTTATCGAAAGGAGCTTTCATGGTTAGAGGCAAGAGAAACTACCTCAAAGTAGAACTAAAGATTGCTATAGGCGTAGACAAAAACACTCTATCACTTATCGCAGGCCCTGTCTCAGCAATAGCTCCAAGAGCACACTGCTATGTGATAATAGTCCCCGGAAGACTCGACAAAAACCTCATCACGAAAAAACTTAAGAAATTCTTCGAAGAATCTACTGGTCAAAAATTTGATTTAAACAATATATTAAAAATGATTCCGGGAAACTCTAGTATTATAAGGAAAATATTAGAGAAGAGGTAAAAAATAGTTAAAAAATTTAAATTTATATATTTACTTACTTATTTAGATGGCTTTACTAGTGCTTTAGCTAAGCGCTTCTTTCTCCAGACGCTGTATTCGTGCATTATTAGGAACAGTGCTATTATGATGAAGACTATGAGTAGTATGAATCCGAAGAACTCTGGTAACGTCATTGGCCAGCCTGCTAGCTGTATAAAGACGTCTATCTGTACCGGTACTTCAGTTAGCTCTTTGCCTTTCACAGTAGCTGACTTAGTTATCTTCTTTCCACCGTATTCTACTGTAATATCATAGCTGCCCTCAGGTAGCTCTACTTCTAGTACTCCTCCCTTAGCAGTAGCGCTTAGTACACCAGCAATGGTGACTGTCGCATCTAGTGGCTGTCCACGAGCACCAGTTGTCTTGACTACTAGCTTGCCTATCTTCTCGCAGGTTACCTTTGGTGACTTATAGTTTACTGTTGTTGACCAATCTACCGATACTTTCTTCCACTCTACTACTTTGAGTGTTACTTCTCCTCCAGGTACATTCTGTACAGTTATGGACCCAGTCTCATCTAATGTTCCTGTTATTTCACCAGTACCTGGAATAGTTATTGCTACTTTAGCACCAGCTAGTGGTGTACCCCATGGTGTTACTACTGTTATTGTGAAGTCGTATACTTCACATCTGATGTCTACCTCCTTGTATGGATAGCCCTCTAGTCCAGCTTCGACGTCTACTATCTGTCTTGCTACCTCAATGCCCTTATACTTCACTACTATCAGATATCTGCCAATTGGACACTGTGATACAGCAGATTCTAGTGTGAAGGTTCCTGGTACGCTTACTCTAGTGTCCTTGTTTTCTAATACTTCTACATAGCTCTTCTCCTTAGCCTCGTGCTTAGTTACTGCTGTGTCTGGCCAAGTTACTTCTACTACTGCTCCAGTTAGTGGTGTCTTTCCATCAGCCTTGTAGAGGTTAAGTCTTAGGATATATACATAAGCCTCAATGGACACAGTCGTTACGTTTACAGTGCTCATGTCTACGACCCATCCGCCGTGTATGAAACTGTTGTATATCCTTATGGAGTTGGGTATCTTTCCTGTGTAGTAGAGGAACCAGCTGTCCTTCCAGTATACTTCAATTATGTATGTTGAGTTGTCTACTAATAGAACAGCCTTTCCATCCTCATTAGTTATGTCGAAGATAGCTGGAGCATTAGTGCCCATTCTGATAGCGAAAACTGTCATACTAGGTAGCTCCTTCTTGTTGCCTATGTCTCTTAGGTCTATTAATATAGCTTTCCATGTGAACTCTATAGGTTCTGCGCCGCAGTTATGCTTGTTCTCAAACTCTAGTGATAATCCTAGATAAGCTTCTAGACAGAACTTGTCAGCTAGCTCTGTTGGAAGTCCTTTCTCCTTTAGCATGGCTGCTATATCGTGTCTCACCTCTATCGTATACATGAATCCACCAGCTGTCTTTGTATAAGCCCATACTGGTAGAGTGGCTCCTTCTACTATCTTCTTGACCGTGCCCCATGGAGTGCTTACAGTCTCAGTTGTTGGCTCGAACTTGATTGGCTCAGTAGTCTCCTTAGTGCCTTCAGCTACTACTAGTCCGTCAGCCTTCACTACTACCCTCTGATGAGCCACTGGTGTCTTCTCACCGCATACGTCGTAGCCGTATACTTGTACAGCGAAGCACTCTAGACAAGCAACAGCTACCCTCTTGTCGACACCACACCAAGTTGGACCAGCGCAGAGTGTGTAAGTTACCTCCTTGTACTTGGTTACTTCGACACAGCCCTCAGGCTCACATACTTCTTCAGTGTATGGCTCTAATACTGTTACAGTTCTGCATTCTTCGTTAATCTTGCTTATGTTCCATGGCGGGAAGTAGTTTGCTGGATCGGTTATTACATCAGCTCCGTCCTTAATGGTTACCCACTTGTTGTTGTCGCAGTCATAGTACTCGTTTACTAATATCTCGTAGTCATCTGGTATTCCTGGGGTTATTCCCCCTACAGCGTAGACTTCTACTTTATCAATTTCGTTTCCAAAGCTTATTCCGTTATAGTGCTTCTGTGCTTTATATCTTGGTAGCCATACTGGTACTAGTATTGTCACATAGCCTTTAAGATCTACGTCTGTCTCCTCTATTGTGTACCAAGTGTCGTAGGAACTCCACGTTGACTCAGCGTCATCACAGAGGTCGCCGTAGTTGGTGGGCCACGCAGTGAATTCATTGTCAAGTACAGACGTGAAGTTAACTTTAATTCTTAATCCTGGTACTAAGTATGGTTCGTGGTCTGGTGTTAGTCCGCACCACTCTTTAGCATAAGACTTAGTGAATGTCCATATTCTGAATGGTATTACCCAAGTCTTTAGCTCTATTACTGGATATTCGCCTACACTTACACCCTTCATTGTGAGTATTGGGTGATATAGCCAGTCGTATGTAGTCTCATAGTCGTACTCATATACTACGTCAATGGCGTCTATCCATTCGGCTGTTTCTATGAGAGCTGGTACTAGTCTGTATGTCTCGTTGAATATGTATGTTACATCTTTGTCTGGTCTTGGAAGCAGGAATGTGTAGTTGTATACTAGGACACCTCCGTAGAATACTTTGATTGTATATCTAGCGCCTGCTACGAAGAGGTGTGGATGAGCTGGATCCCACTGAGCTGAAGTTATTAGGAACTTTGCTTCAGGAGTATCGGTTGCTACTGTCCAGTCTAGTCCTAGTCTCTTCAGGTATGGTCTAGCGTAGCTAACATTCATTATTCTGAAGTCTACTGTTATTTCAGCTGGTACTGTCGGAGCACATGTCGGACAAGCTGGTGAAGGGCCTGTAGTACACTCCCTAGGCTCTTTCTGCCAGGTAGTGTCACAGATAATTACTGTTACGTTGTACCATTTTCCATCAGCTGACTTGAAGCTCTCTAGTACTTCATCAGTGCATGTTTCGGCCTGTAGGTAGAAGCTGTAGATCCATACATGTTTTTGCTCAGTGTATGTACACTCTTCTACAGGGATAGTTATGGTCTCTTCGTAAACCAGTATGTTGTCATCGAACATGCCTTCACGTCTTGTGTACGGTGTCTGGTTTGTATAGACCTGTAGTGTTACTTCTACTCCAACTGGTACTTTTTCGAATACTACCCATCCTGTACAGTTGCTTCTAGCCCACTCTATGTAGTCACATCCATAAACTAGTGAAGCGTTAAGACCCTCTATTGCTAAGTAGCCTCCGTCTACTAGACCTGTTGTTGGATCTGTTCCGACAAAACCTTCTTTACCTGGTATTGGGTTCCATGAAAGGAGTTGGAAGGCTATGTTTCTTACTGGGAACTTGAATACTTCGGCCTCTAGTATGTTGTCTGTTACATTTAGTAGTTTACCGTCTACTGGCTCTAACCACTTACACTTCCAGTAGAGCTTGAGTTTATATGTGCCAGCTGGCAGCTTCGGTATAAAGATGGTGCCGTCTTCAGGTATTGTATGTACTTCAGCTACCTTTACGTCATCCTCGGTGTAGATCTCTAGCTTAGCGTCTGCATAGTCGTTGGAGGATAGTGGTTCGTCGCATAGGCTTAGTAGTTTAATCTTAACTTCATATACTTTGGCTATTATTGTGTATACTTTGTGGCACTGCTCTTCGCGCTCTGCGGGAGTTGTCGGGAACTTTACTACTATAGTTGAGTTATCAGGATTAGTCACGTCTACAAATTCAGCTCCATGAGTAGCTTTGAAGTATACTTTGATTTCATATGTTGCAGAGGACTCTCCATAAGGTACTATTAAGTAGCCGTAAGGCCATAGAGCCGCCACTGGAGCAGGCGATGGCCAAGCCCAGGAGGGAGGTAGTATGACATATCCAATGTAGTCTCCAGCTGCTGCTGTTGTTGTTTCAAGTTCACCCCATGGTCCTTTAATTACTACCTTTACTTCAATACCTCCGAATTGATCGTTTACTAGTGGCTGAGCAATGGGTTCAGAGTCTACTATTTTAATTGCTACTGGTACGAGCGAGGTTATAATATCAACGCTGTATTCTATTTTATCACAGTTCTTCGGATACCATATTTCATCGACAAATATCGGTATTCTTACTCCTCCTCCAATATTTTCTACTATTACCTCTACTGTATAGTTCTTTCCATATACTGTTTCGACGTCTGGTACCCAGAAGTACCAGCTTCCGTGATATTCATATCCGTAGTTAGCAAGTGGTACTGTGCAGTTCATTGTCTGTGCAGATCTAACTGTTATGTCCTCGTATTGAAGCGCTACCTTAATTAGAGTTGTACCCCACTCAATAATAGGCTCTAGACAAGCATCGTAAAGTGTCATGTTAATCATTGCCGTGTATGCAACATCTATTATCTCTACATCGTATTCAAAAACTATTTCTCTTGCATCACTTGACACTATGTAATCGTTTGTAGTAGTGAATGGATCAGAGTCAGCTGGTGGAGTTGCTGGAGGATCGAAAGTATCTGTTAACACTAAATCATTTATGTAAATGTCTGGCTCATAGTACTCTACAAAGACCCAGTCGCTTATATATACTGGTGTGCCGTGGTGAGTTGGCTCCCAGCCTAGCCACCATGGGTTAGCAGTTGTCGCCAGATATGATACAAATTCAATGAAGTCTTTCGCTACTAAGATGTGACCCCAGCTCCAGTAAACTTCTTTATATAGTGTTGTATTGTATAGTGTCTTTATATGGCACATATCAGCCTCTAGCTCCACTATTGTATCAGATATGTTGAAGTAATCGGTATACCCGCTTGAATCCACAGAGTCCTCAAATATGAGAGTTCCTTCAGCATCAGGGAAGTATATTTTAACTACTGCAGCATCTACAGCTCCAGTGTTCGGATCAGGGAAGTATATTGGCAGCTGTGTACAGTTATCTAGTACTCTGAACTTAAGGTTCCAATAGTGGTAGCACACAATTATGCCGTTACCTTCTGTGCCCCATGGAGTGGGAAATGTGATGCCACTGCCGTTAAAGTAGGCTGTCAACTTATATGCTGGAACACCCATTGGGTAAGAATCATAGGTCCAGTTTAGTAAGAAATAGTATGTTTTTCCTCCTATTTCTTCTACTAAGAGTATTGTGAAGTTGTATAGACCTGAAGAAGTGTCGCTTATAGGTAAGTTGAGAGGTACTTCAATGTAACCGTCACAGTCTGTCTGAACTCTAGTGAAGAGTAGTAGACACTCGGTTTCGTTTGCAGCTGACATGTTCCATAGAATTAGTAGTACTTCTCTGCATCTAAGAGGATTACCTAGCTGATCCACTAATCTAAGCTTGAGGCCCTTCCACTGAGTAGGAGACGCCTTAACTGTAGGTATATAGGCTATGAGTGGAGCTATTAGGAGAGCTGCTACTAGGGCGCTAATTAATATTTTATTTATGTGTCTACTCATATGCTATCTCACCTAAGAGGAGCTGGGGTTTAAAGGATAGGAGAATATATAAACTTATGTTCATTCGAATTTTTGGAACTCTATGATGAGTACAAAAAAGCCTGCTACAAACCATTACGAATACTGTGCTGTGTGTTTTGACGTTGATGGAGTATTAACTAAAATTGATAGTATATGGAGATTTTTACATAAAAGATTTGGTACTTTACAAGAGGCACAGATAAATGCTAGTTTATTCAAGAAAGGTCTTATATCATATGAAAAATGGGCTGTATTAGATGCTACGCTGTGGAGAGGTAAGACTAAGTCCGTTATACGTACTTTTTTGAAAGAAATTCCTTTAAGAGAGTATGCTATTGATATTTTGAAATACCTTAAAAGGAGGAATATTAAGCTTATAGCGATATCAGCTGGGCTGGATATAGTTATTAGGGAGATAGAGAGGCGTTCCAAAGTTAAGTTCGACTCTGTGTACACTAATAAGCTCGTTTTTAAAGAGGGTGTCCTGACGGGAGATGTAGTAGTACATGTTGAATACTATAATAAAGATAGGGCCTTGCTAAGCGCGTGTAAAGAATTAGGCATTAATCCTAGAGAGGTTGTTTCCATTGGAGATAGTGAAGTTGACGTGCCTATGTTTAGAGTCTCAGGGCTCGCTGTAGCATTTAATCCTAAGTCAAGGGACGTTCTTTCAGCTGCTGACTTGGTCATGTATTCAGAGACCTTAAAGCCTCTCTTAGACTTATTTTCTCTTCTTTTTTAATTTTCTCTTCTTTCTCTTTCTTCTCCTTACTAGCTTTTTCTTTTTAGGCTGGGGTACCTCTCCAAGCTCTTCTTTAGAGACTCCAAGATATTGGTATACTTGAACTTCTAGTTGCTTTAAGGAATTTATATTGATTGGCTCTAAAAAATCTATTCTAATTTTTGTCCTAGCCTTCGTTACTTTAATATTTTCTAGCCCAGCTTCTCCCTTAGCAAGAGCAATTGCGTATATTAGATCACTTAATTGCTCGAAGTGTTCCTGGCATAGGCTGTAGTGTTTTCCGTGTAATTCGATAACTATAGTCCCTGTTTTTTTACATCCACTAATGTCACACATTCAGCTTAGCTTATATCCTATCTCTCTTAAGAACTTTCTTCTTTTTTGAACATCTTCAGTGGTCTCTATTCCCTTAGTCTTATAGCCATCCACTACTCCCAGCACTCCTTTACCTTGGTTCGTCTCACAGACTATGACCTGTACTGGGTTCGCTGTAGCGCAGAATATCCGCGTTACTTCTGGAACCATTTTTATGGCGTTTAGCACGTTTATGGGCCAAGCGTTCTTCATTAGTATAACAAACACGTGTCCTGCTGAGAGCTTTCTGGCGTTTTCAATGGCTATCTTCTTGAGCTCTTCATCGTTACCCTCAGATCTTATTAGACAAGGCCCTGAGCTTTCACAGAAGGCGATACCGAAGCGTATCTGCGGCACACTGTTTACTAAAGCTTCATAGAGATCTTCTACAGTTTTAATAAAGTGAGCCATTCCGAGGATTATGTTGCATCCTGCAGGAATACTCATTTCTACAACTTCTATTTTAACACCCTCCATAGTTACTCACCTCGCTAAATTATTAACTAGGATCTCAGTAATTATAGTTAATTACATCTATTAATGAGGAGAGGTCCATGTCACTCGAAATAAAGCAAGTAATTGTTGTCAGAACAGATATTAAAATGAGTCGAGGTAAAATAGCTGCGCAGGTCGCGCATGCAGCTGTAATCGCATCTGAAAAAGCCAGAGCTGATCACTCTGAATGGTGGAGAGAATGGTTTTATGGCTTCCAGAAGAAAATTGTTTTAGAGGTACGCAGTGAAAATGAGCTTCTTGAAATATACCGTAAAGCTAAAGAAAGCGGACTACCTGTAGCCTTAGTCAGAGACAAAGGATTAACAGAAATTCCTCCCAACACTCTTACAGCAGTTGCAATAGGTCCCGCTCCCTCAGAGAAAATAGATAAAATAACAGGTAGCCTTAAACTGCTAAAGTAATATGCCCACGGAAACATTTTCTAACTTAGATAAATATCTAGGTCTTAATTACTACATAACATCTCCTAAATCAATTGGAGGTAGAATTAGAGCTAAAGTCGAAGACTTTATAGTAGAGGAAGTCAGCGTAGACCGACTTAGAGCATCTCCTAACGCTACTCCATCAGACGGTATCGGGGAATACTTGTGGTTCATACTAGAGAAAAGAAATCTTGACATGATCACTGCCATAGAGATTATTTCAAGACAACTGAATATACCTCGCAATCATTTCTTTTACGCAGGAATAAAAGACGCTAGAGCGATTACACGGCAGTTCGTATCTACTTTCACTAGCTATGAACATACTTTAAAAATGTTCCAGCATAATAAAATAAAATTGTATGCTTTCTTTAGGAGGCCGTTTAAGCTTAGACCCGGTCTTCTTTATGGAAACTGGTTCAAAATAAAAATAAGTGATTTAGAAATCTTTTACGAAAAAGCCTTAAAAATAGTCAGTGAACTCGTTAGAGAGATAGAGACACTTGGCGGTGTTCCCGCATATTATGGGTACCAGAGATTCGGGACCATTCGCCCAAATACTCACATAGTTGGAAAATATATTATTAAGGGACTATTTGAAGAAGCTGTTTGGGAATATATTGCTAGACCCTATCTGCGTGAAAGATTTTACGATACGCGTAGAGAAGCCTGGAAAAGAAGAGACCCTGAGTTTGTTCTTAAAGAGTATCCGAAGAGCCTTCACCACGAACGATTAATGGCAGAACATCTTTGTAAGAATCCGAGAGACTATGTAGGAGCTTTAAGACGGTTGCCTCTGACCCTACGTAAAATGTTTATTCAAGCCTATCAATCATACCTCTTCAACAAGTTGGTAAGCAAAAGAATCGAACACGGTCTCTCGCTGGTGTTTCCACAGATAGGAGACTATGTAGGACTTATCGATAGCAGAGGAATAGTATCGAGTGTCGTAAAGGTTAGCAAGATAAATATAGCAGAAGTCGAGAGACTCATAAGAGAGAGAAAAGCAGTCCTTGTGGGAAATATTTTCGGGTACGGTACAAGACTAGCGGGAGGATACCCTGGACAACTCGAAAGAGAAATTCTTGAGGAAGAAAACCTAAAGTTAGAGTACTTTAAGATAAAAGGTATGCCTGAGATCTCCTCTAAAGGCAGATACAGACATCTATCTTTCAGAGTCGAAGACTTTAAGGTAACAGAGGCTTGCGAAAACTACGTAACAGTAGAATTCATTCTTAAGAAAGGAAACTACGCTACAGTATTCTTGAGGGAAATAATGAAACCCACTGACGTAGTTGCTTCAGGCTATTAGCCAGCTAAGGAGATAACCTTATAGTAGTGTGCTCAAGGTATGTGCAGTATGTCGGAATACGTTCTTATAAGCAAAGAACTTCTTGAGAAAGTAATTAAATATGCTCTTACACATTGCTATGAACGTTGTCCTTCAGAGCGAGATGCAGAAACATGCGTCCTACTATTTGAGTTAATAGAGAAATTGAACTTAGCTTTACAGCTCCCCTGTATATACGATTACGGGGGTTTTAGTGAGAAAATATTTAGGGACATAATAAAGGATATCGAGCATCGCCGCGGAAAAAAGCTTAATGAAATAATAAAGGACTTTAAAACCGAAGGCTTTAGAACTCTTAAAGACCAGGAGGACTATATAGATGGAGTGTTTGCCATGCAGGTAGTGGAAGTATATAAGAAGATAAAGACAAGTAAAAAACTAAGATTTAAAGTGGTGCATAATAGATGTTAACAGTATTTATTATTGGTCCAGCGGGCAGCGGTAAAAGCACACTAACGGCTGCTTTCTCTAAGTGGTTAGAGGCAAACGATATGCCATCTGTGATAGTTAATTTAGACCCGGCAGTTGAACGCCTGCCCTATAGACCAGATGTAGATGTCAGAGATTATATTACTGCTAAGGAATTGATACTGGATCATGGTCTCGGACCTAACGGAGCCATTATAGCTGCTGTAGATATCTTAGCGACAGAAATGCTCCCCCAGATTAAGGAAGATATTCGCAGTTATAGAGCAGGATATGTACTAATAGATACTCCTGGACAAATGGAAATTTTTGCCTTTAGGACTGTAGGTACTTTTATTATAAATGAGCTATCTGAAGAAAGAAGTGCTGTGCTCTTTCTCATAGATTCCGTTTTTACACTCTCGCCAACGACCTTTGTTTCATCACTTCTGCTCTCGGCATCTGTCTTCTACAGATTTGGCAAGCCTCAAATAATGGTTTTAACTAAAAGTGACTTATTGGAAAAAAGTGATCTTGAAAAAGCTACTTTATGGATTTCCTCACCAGAAGCACTCTTAACGGAGTTAAGTCGAGAGAAGACCTGTTCCCGTACGTTTCACGAGAAGATATGTGATGTTATAAAAGACATAATAGAGTCTTTTGAATTGGTACCGGTATCTTCTGTCACAAGCGAAGGGCTAGAAAAACTGTATACATTACTTCAGCAGATATACGTGGGCGGAGAGGACTATGTTGTATTACCTTAACAGGCCTAATTCTTTCCTCCTATCAATTATGTCAGTTACTTCAGGACCTGTGCTTATCAGGGAAACTGGTCTATTGAGCTCATTCTCTATTTCTTCAACAAATCTTCTAATGTTAGGAGACAACTTCTCGTAATCCCTGATACTCCGGCACGTAGGATCTAAGGAATCTACTCGAGTTAGCGCTATTTGAGTAGCACTATTCAACATTACTGCCCTCTTAGCTAACTCAAAATTAAATAGTGCAACCCTCCTAGGCCTTCCTGTAACAGTACCGTACTCTACTAAACCTCTCTCAGCTACTTCTTCAGGTGAAAGCTCTCCCTCAAGCGGCCCTGCGCCCACTCGTGTAACATATGCCTTTAACACTAAAACTACTTCATCTACGTCCTTAGGCCCAACTCCAGCTTCACTACAGACAGCAGAAGCCGTGGTATCTCGGCTAGTAACGTAAGGGTACGTCCCGTGATAAAGCGAAAGAAAAGTTCCCTGAGTACCTTCGATAAGTACAGGCAAGCCTTTATTCAATGCACTATGAACTATTTCAGGGACATCTACTATAAAGTCTCTAAGTTCTTCTAAGTCCTTTGCTAGCCGAGCAATTCTCATAACTCTGTCTCTTACAGCTGCTCCAACTCCCTGCTTAGTGCTACCTATTTTCTTGGACAGATATTCGCTTCGCTGTTCTTCATCTACGTGTCTAGGCTCTATGATGCTGCAGTGCTTATCTACTCCTATTCGCTCTTTTACAGCGAAGCCAGATAGAACAGATAATTCTCTCCAGAAGACATCTGTTCTCAAGTTTGCTCCTGGAGCGATAAGCAGTCTCGCTTTGAGATTGACGAAGGCTGATGGAATTATTCTCAATTTGTACTCCTTACCCATGTAGACTACTGTGTGTCCTGCATTAACTGACCCAGTCCTTACAGCTACTCTAACGTCGTCGGCTAGCGATAAGTAGGCACAAATCTTGCCTTTACCTTCGTCTCCAAAAAATCCTCCAATAACGACAGTTAACATTACTTTACTACCTTAGTCAGCTTAGTAGGCTTATCGGGGTCTAATCCTCTAGCTATACTTGTATGATATGATAATAATTGAACCGCCTTTACTACATATAGTGGAGCGTATATCTCTTCAGCTATAGGCAAAGGTATCGTGATCTCAGCGAAATCTACGCTCACCTCCTTGTCGTGGACCACTACTATTGGGGGATTGTATGCCTTAAGCTTTTTAACTACTTTTTCTGCTCTCTCCTTAGCTATTTTACTTTGTAAAATCATTATTACTGGGGTGCTCTCATCTACAAGCTGCACTGGTCCATGTAAGAATTCTCTAAGCGCAAATGCCTCTGCGTGAATACATGCGGCTTCTTTGAATTTAAGTCCTGCCTCAAGGGCTATGGGGTAGCAACTTCCAGTGCCAAGAATATAGATATCACTGGCATCCTTTAATTTCTCGTCTATCTCCTCAGCACTTTTATCTAGCTCAGGCAATATTTTCTCGAGATCTTTTGCTACGTCGGCGAGCTTATCGATTTTACTAGACAGTTCCTCCCTTATGCCGGCTGAGACCATCAGCGCGGAAGCTATTTGCACATCAAAGGTTTTTGTAGCTGTTACAGCTTTCTCCTCTCCAGCTCTTGTAACAAGAGAGAAATCTGAGATTTTCGTCAAAGTGCTTCCAGGGGTGTTTGTAATGCCGTATACCTTGGCTTTCTCTCTATTTAGCTTATTTATTGCTTCTATGATGTCTCCGCTCTCTCCAGATTGGCTAAATGCTACTACAGCGTATCTCTCAGGCTCTGGATTCCACAGTATATATTCTGATGCAGGAATAGCTACGCTGTTTACTTTACTTAAACGGCTCAAAAAGTACTGGAGTATTAAGCTCGCGTGGAAGCTAGTACCACTTCCAATTATGTGTATTGCTTTGAAAGCCTGCTTTTCTATATCTTCTGCTATTCTTTTTGCATTTTCCTTCTCACTCTCAAGGGTTTTCACGATGGCTTTAGGGCCTTCGTATATCTCTTTATACATTAATTGACCTTTCCTTGTCACGGTAAAATGTCAGCCTAGTACTCTTATAAACTTAGCTTCATAACAAAATAGTGAAGTGCCTTCAAGCTAAAGGTATAAACTTTAGCTAGAGTAAATGAGTAGGAACCAGTATAGATATGCCATTTAACTACTATGATTAACTACATTATCCTTGTGATTTACTTCAATGTGCTTTTACTTTTTCTTAACTTATTTAAGAAAACAGCCCCCCCGTTGTTCACGTACATCGACATTAGTACCGGACACCCTTTACCTCCGTTAAAACAATACTGCTCTAACTTACCTTTACGCCGCCTCCACTCCTCTGGAGATACTAGCACACATCGCTTACCGTCAATAGTTTGCTGGAAGTAGACGCATCCGCTTGCCACGTAGGGTTGTATATTCCACTAAGAATAAAAAACTATTCTTCTGGAAAAGAGCAAATAACATCTGTTGAATATTTCGTCTATGCTGCTTCATCCATAAGTCTCACTCGCAGATAGGAGTACTTTTTATTAAACTATTGTCCTTTTATAACTCCTAGATGCCAGCTAATCTCCCAGCTGAGGCTAAAGCTAAATGGAGGAAATATCTTGAAGCCAGAACACCAGAAGAAAAATTGAAAGCCTTACAAGAGTTTCTCTCAGCCGTTCCTAGACATAAGGGTACAGAGAAACTTGTGTCACAAATCAGACACAAAATAGCAGTGCTCAGAAGAGAAATAGAAGAGAAGAAAAGAAAAAGAAAGGGGAGAGGACCCAGATTCTTTATTGAAAAAGAAGGAGATGTACAGATAATACTGGTGGGCTTAGCTAATAGCGGTAAAAGCTCGCTTCTAGCTATTCTTACAAACGCAAAAACAGAGATTTCTAACATGCCATATACTACTAAGAAGCCTGTGCCAGGAATGTTTGTGTACAAGGGCATATATTTCCAGTTAGTGGATACGCCGTCTCTTATCGGAGAAAGCATAAAAGACACCGCAATTGACAGACAAGTAGCGACGATGATTAGGAATGCTGATGGAGTCATAATAGTGCTAGATGCTTTACAGGACCCTTTACGCCAGCTTGCCTTAATAGAGAAAAAGCTGAGAAATATGAATATAGTAGTAAGACCCCCTAAGGGGTACGTTAAGATAAAAAGAAGAAGAACTGGGGGAATTGTTGTTGTAGGAAAGCTTAAAGGGGCTACAGGTGATGATGTTGCAAAGCTTCTTAGAAGCTATGGAATATATCATGCATTAGTCAGAATTGTAGGTGAGGCTGATTTGGATTCCATAGAGGAGGCTATCTTCGGCAACATAACGTACAAACCATCTATTATATTAATAAACAAATCTGAGTGTCTATCACATAATGATAGAAAAATGCTACAGAGCAGCATACAGAAACATTATCCTCTAGCCTTTATTTCATGTGTGAGGAATGAAATTAATGTAGAGTATATCTTCAATAAGCTAATGGAAATACTAGACTTAAATAGAATATACTTGAAAGAGCCAGGAAAGCCTCCATCTCCGAGACCTCTAGTTGTGAAAGGAGAGATTAAGGTTTCTGATTTAGCTAGAATAATACCTTCACTGGCGAACAGGGAAATCAGGTATGCGAAGGTGTGGAGTAGGCGTCTACCTTTTAGTCCACAGAAAGTAGGTCTAGACTTTGTGTTAAGGGATGGCGATACTGTTGAAATACATTAGCAGAAGTCAGCTAAGGGTTTTCGATCATCTATCACTCCTTACGAGGCTCATCATTAGAGTGCTGTAGTAGCCCACCGAGGTCTTAGTCCGAGAGACTTCAATATAAGTCTTAGTCCTTGAGAGGAAATTCTACCGTCTTCGCCGACAACTTCATCTCTCAATGGCCATATGAGCCGCCCCTTGTATAATCCGCTTGGATTTGACAAATAGAAAATCTGGATCGCTAGTATTAGTAGGTTTAGTTGCCTAGCAGTGTAGTTCTGCTCTAGAGCCCTAAGCTCTTTCTCGGTTATCGATATCCTTTTAAGCAAAGATGCCCTTAAACTATCCCTATCTTCTTCGTCCATTAAGTCAAGGACTTCATCAAGTGTCAAATCATGTTCCTTTAGAAAGTCTTTAAGCGCCTCTCTTAATGTAATGTACATACTTCCTTTAATTCAGCAGCAGTCTCCTTAATATATTTGTCAGGGAAGTTTATAGGGAAGATGAAAACTCCTACAAGAACTACGCTACTAGTAGCAAGCCTTTCTGTAATTCTATCAGCTATTATAGCATTAGTTATAGAGAAAAAGCCTCTTGCAGCAGTATCTGTGCCTGCATTGGCAATTTCATTAGCTGCTATTCTAGCATTCATCTTATTTGAGATACTGAAGTCTCCACGTGGACGGGAAAACGCCGTAGTTTTATGTGGATATTTTGCAGCAGCTTTATCTTCGCTGACATTATTTTTATTTAGGCTGAGTATAATTCATGGACTCATACTTCTTGTCGCATATTTTTCACTAGCCTTCCTTTTACTGAGCTTTTTTGAAGATATATGGTTTGATATATTTGATTTAAATTTCCCTATATACCACCTCTTGAGGGTAAAAATTAAAAATAAGTACTACTTAGCTGGGCTCACGTTAGGATTTATTACTTCTATTGTATTTTATATTAAATTCTCGCCTCCTATAGTCTACTTAAGTTACTTTTCGATGGTTCTCTTCTCCTTAACGCTAGTCTTAAGTCCAGTATCTTACATTTTTAGCACATTTATTTACGCTCTTCTCATTAATGTCGTTGCAATACTTACTAATGAGCTCCCTACAGGTGTTATTAGTTTTCAAGAGTCTTTAGTAGCTATAGGTATTGTCGCGTTAGCTGAAGTTTTTCTAGTGCTTTTTAAAGAGGGTATAGATCCAGAAATCATTCGTCCTAAGATAAGCTACTCATCGCTCCTCGTATTTCTACTATTTATATTTATTTTTACTATATTTCTTAGAAATATTATCGAAATAAATATAACATTCTTCTATATACTATTTTTCATGATTTTAGCCTCTATAGGGGTTACTAGAGCACATGGAGAGGGGACGCTATTATTCCTCACTCCACCACTTGAGAGAGGCATGGAGAGCCTCATGTTACTCACATTAGTGCTACTGTTTCCACTACCCTCAATTCTTTTTGAAGGACTAAGACCAAAAGCTTTAGAGAAGAAGAGACCTCGTGCTAAATATCTGGCGTTTATCGCAGGAATTTCAGCTATATTTGCGTCTGGAATAAAGGTAATTGAGACTGGTGCTTATCCACTAATGTCAGCAATACAGGTTAAGTTAGAGATCTCCGGTCTAAGGACAGCATATATTTTCCTAGTGCTACTTTCTGTAGAGGTACTCAGGACACTTATTCCCATTATACCTTTAACACCTTACGCTGTTGTCTACGGAATATACGTCAGCTCTAACTTAGTTCTTTTAGTATTTACAGCTCTAGCCGCTTTAGTTAAGTATTTCTTATTAAAAACTAGCATGAGACTATACTCGCATATTATTAAACCAGCGGTAGCAGGTGCTGTTCACGGATTGTCCATAGCAATCTTTCTATCTTTACTGTTTTAGCGTCTTATAGCTCAGCTATTAGATAACTAAGGATCATTTATATCATGGATCGAAAAATTTATAGAGAAAGGACTACCTACTTCTCGGATATTATGCAGCCTCCTAAAGCTAAAGTAAAAGTACCCCTATTAATAAGATTTGGAAAACTCCCGCCAAAGCCATATAAAGTTGGCAGAGGTTTCTCAGTAGGTGAAATAAAGGCTGTAGGACTCAGCATTAAGGAGGCCAGACTATTAGGACTATATGTCGATGAACAAAGAGACACTGTACACGAAGAAAATATAGCTGCTCTGAAAGAATGGCTTGAAAAAATAAGGAAAGGAGAGATTTCAGTAGAAGACATCTCACCTACACTACCTAAGAGAATTCTAGTCAAAAGGAAAAAAGGCAGAGTGTTTAGAGGATTAACCTGCGCCGGAAGACGAATGAGAGGGCTTCTCAGCGTAAAGCTAAAGGAAACTCACAAATACAAATGGAAGAAGAAGTCTAAGGAAAGAAAACTGAAGAAGAGGCACGAAGCACAAAGAAGTAAAGGAGGACATTAAAAGGAAACTACTCCTCTTCTGCGTAGCTCTTCTAACTGCGCTCTAAGTCTCTCTCTCACTATTTTCGATCCACATTCATAGCAGTACGCCTTTCCTTCTATAACAGCGCTAGCAGGTTTACCACATATTGAACAGTGGATTTTACGTGAGCCGCGCTCACTAAACACACCACCTTCATCACTCTTCATGGCGTGTCACCTTCTATCAACGCGCGGCTCTAGTTATATTTAGCGAGCCCTCAGATATTAGCTTTCGGCTGATATATACATGAAATGCTTCACTAGCATATATGCAGCTACTCTTACCATTAAGCTAAGACATCGCTATTCGAATAGAAAAGTTGAAATATAGGACATTAAAGTAGATAAAGGAGACTCATGACCACGAGACCTCATGGAGATTTACCATTAAGACTTTTATTTAAAATAGTAAATAATACTATCTTAGTGAAATTAAAGGACGGTAGCGAATATATAGGGCAACTGGTTAGGTGCGATCCTTGTATGAATCTATATCTCATTGACACCAAAGAGGTTGACGAAGAAAAACATGAGCCTATAGCTAATCTCGGAAAAGTACTCATTAGAGGCAGTAATATACTTTTCATAGTGACAGACATTAATAAAATGTTCTTAGAGTCAGGAAAGTAGAATTATTACTGAGAGTAATAATCAAGTACTTACTATAGCAAAAGATTTATAAAAAGTACTTGAAATCACTACTGGGGATCAAATGGCTATAGCAGTAGAGTTCCTTCAGCAATTACCAGTAGCTCGTAGAGAAATAGAATTTGTTGAGCGAAAAGGCTTAGGACACCCTGACTACATCGCTGACTCTGTAGCAGAGGCTGTTAGCAGAGAACTATGTAAAGTTTATAAAGACCGCTTTGGAGCTATACTCCATCATAATGTTGATAAAGTTTTAGTAGTAGGTGGTCAAGCTAAACCAGTTTTCGGTGGTGGAGAAGTAACGCACCCGATATATATCCTTGTTTCTGGTAGAGCCACGGGAACAGTAAAACGTAATGGTAGAGAAGAAATAATACCTCTCGGAGCTATAGCCGTGAGAGCGACTAAAACATGGCTCCGTAATAACTTCAGATTTCTAGATCCAGAAGTCCACGTAATAGTTGATTATAGGATCGGAAGAGGCTCTGTTGACTTGGTGTCAATATATGAAGAGGGTTTAGGAAGAGTTCCTAACGCTAACGACACCTCGCTGGGAGTAGCATTTGCTCCTTTTACACCTACTGAAAAACTAGTATTTGAAACTGAACGCTTGTTAAACTCAAAGGAGTTTAAAAAGAAACTACCAGAGGTAGGTGAGGACATCAAAGTGATGGCATTAAGAAAAGGAAATAAAGTACATCTCACAATAGCAGCTGCAATTATTTCAAGCTTAACTCCTGATGCTGACCATTATTTATCGGTTAAAGAAGAAATCCGAGAGAGAATCCTCGATTTTGCTTCAAAAATAGTTAACTATGACGTAACTGTAGATGTAAACACTGCTGATAGACCTGATAATCCAAAAACCTACTATCTAGTTGTAACAGGAACTTCTGCTGAGCACGGAGATGATGGGATGACAGGGCGCGGAAATAGAGTAAATGGATTGATAACTCCTATGAGGCCTATGTCTATTGAAGCTACAGCAGGGAAAAATCCTGTGAGCCATGTGGGTAAAGTATACAATGTTTTAGCACATCTCATAGCGACTAAGATCGCTGAGGAGGTTAAAGATATTGAGGAAGTCTATGTTAAAATATTAAGCCAAATAGGTAAGCCTATAGATAACCCGCTGATGCTTCATATATCAATAGTACCTAGCTTAGGAGCAGCTTCACTAGGTAACATTAGAAAGGAAGCAGAGAGCATAGCTGAGGAGTATTTAAGGAATGTTACAAAGATAACTGATATGATACTCTCAGACGAAGTTACTCTTTATTGAGGAGAATCTTAATTCTTTCTTTGCGATATTCATCTAAGATTTCTTCAATTTTCTTTTCGATTATTAAGTCCCTTAAATTCTCTAGTTCTTTAAGTCCTTGCTCTTTAATACTGTCATAGGTGTCTCGAGGCAGTACTACGAATCTATCAGAGAGATATAGGACGCTTACTTTTAAGGAAACTACTGCGAGGTTATTCTCAGCGAATTTAAATTTGTCGTCCCTATTAACGTTACTGCAGGTGAGGACTAGCCGTGCTCCTCTGTCTTTTAGCTTCTTCAAGGCTCTATTATCAACAAACGACAGATTATCTACGAAAATAGATTCACTCGAAAACTCTTCCATCTCTGATAACGCACTTAGTGACAGTACTTTAATTCTAGGTATGGCCACTGCTTTGCGTGCTGCTAAATCTAGGGCCATTCCCTTCCAATACTCCAATTTTTTCTTCAAAAGTTCTATTTCCCTTTCCTTTTCTCTTAACTGAAGATTCGCCTTGTTAAGCCTCATTTGTAAAGTGTAGAAAGTACGATCTTTCATAATTTCTTTAAAATATTGAGTTCTCATAAAATCTATTGTCTGAATTATTTCCTCTTTCTCAGATATCAATTTATTGACTTGCTCTTTTAGTTTTAGATTTTCTAATTCTAGTTCATTTATTCTATTGATATAATTCGATATCTTTTCTAGAAGCTTAGTCTGTTCTGATGCTGGCTGTGCAGGCACTTTTTCACTGCACTTTACTTTACTTGAGTAAACTCTTTCAATATATTGCTGGACCGCTTCTTTTATTGTCTTACCTTTTACTACTAAAGCTTTTATCTGCGATAGAGGTACTTTAAATGGAAGTTCTTTTACGTAATCTTCTACTTGCTTAAATTTGGGTAAGTAGTGTTGATAAGCTTTAATTGCTGCAGCTAGGGCATCCCTTTCATGACTGTTAGATACCTTTATGTTTAGCCGATTTCTCTCTAAGTATCCTTGCACTATTTCTCTTTTTTCTTCTATTGTTAAGTTTCTCTCTGGCAAATAAAGTACTGCACTAAGAGCACTTGCTATCTTTTTAACAAAGTTAGGCGCCTTAGCTACATCTGTTGTTATTACTACTGGCTTACCGTAATTGCTCACAAACTCTATTACAGCGCTACGGCTCAGCTCACGTCCACTCTTTATGCTAAGTATACTGCCGCTAAAATCTATTACCGCTATTCCCGTAGTTATGCCAGGATCTATACCAACTATTATGTGTCGAGCTGACTCCCTCAACTTCCTATAGTACTCTACCTTGTCTCCACTAAGAGAACGAAAGAGAAGTTCAGATTTAACTATAGGCTCTATTATCACCTGAACATCATGCCCTTTCTTAGGCCTGATTAAACCATAGAGCTTTTCTCTCGATGCATAGACAATAAATAGGCTCCACTCAAGTCCAGAATCACTTTTTCTAAAGAAAATATCGTAGTCTAAGCCATTTTTCTCTAGTTTTTCTTTAATCTCTCTTGTTACCCTGAGAATAAGTCCTCGGATATTCCGCTGATAGCGTGCTTGACTCATGCCTCCTGATCCTAGACTCCTGCCTCTACTGACTACTATTCTAGTCTCGTTTTCAAAAATTTCTACTATAGACCCCACATTCATTAAAGCTAGCCTTGCACAGATTTCAGCTGTTCTTATCGGTGATAATTTACTTTCACTTTCTACTAAACCATATTTCTTTGCCAGAACTTCTAAGGGATAATCTTCGCCATCAATTCTTGTTACTTGAATAATCTTAGTTCCCAGAGGTAATTTCTTAGCAAATTTTATTAAAGCCTTTCTATTCACAGCAAGTTCATAGATATTATCAACAGCTATAAAATCTGGCTTATATCTTTTAATTAATGAGTAAAGTCCTATTATTCCTATATCATTTTTCTTCTCAATTACTTTGCCTCCCTTGAGCACTACTGCTGAGTACCTTGGCTCTGACTCTGGAGCACAGCCCGGCATCAGATCTAAACCCATTATCACGTTCTTATCTGCCAGCGAACTCAAGGTCTCTGCCTATAATTCATTTAGTGAGATTTAAAGGTTAGAGTAGTTCAAAAATTAGAACATTATCTCTGTTTAAGAAGCTCTTTTAAGACCGCTTCACAGTCTAATACTACTCTGTATTTTCTCCTAAAAAACTTAGCTATGTTCTCAACATCTCTCTTAAGAAGCATGGGTGCGCTTGGATGATAACGTGGTACCCATTGAGGCCAGTCTATTATCAAAATTTTTTCTTCTTCAGTGATCATTATATTGTATTCGCTGAGGTCTCCGTGGACTATTTCGACATCTAACCATAATTTTCTTATATTTTCTAAAATAGTGTTTAAAACTCTCTCAGGGTCTTCTAATGGAGGAGCTTCCTTTAGCAAAGTGCCGTTAATAACTGATGTTACTACTACGTGTCTATTATGAGAAATTGGTCTTGGACAGCTTATGCCCTTTGGAAAGGACATGACTAAGGCCTCGAACTCTTTTGTCGCCGCAAGTCTTGATTGGTATAACCAAGAGATATGCTTCCTATCGCCGACGAATGTTCTGTATCGTCGAGTTTGCCTGAAGCTTGTTCTTCCAATGCGATGAAACTTTACGGCAACTCTTTCCTCAGAATAAGTTAGCCCTTCGTAAACATCTGCTTCTTTTCCTATCCCAAGAGGTCTCAGCGCTATAGCCATGAGCACTTGCTGCTTCCTAAGAGCTTTAAGAGCTAAGTAGTCGTATCCATTGTATGTAAGTATATAGCCTACATAAGGTACGCTAGTTCTCTTAACAAGTTTAAAGGATCTAATGTACTTTAATCTACTTAATACAAATTCTTCAGTAAAGCCCGTAAAGTTCGATATGAAACGCACAGGCACGTATTCATGTTTACTCATGCCGTGCTCTATTGCCATCAGTATTCTATGGTCTTTATCAGTTAGGTTCTTTAAGGCATTTAGCACATATTTCATATTCATTCTCTTCAGATAGTAATCTATGCTAGAAATTAAATATTTGATGACTCATAACTGATAGCTTTATTTTCTCACGTGGCATTATAGTACATGCCCGAAGAGAGGAAGTTTATATTCATAACAGGGGGTGTATTAAGTTCTGTTGGTAAGGGAATAGTAGCTTCGTCTATTGGACTAATTTTAAAGAAAAGAGGATTCAATGTGACGATGATTAAAGTAGACCCTTACATAAATGTTGATGCTGGCACAATGAATCCTTACATGCATGGAGAAGTTTTCGTAACTGAAGATGGAGGAGAAACAGACTTAGACTTAGGACACTACGAGAGGTTTCTCGATATCTCATTAACTAAAGACCACAACATAACAACTGGTCAAGTTTACCTATCTGTAATTATGAAAGAAAGAAAAGGAGAATATTTAGGTAAGTGTGTTCAAATAATTCCACATATCACTGATGAGATCAAAAATAGAATACGTACAGTCGGGGAGCGGAGTGGAGCTGAAGTAGTGATCGTTGAAATAGGAGGTACCGTAGGGGACATAGAAGGACTTCCCTTCCTTGAGGCAATAAGGCAAATGAGGTTAGAGGAGGGATTTGACAATACTCTCTTCATTCATGTCGCTCTAGTCCCAATACTATCCGTTACTAAGGAACAGAAAACAAAGCCCCTTCAGCACAGTGTTAATGAGCTCAGAAGGATAGGTATACAGCCAGATATAATAGTGGCTAGGTGCGACGAGCCTTTAGAAGAAGAGGCCCGAAGAAAAATAGCTCTCTTCGGAAATGTACCGGTCTCAGCTGTATTTACCTCATATACGGTACTCACTGTATATGAGGTCCCACTGATCTTAGATAAACAAGGAGTAGGAGACTTCATATGTAAGAGATTAAAACTAAAGCCTAAAGCTAGGCCAGACTGGACCCCCTGGAAAAAGTTTATTCAATCCCTTAAGCAGCCCACTCACATAGTCAATGTGGCTATGTGCGGAAAATACACTAAGCTCAAGGACTCGTACATAAGCATAATAGAAGCATTAAATCATGCTGGAGCAAAGCTTGAAACTAAAGTTAACTTAGTGTGGATAGATGCCGAAAAACTTGAAAAACAAAACAGAGAAAGTGAAAAACTGAGATCTAAGCTTAAGCAATGTGACGGTATTCTAGCACTTCCAGGGTTCGGTGCGAGAGGCGCTGAAGGTAAAATAGAGGCTATACGGATTGCTAGAGAGAACGATGTACCGTTCCTGGGTATATGCTTTGGTATGCAATTAGCTGTCGTAGAGTATGCTAGACATGTAGCAGGATTGAAGAAAGCCAATAGTACTGAAATAGATCCTAAGACCCCTCATCCCGTAATAGATCTTCTTCCTGAACAACTTGAAATAAGAGAAAAAGGAGGAACTATGAGGCTCGGTGCCCAAGCGTCGGTACTCGTGAAGAACAGTTTAGCGTATACTCTTTACGGAGAACAAGTAATATTTGAAAGACATAGACATAGATATGAAGTAAATCCATCCTACTGGAAAATACTTCAGGAAAAAGGTCTTTTCTTCTCAGGATGGAGTGTAGATAAGCGAAGAGTTGAGTTCATAGAACTCCCTGACCACTACTTCTTCTTAGGAACACAGGCACATCCAGAATATAAAAGCCGCCCGCTTAAACCAAGTCCTGTGTTCCTAGGATTTATTAAGGCATGTATCTTTAAGTCTAAAGGCAAGTCGTCACCTTTTAGAAAGCAAACTCAGCGCTCGAAGGCCGCATCACCAGTCAGCTGCGAGCATGCTTCAGCACTCATTACTTCTATCAAACACTCATATTAAATATTTCTCCAGGCCCTCAGAAAAATCTATTACAGTAACTTCTTTCCTCGCAGGAAAAGCTACGTTGATTATTCTCACTCCTCTTAGCCATGCTTCTACTTTAACAGATCTATGAGCATGCCCGTGTATCACTATTTTAGGTCTAGTGTTCAAAATTATCTTTTCTAGTCGCCTAGACCCAAGCATAGGCCATACTCTCTTATCCTCTCCCACTAATGTAGCGTATGTCGGGGAGTAGTGCGTTAAGAGTATTTTCTTATAATTTTTAGGAACTGCTCTAAGAAGACTCTCTATTTTTTTAATTCGAGCTAAGTATATCTCCCTTATGTTAGGTATGTTTCGCTGTTGCCACCAGGTGGGTCTGTCTAGCACACCCCTCGACCCTACTATTGCCACTTTGATGTCACTAGTTTCATAAAAGTATGTCTCGTCATCTAACCAAATGACATCGTTGAACTCTCTTTTAATATCATTTTTTACGCTATCATATTCTTCATTTCCATAGATACCGATTATTCTTGACTTAAAGGTTTTTTTGATTGCATTTATGACAGGTCTCATGAAGCTCACAGCTCCTTTATCTATGATATCTCCTGCTAGCAGTACTAGCGCTATATCATGATATTTTCTTATTTTTAAAGATTCCACGAACTCTCTTAGATATTTAGGAGAATGTATGTCGCTGACTGCAGCTATTTTCATAATCCTCGTGTATTCTCCGCTGTTTAAGTTAATTAATATACCTATTTGTGCTATGTTTATGAATGCTTTAGAGTATGTATCGGGCAATGAGTAAAACATAGCTGAGGTTAGAAATATAAGTCTTGAGTAAAAATAAAAGTTGAGAATGTCATCTGTATGTCCTGGGCTATATAGAGATAATAAAGGGAACTTCATATGCAATTTTAGGAAAACTCTCGTTGACCCGGTCGCCTACCCCTGCTTAGGTAATTACTTTGACTGCCCTATTTTCATAGAATATCAGGCGAAGAAACGTTTAGAAAGAGAGGCCCCCCCATCAAAGCCAGTAGAGGAAGAAAAAAGAGTACCTAAAGTATCTCGAATAGACTATACGACAAACATTGTCCAGTCACTTACGGGTCTCGAGGAGGATTTAAAGAAATTAAATGTGTATTGGTCAGCTTATGAAAAAGCTGCTCAACAAGTACTTAAAAAGTGGATGTATCTTCGAGATAATGCTCTCAAAGAGCTCACTCGAATCGAAGGACTCATAGGAGGTTATCTCTCAGAAATCAGAGAAATAGGAGTTAAATTGAAGCTAGAGCTAATAGACAAAGAAACAGCTGAAAACCTAGTTAAACACTTGGAGTCTAAAATAGAAGATCTTAGAAACAAGCACAGGGAGATATCATCTAAATTAGAAAATATTCAAAAGTTAATAGAGCCTCATGAAAAGAGAATTATGATGTATTATATCAAAG
>QMSB01000011.1 GCA_003650815.1 Thermoprotei archaeon | reverse complement strand
GTTCTGCGCATGCCATTATACTAAAGAACCGCCCCCCGCCAAAACCTTAAGTTGTCAGCACCCTCTATAATATAGAAAGGTTTAAATAGAAGTGCTTGTCGTAAAAATCTGCTGAAGAGAGGTGATAGTATGGCTCAGGCACAGCCAGCTGTATTAACACAAATAGGTGGAGTACCTGTGCTTATACTAAAAGAAGGAACTAGCAGAACTGTCGGAAAAGAAGCCCTCCGATTGAATATAATGGTAGCAAGAGCAATAAGCGAGACCATAAAGACAACGCTAGGACCAAAGGGAATGGATAAAATGCTAATAGACAGCCTTGGAGACATAACTGTAAGCAATGACGGTGCGACAATTTTAGACGAAATTGATGTTCAGCATCCCATAGCAAAACTGTTAGTAGAGATTTCTAAGGCTCAAGACGATGAAGTAGGTGATGGAACTACTACAGCAGTGGTCTTAGCAGGAGCTCTTCTCAAAGAAGCCGAGCATCTACTCAATAAAGATATACACCCTACAATAATAATCAGCGGATATAAGAAAGCTTTAGAGAAAGCAATAGAAGTATTAAAGAGTAAGGCAATAAAGATAGATATAAATGATTATGAAACACTAAAGAAAGTAGCAGCAACAGCTATGCATGGAAAAGCTATAGCGGGAGTTAAGGACTATTTTGCAGATATTGCAGTTAAAGCGGTAAAGCAAATAGCAGAAAAGAGAAATGGTGAGTACGTTGCCGATATAGACTATATTCAGCTGATAAAGAAGCAGGGAGGTAGCCTACATGATACAAAGCTTATATATGGTATTGTAATAGATAAGGAGGTAGTACATCCAGGTATGCCTAAGAGAGTTCCTAACGCTAAGATAGCTTTACTAGATTGTCCACTTGAAGTAGAAAAGACTGAAATAGATGCTGAAATAAGAATAAATGACCCTTCACAAATGAAGGCATTCATAGAAGAGGAGGAAAGACTGCTAAGAGAAATGGTGAAGAAAATTAAGGAGACTGGAGCAAATGTAGTATTTGTTCAGAAAGGAATAGATGACATAGCTCAGCACTATCTAGCAAAAGAGAGTATCCTTGCAGTTAGACGTGTGAAGAAATCGGACATGGAGAAATTAGCGAGAGCCACTGGCGCTAGAATTGTAACTAGGGTAGAAGATCTAAGTCCTAAAGATCTAGGCGAAGCAGAGTTAGTAGAAGAGCGAAAAGTCGCTGAAGAAAAAATGGTCTTTGTCGAAGGATGTAAGAATCCGAGAGCAGTGAGCATCCTCATTAGAGGAGGTATTGAAAAAGTAGTTGATGAAGCGGAGAGGTCTCTTATAGACGCTTTAAGTGTAGTGGCTGATGTAATAGAAGAGCCCTATATTCTTCCAGGAGGAGGAGCTCCAGAGATAGAAATAGCTAAAGCACTGAGAGAGTACGCAGCAGAAATTGGAGGAAAAGAACAGCTAGCAATAGAGGCATTCGCTAACGCTGTAGAAGTTATTCCTAGAGCGTTAGCAGAGAACTCCGGCTTAGATCCAATAGATATAGTAACTGAGCTAAGGGCGGCTCACGAAAAGCCAGATGGCTGGAAGATGGGCATAAACGTGTTTACAGGAAAAGTGACTGATATGTTAGCAGAAGGAGTAGTAGAGCCGCTCATAGTGAAGACTCATGCCTTGCGCTCAGCTGTAGAAGCAGCCAGTATGATACTCAGAATAGACGATATTATTGCGGCTAGCAAACTAGAGGAGAAGGAAAAGGGAGAAAAGAAGTTTAGTGAATAGCTTATTTAAAGAGGGAACCCGTATATTTTTGTTTTTTCTGAAAGATCTTCCCCTAGCTTTAAATTACCTACATATATTAACGCTATTTTTTCTGCTTCAACATTAGTAAGTATCCTTATAACCTCTTTTTTATAGTCTATCTCGCTTATTACTCCTATATCAAGAAAAGATCCCTGAGAATCGTAAAGCCCCACTATTAGCCCCTTTTCATAACCCTTCGGCACTATCAACACGTCGTTTCTAGAAGTTACTCTCTTAGCTTTTTCTATCGTATCTTCTGAGAGTTTTACTTTTTCCTGAGTCACTATCAATAAGGCGTCATAAGCGTCCTCAGCATATACTATAGGAACTCCGAGTATTTTCTCTAACTGCTTTAATTTCTCTCTTTCTAATCTAAAACCAGTCCCAAAAATTGTTCCTTTAAACCTAACTTTGCTCCAGTTTAAAGTTCTTATTCTTGACTTAGCTAGTTTACGTTTATATGCAGTCTCTCTATATATCCTCCTATTAAGGGGATCTCTCGAAATACTTTCCTTTATACTTGGAATGCGTATGATTTCTAGCCATCTCTGCGTCTCGTAAGCCTTGAGAATATGCTCGAGCTCTCTCGTTGACTGCAATGCAATGATGTAATCTGGTCTAACAATATCTATTAGACTCCACTTATACTCTCTAGCCTCTTTGCCGTGTATCCAACCGTCAGTGTTAACTACTATTAAATCTGCTTTCTGTGAGATAGCTTTCTCTAAGAGCAGCTTAGCTCCTACTAGTATTCTGTGGACAAAGCCTCCCGGGGAAATTGATCCGACAAAGTAAGCGTAATGAGTCTTTACTTTATGAAGAGAAGTAGTAGCTTTCTTAGTTATTACAAGGCCGATAGTGGTTGGTGCGCTTAGCGAGCTTTGCCCCACGTCTTTATCCAGTATAGCTACTTTGTAGCCTCTCTTTACAGCCAAGTTAGTTATATATGTGGCTAATAGGTTTTTCCCTGTACCAACATCTCCCAATATCATAATTTTAGTGGGCAACTTTTTCAAATCAGTTATTAACGGCTCTATTAAGGCTCTCCAATGATAAGGTACAGTAACATCCTCTATCTCTTCTAAAATTTCTACCTCGGCATCTTCTCCTAGGTTTATCTCTAAAAGACTGTTTTCAATGATGTTAACGAAAGCTACTTTCCCTCTCGGTATAGAAACTCTTTCTTTCTCCCTTAACGATTTTCCTAGGTATTCAATATAGCCCTCTCTTAGAATAATGGAGGCAGGACCTTTAACTCTAATAATATTACCCTTCTTAGCTTCTAGTCTCATGGTCTCTTCCCAGCGTAGTATCTCTAACTTAGAGAGGCAATTATATTTTATCTCAAGCTTTATTTAATTGTAGTCTACCCTAGTAATAAACCACAGTTAACCTTGTCTTAGGGTAAAGATATTATTAAGTAGTACTGATGAACTAAATACACTGAGTATGAAGAGACCATTGCTAGCTGTAGATACCGTCATTTTGACGGAGGATGGAGCAATTGTATTGATTAAAAGAAGTAAAGATCCTTTTAAAGGATACTGGGCTCTGCCCGGAGGATTTGTTGAGTATGGAGAAACTGTAGAAGAAGCAGCTATAAGAGAGGCCTTCGAGGAGACAGGAATTAGAATTGAGCTATTGGCTTTAGTTGGTGTTTACTCTGATCCCTCAAGAGATCCTAGAGGACATATTGTATCAATAGCGTATCTAGCTAGACCCTTAGAGAAACCTGGAGGCGGGCTGTTGTCTGACGAGATATCTGAGGTTAGACTTTTTAGGAAAATTCCCTCGCGGATAGCTTTCGATCATTCTAAGATAATACGTGACGCGCTTATTCTCGCTAAGAAACTTTCCCTTAAGACTCCCGTACTTTAGGCTGTTTTTCTTCTAGTGTGGAGACCTTAAATCCGCAGAAAGGACAATGGACGGCTTTTTGAGGTATTCTTGCGCCACACTCAGGGCAAGTGCTTGAGGCGAGCTGAGCAGAGAGAATGCTCTTGGTGTATGCTGAGAGTTCTTCCATAAGTGGTGATAGTTGTTCTCTGACGTATATTAGTGAGGATATAACGAAGGATAATGAAAAGAGCATTACAACGTAAAGTGGTAAGATTATTAAAGAAGGCGAGGATTTGAAGAGAGCAGGTAACGAAGACGTGTAAATTACTTCTGAGAAGTATTCGGTTGACTGAATATAAGTTAATGTCATGAAAGCTGCTATTATGCAGAGCAAGCGTCTCACGAGCTTGTCTTCTTGAGCTAATAGGTCATACATTTTGACAGCACTGGAGTTTTTACGGTAGTCACTGGCCTTTATGCCCTCGAAGAGAATGGTCTTTGACGTGATTTTAGCTATGCGGTAAAGATCCCAGCTCATAAACATTAGCCGTGAAATACATATGTAGAGCAGCAAGAATAGTAGCCCTATTTGAAGGGTCTTGTATAGTACTTCAAAAGACCGTGTTTCTACCGGAAAGTAAGTGCGGAAGACCCAGGGAGCTACAAATGTTATTATCGTAAAGGCCGCTACTGTAATGATACCATCAATGAGGTTATTAAATGATATTCTTTTATGGCGCTCCATTACATCGAGTAAAGCCGATATTTCTAAGCTATTATCAGACATTTTCTCTACTAAGCTACCATTCTCTAAGTATATAAGCTTTCTTAGCAGGGGATTATTAACTAACCTATTGTCTTATAATCAGTAAGTATGTCGAATTAGTTTAGTTAAAAATATTTTGTTGAGCTACTACCATACTGATCAGAGGTGTCTTAGTGCGAAAGATATCTGTAATCATACCATGGAAGGGCAAGCCTCCAAAGCCTCTAGAGTTCTACACATATCTAATTAACCAAACGGTTAGACCAGACGAAATAATTATAGTGTACCAGGGCGGATTTGATGAAATTTTTAATTTATACACTGATCCACGGATACGTATAGTTGATGCTAGGGGTACTTGTGGAGCAAATCTTGCTAGAAATATAGGCTTAAGATTAGCAAAAGGAGATATTTTACTATTTACAGACAATGATGTAAAATTAACCTTAGACTGGGTGGAAAAAATACTTAAGTGTTTTCAAGAAAATGGGGTAGAGTGCATTGCAGGTGGAATGATTTCAGCAAACCCTGAGGAATTTCTTTCAAGATATCTTGATTTCTCTATAATATCTCCGGCGCGTGCTGCTAAAGTAAACATGAAAGCAGTTAATATTATCAAAAAAATATTTAAAAAAACAAGTATAAAAATAAAATTACTTGAGAAAGGAGATATGCTAATTAGCGGTGATATACCTTTATCCACATTAATAGTAACATGTAATTTTGCGTTAACAAGACAAGTAGTAGAAGCTGTGGGATACTTTGACGAAGATTACGGTGCTTATGGATCAGATGATATTGATTATGCGTATAGAATACTTAAAACGGGTTACAAAATATTGTGTTCTCCCAGGATAATAGTTTACCACTACCATAGAAACACACTGCTTAAGCTCGTTAAGAGATATGTTCAGTATGGCCTAGGCTTTTCTATATTTAAGCACAAGCACCCTGAGAGCGTCTTCTCTAAAGCGCTGAACTACATGCTTCTCTTCTTATTCTCTTACTTCTCCATAACAGTAATTCTTCACGTACTAGGAATATTTTACGTAAGTATACCAATGATAATCTTCTCTTACTCAGTTCTCGTAATACATAACGTAATTAAACATAGGAGAAAACTTCAAGTACACGAGATATTCCTCTATGCTCTCCTTGATTTCATACTGATACTAGCAGCCTGTATAGCTATAATTGCAGGCGATATAACACTATTCATAAAGAAGCATTTAAAGCTGCGAAAAGAGCAATAGATTTTTATATAGATTTACAAATATCTAAGATAGGGTATAAGTATGGAAAAAGGGCATGTTAAATTAACTGAAAAACAGTTAACCATACTAAAATACCTTCTAGAAAATAGCCAGGGAATGGAAATATTTATAGTTAATAAGTCACAAAGCGAACTAGCGAAGGAACTTGGAATAACCAGGCAGGCTCTCAATGTACACTTAAGGAAACTAAGAGAAGAGGGATTAATAAAAACGGGGCGAGGCTTTATAATGCTGACCGAAAAGGCTCTCGAAATACTAGGAATGAGATCAGCTGAAGTTTTTGTCCTAGTAAAAGTAGAGCCAAGAGCACGTAATCAAACCTACGCTAGGATAGTAAAAACTCTCCCAGTAGAAAAAGTCTACAGAGTTACGGGTGAAATAGATCTAATCGTAGTAGTAAACCAGTCTAAATTAGACGAATTCTTAAAACAAATATCAAGAATAGAAGGAGTAAAAGAAACAGTAACACATGTAGTAATTGAGACCCTAAAATAGAGGATCAACTTAATCTTCAGCAGTGCCACTAAGGAAAGAAATTCTATTTTTCAGAATAAATATCCTTCTCACTCAATCAAGAGACAGTAAATGTAAAAGGCAATAGGCAAATTTATATTAACCAAGAATAATACATTAAACGGGCCCGTAGTCTAGTGGCTAGGATGCCGCCCTCACGAGGCGGTGATCCCGGGTTCGAATCCCGGCGGGCCCATTTTTAACAAAAAGAGAATTCATTTCACGTGCACTTCTGTGTTGTACGGACGATACTATCTAAGCAAATATCCTTCATGATAATTTATGATGAAGTAAATAGCTTAGAGATTACCAAAGAATACTGCATTGGCAATAGTAGGGGCTTAATGCTATAGAGAACTGTATTTCGGGAAATGGAGCCCCGGGCGGGATTTGAACCCGCGACCAACGGCTTACAAGGCCGCCGCTCTACCCGGCTGAGCTACCGGGGCAGTGTCTATTTTCTTCACAGATATTAAAATTTTTCCTTAAGTGGTGTTTAAGGAGTGTAGAAATTGCTTGTTGTGAATTTCAATTAGGAGTAATCGAGTTACGGGATGACTTTAAGGAATAGAGCCCCGGCCGGGATTCGAACCCGGGACCTACGCCTTTTCGGGAGAGGCCATACCAAGGCGCCGCTCTACCCGGCTGAGCTACCGGGGCAGTATCTTAGTATCATTAATATTTTTAAGTTTTTCCGTGAGTTATCGGCATATTTTATGGAGAAGAGTTTGTACGCGTTTACCGTAAGAAATATTTTGAGGAGCACATTTAAAAATTCATAAACGGTTGTTTTGGGGAATGAGATGAGGGAAGAAAGACCAGTGGTGATTATTGGTAAAAAGGAGCCTAAGCGATATGTGCTTGCCTGCTTGACATTTTTCCATAACGGAGCTAAGGAAGTTGAGGTAAGGGCGCGGGGAAGAGCTATATCCAAGGCAGTCGATGTCGTGTTGATTGTTAAAAACGTATTTATGCATGATGTGGTTATAAAGGATATAATTATTGGAAGCGAGTATCTAGCAACTAAAAATGGACTGAGAGCGATTAGTAACATCAAAATAATATTATCTAGAGGTGGGGTGTCTTGAAAACTCCGTTTTGTATATTTTGTCTAAAGAGTGGAATACTATGCAGTAGGTGTCAGGAGAAGGTAGATAAGGGTCTTTTTTCAGAATTAGACATTAAGGTATGTAAAAAATTTCTGGAGCTTGAAGAACGTTTTCAGGAATTAAAGGAAGTAGAATTCATTAAAGCGCTAAAAATTAAGGGATTAACTATAATCTTAGTAAAAGTTCCTCGAGGCTTTCCTAAGAGAGTTTGGTTTGAAATTTCAAGGATACTAAGGAGAGAGTTCGGGAGTGTACGAATTATAGAGAAGGGCTATGATATTAAGAGCATGATTGAACAGCTGTTAGCTCCTGTGAAAATACTTAGCATAGCGACCGTGTGGTTTCCGGACGGAAGTTCAGAATTAGTTGTACGAATTAGTAAACATGAAAGCAGAAGACTATCTGTTAATAAGGAGGATTTAGAGAAAGTTATTTCGACTTTTGCTCAAATAAATGCTAGGATAGAATATATATAAGCGTTATAAGATTATTTGCTGTAATTAAGCGTAGTATTATTCTTTTACAATATTTACTTAGAAAATATATCAATTTTAAAATCTTTTCTAATAGCTGGTCTGTCGGTTAAAATACTGTACCTAAGTAACATTAGGGCTTAGTTTAATGGGTCAAAAAGTATATTTAGTAGAATGCAGTAGGATGAGCTATGAACTCTATTAAAGTGCTGAACCTGCCTACATGTATCTCGTGTAAGAAGCCCATACCGCCTTACGAGAAGGGGGCTCACTTTAAGTGTCCTAACTGCGGTGAAGTAGAGATATGGAGGTGCTATAAGTGTAGAAAAAATACAGTGCCTTATATTTGTCCTAAGTGTAATTTTAAGGGGCCATAAGTGGAGGGGGAAACATGGGAGGAAGAGTTTATGTTGTAATTAAGGTATATCCTGAGGATATTGATGTAAATTTGAATTCTCTTCTCGGTGAGATAAGGAAATCATTACCTAAAGGTGTGTCTTTAGTCAAAAGCGAGGAGGAGCCTATCGCTTTCGGGCTTAAGATTCTTAAAGTGCATCTCATAATGCCGGAGGAGACTGAAGGAGGGACGTCTAAGATTGAAGAAATTATTGCCCAGATTAAGGGAGTAAGCCAAGTAGAGGTAGCTTGGCTAACGAGAATGAGTTCATGAGATAAAAGTATTTATAGCGCGTTTTTCTTTGAATATAACGGTTTCAGCCTTCTCTAATTGAAGGTGTTACAATGGTAAATAACAGTAAGAAAAGAGAAAGAGAGAGTAAGGTGGAGATTCAGCTTAAAGTGCTCGAGGCTAGGCAGAGAGATGCTGGGAGGGGCAAAGTTCGTATTGACAGTGAAGCTATGGCTAGGCTGGGTATTGAGCCGGGTGATATTATTGAGATTATTGGGAAAAAGAGGACTGCTGCTATTGCTTGGCCTAATTATAGTGAGTCTCAGGGAAGGTATATCATTAGAATGGATAGCCTGATTAGACGTAATGCTGGTGTAAATATTGGAGACAAAGTCATTGTCAGAAAAGCTAAAGTAAAGCCAGCATCCATAGTAAAGATAGCTCCTACACAAGCTCCACTAACAGTCGACAGCAACTTCGTAAATTTCATTAAGAAGAGACTGATGGATTATCCTCTATGTGAAGGAGATTTAGTGCAGATACCTCTTTTAGGTCAGCCGATAATATTCAGAGTAATAACGGTTAAACCGTCTGGAATAGTGATGATAACAGAAGACACACACCTAGTAATACTAGAAAAACCTGTTGAAGCCGAGCGAATACATAGAGTTTCCTACGAGGATATCGGCGACTTAGAGGAAGCTAAGCAGAGAATAAGGGAGCTTGTAGAGCTGCCTCTTAAGCATCCAGAGCTGTTTAAGCGTCTAGGAATAGAGCCTCCTAAGGGTATTCTTTTGTATGGTCCTCCTGGATGTGGCAAAACTCTCCTAGCCAAAGCAGTAGCTAATGAGACTGACGCATACTTTATTGCAATCAACGGCCCAGAAATAATGAGCAAATTCTACGGAGAATCAGAACAGAGATTAAGGGAAATATTTGAAGAGGCTAAGCAGCACGCGCCTGCTATAATATTTATTGATGAGATAGATGCTATAGCGCCTAAAAGAGAAGAAGTCACAGGAGAAGTAGAAAAAAGAGTAGTAGCACAACTACTGGCTCTCATGGATGGACTGGAATCTAGGGGAAATGTCATAGTAATTGGAGCTACCAATAGGCCTAACGCATTGGATCCAGCTTTAAGAAGACCCGGAAGATTCGACAGAGAAATAGAGATAGGAGTACCTGATAGAAGAGCTAGATATGAGATATTGCTCGTACATACAAGAAATATGCCATTGGCAGAGGACGTAGATCTTAACAAGCTAGCTGAGATAACTCACGGCTTTGTGGGAGCCGATTTAGCTGCACTCTGCAGAGAAGCAGCTATGAAGGCTTTAAGGAGAATCTTGCCTAAAATAGATCTAGATCAAGAGCAAATACCTGCAGAGGTTCTTGAGGAACTCAAAGTAACTATGAAGGACTTCCTTGATGCATTTAAGGAGATAACTCCCACGGCTCTACGAGAAATAGAAGTTGAAGTAGCGTCGGTAAGATGGTCCGATATAGGTGGATTAGAAGAAGTTAAGCAGGAGCTTCGTGAGGCTGTAGAATGGCCACTGAAGTATCCTGAAGCATTTAAGCGTCTAGGGATAAAGCCTCCTAAGGGTATTCTTTTGTATGGTCCTCCTGGATGTGGCAAAACTCTCCTAGCCAAAGCAGTAGCCACAGAAAGCGAAGCTAACTTTATTTCCGTCAAAGGACCCGAGATCTATAGCAAATGGGTTGGAGAAAGCGAGAAAGCTATTAGAGAGATCTTCAGAAAAGCTAGACAGGTAGCTCCCTGCGTGATTTTCCTAGACGAAATTGATGCGCTGGCGCCAGTGCGAGGTGCGGGCATAGGAGATTCGATGGTTACTGAGAGAGTAGTTAGCCAGCTCTTAACTGAGATGGATGGCATAGAAAAGTTAGAGGGAGTGGTTGTTATAGGAGCTACAAATAGACCAGACATAGTAGACCCAGCATTACTTAGGCCTGGTAGATTTGATAGATTTGTCTATGTGCCACCGCCAGACTTTAGAGCTCGGCTTGAAATACTAAAGATTCACACTCGCAACATGCCGCTTGCAGACGATGTAGATCTTGAAGATTTAGCGAAGAGAACAGAGGGATTCGCGGGGTCTGATTTAGAGGCCTTATGTAGAGAGGCCGGAATGATGGCTCTTAGGGAAAGCATAAACATAGACAGAGTTCACATGAGACATTTCGAAAAAGCGCTTAAAAGAATAAAACCATCTATAACCCCTGAAATGGTAAGATACTATGAAAGTTGGCAGGAGAGAGCAAAAGCCTTAAAGACTAAACGGATAACGGCATTTTACGCATAGAGTGTTGAATATGGCAAAGCTGGTAAATCTTTGTATGAGCATAAGAGAGCTACTTGAGAAGAGACATGGAATAGTAAAAGAAGAAGAGTTAGTGTCTTATTTAAAGAGCATATACGGTAACTTTTCACTCAGTGATTTCAAAAGAGCACTAATGATACTTGAGTTAAGGGGAGTAATATATGTTGAATGGTTTAAGAGAGGGTCGAAGATAATAAGACTTAGGAGAGCAAAGTAATAATTAAGCAGAGTTCAGTTAAAGAAGAAATAAATAACCTCTTGTCAATAAAAACACGTGGGAGTCGGTGAGCTAGGAAGCCTATTGCCTAAAAAGACTATCAGTTTAGAAGAGCTCTCAGGAAGAGTTATTGCATTAGACGCCTATAATGCGCTTTACCAGTTTTTGGCCATTATTCGTCAGCCAGACGGCACTCCCTTAAAAGATTCTAGAGGAAGGATAACCAGTCATTTAAGTGGTTTATTATATAGAACTATTAACTTACTTGAAATAAGAATAAAACCAATATATGTATTTGATGGGAAACCACCTGAATTCAAGAGTATAGAAATTTTACGTAGAAAAAAGATCAAAGAAGAGGCTGTTAAAAAGTACGAAGAAGCACTAGCTAGAGGAGACTTAGAGGCCGCAAGAAGGTATGCTCAGCAGACATCTAAGCTTACTGAAGATATGGTCAGTGATGCAAAGAAGTTATTAAATCTCATGGGAATACCATGGGTCCAGGCTCCTGCTGAGGGCGAAGCTCAAGCGGCTCACATAGTTAAAAGAGGAGATGCTTGGGCTGTGGGAAGCCAAGACTATGACTCCCTCCTATTCGGAGCACCTCGTCTTATTCGAAATATAACGATATCAGGTAAAAGAAAACTTCCAAGGAAAAATGTTTACATTGAAGTAAAGCCGGAGCTCATAGAGCTTAATAATGTATTAAACAAGCTTAATCTAAGTAGAGAGCAGCTGATAGACATAGCGATATTACTTGGTACAGATTATAACCCTGATGGTGTTAAGAACATAGGACCTAAAAGAGCGTATAAGTTAATCATGGAGTTTAAATCATTGGAAAAAATGAAGCATATAATTAAAAGCGAGTATTTTCCAGTAGACCCTATTACGATTCGAAACTATTTCTTAAACCCTGATGTAACAGATGACTACTCTATTGAGTGGAAGGATCCCAATGAAGACAGTCTAGTAGATTTTCTATGCTATGAGCATGATTTTTCTGAAACAAGAGTTAAAAATGCTCTAGAAAGGCTTAAGAGGGCTATGAAAAACATTAAGGCTCATGTAAGTTTAGAAAAGTGGTTTGGGTAATGATAGATGATTATTCTGTAAAAAGAGAAATGTTGGTTAAGAGATTAGTCGACGAGGGTATACTGAGGTCTAAGAAAGTAATACAAGCTATGCTTAAAGTGCCTAGAGAGGAGTTTGTGCTTCCATCTTATAGGAGTTTAGCTTACGTGGACATGCCCCTACCCACTTTAAAAGGGCAGACTATTTCAGCGCCACATATGTGTGCAATAATGTGTGAAAATCTTGAAATAGAGGAAGGAGAAGTTGTTCTTGAAATAGGAACTGGTAGCGGATATCACGCTGCTCTCTGCGCGGAAATAGTATCAAGAAAGGGATACGTTATAACGCTAGAAATTTTTCCTGAATTAGCTAGATTCGCTAAAGAGAATCTAAAAAGAACAGGGTATCTTGATAGAGTATTCATAATAGTTTGTGATGGCAGTGAGGGTCCACCTTTTAGAGATAGTATTCTTTTTGACAAGATATTAGTGACTGCAGCAGCGCCTAAAGTGCCTATTCCTCTCTTAAAAAGGTTAAAGAAGGGGGGAAGAATGCTTATTCCTGTTGGTGCTACTGAATTTTACCAAGAATTAGTACTTGTAGAGAGATTAGGTGATGATAAGTACACATATAAGAGCTTAGGTCCATGTCTCTTTGTTAAGATGAGGGGTAAATGTGGTTTTAAGAATTTTAGCGGGCCCGGCGGGATTTGAACCCGCTTTGGGCCTCAAGGGGGTGACCCCCGGGTTAAAAGCCCGGTGCTCTACCAGGCTAAGCTACGGGCCCAAAACAAACCACCACAACTCTCATTTAAGGTTTTCTATTATTAAGAAGTAGTTGCAGTCTAAGCAGACGACATGTTTTAGGAGAGACGGGGATTACAACGTTGTGGAGAACATATCACTGGGCCTTAGTTAATAGCATCAAGTTTATTAAGGGAAAAGTTTATAGTATAGTGCCGGGATTCCTCACGTTAACATGTTTTAGAGGGGATATTATCTATGGTCAAAAAGATTAATATATTTAAACATGAGTATGTGCCTAAACATATATTGCTAAGCAAGGAAGAGGCTAAGGCCCTTTTAAAACGAATGGGACTAAAGAGGTATGATTTGCCTTGGATAAGGGCATCTGACCCGGCAGCTAGGGCTCTTGGCGCTAAGCCTGGAGATGTCATAGCTATTATTAGGAAGAGCCCTACTTCGGGTGAGGCTATAGCCTTAAGGCTAGTTGTCCCTGGGTGAGAGTTTGAATAATGAGAGTAGTATCACTTTAGAAGATCGATGGGTTTTGGTTAGAGCTTTTATTAGGGAGTACGGATTGGTTAGACAGCACTTGGACTCTTATAACGATTTTATTGAACATAAATTGCAGCAGATAATAGATGAGCAGGGAGTTGTTGAAACAGCTGATGGCGCCGTTTTTGTAAAGTTAGGAAAAATCGAGGTAGGTGAGCCCAGAGTCAGAGAAGCCGATGGTACAGAAACTCCGATAACTCCTATGGAGGCTCGTTTACGTAATTTGACTTACTCTGCACCAATGTTTCTTGAAATGACATTATATGTGAATAATGAGAGAAGAGATAGCGATAAAGTATACATCGGAGAAATGCCTATAATGGTAAAGTCCATCAAGTGTCCTCTTTCTAAATTGTCTGAAAGCGAAATAATAGCTATAAAAGAGGATCCGAAAGATCCTGGCGGCTACTTTATTATAAACGGGTCTGAGAGAGTTCTTGTAATACAGGAAGATCTTGCTGTAAACAAGGTATTGGTCGACGTAGGTGGTATAAGTTCTTCTGTTACTCATACTGCGAAGGTATTCTCTGCTACTGCTTCCTATAGAATTCCAGTTGTCTTGGAGAGATTGAAAGATGGCGGATTATACCTTAGCATCCCAGCTGTACCTTCCAGACTTCCTCTTGTAATCGTAATGAGGGCTTTAGGTTTAGAGACTGACCGCGATATAGTTTTAGCGGTTTCAGACGATCCTGATATACAGAATGAGTTCAGAATTTCTTTAGAGATAGCGAGTGGTATAGATACTGTCGAAGACGCATTAGACTACATAGGTAGCAGAGCTGCTATAGGTCAAACAAGGGAAGTGAGGATAGATAAAGCCTACCAGATAATAGACAGATATCTTTTACCTCACTTAGGTACAGACTCGTCGCCAGAGACCAGAAGAAAAAAAGCCTATTTCCTGGGTCAAATGGCAGAAAAACTTCTAGAAGTAGTGCTAGGCAGAAGGCCTCCCGATGATAAGGATCATTATGCCAACAAGAGGCTTAAGTTGGCTGGAGACCTGTTAGCTCAATTATTCCGTGTAGCTTTCAAACAGTTCTGTAACGACTTGAAGTATCAGCTAGAAAAAATGCGTACCCGCAGCAGAGAAATAAGTCTAGTAACTCTAGTTAGAGCGGATCTAGTTACAGAGAGACTTAGACATGCCATGGCTACTGGGAACTGGGTAGGAAACCGAACAGGAGTAAGCCAGCTACTTGATAGAACAAATTACTTATCTACATTAAGTCACTTGAGAAGAGTAGTATCTCCTCTTAGCAGATCTCAGCCCCACTTCGAGGCACGTGAATTACACCCGACTCAATGGGGACGTTTATGCCCAAACGAGAGTCCTGAAGGACAGAATTGTGGCCTAGTTAAGAACCTAGCCTTATTAGCCAGTATATCTATAGGGATAGATGAGAGAGATATCGAGACTTTACTATACGAATTAGGAGTAATACCGATTGAGGAAGCCAGAAGAAGGGGTCAAAGAGGGTCTAAAGTATACCTAAATGGAAGGCTCCTGGGTATTCATGTAAACCCTTCAGAGCTAGTGGCGAGGATAAGAAGCTTAAGAAGGCTAGGTAAAATACCTCATGAAGTAAATGTAGCATATTATCTACTTAAGCCCTCTAGGCCTGAAGAACACTGGATTATAGATGAAGTTTACGTTAATTGTGATGGAGGTAGATTAAGAAGACCTCTTCTTGTTGTGGAGAATGGCGAGCTTAAACTTAAGCCAAGTCACGTACAAGCATTGAAGGAAGGTAAACTCACATGGTCTGATCTACTAAAAATGGGTATTGTCGAATTTCTTGACGCTGATGAAGAGGAGAATGCACTCATTGCTTTATCTCCTGAGGAAATAACTCCTGAGCATACACATATGGAGATAATTCCTTCTGCTATTCTTGGAGCAATAGCATCAATTATTCCTTACGCTGAACATAATCAGTCTCCAAGGAATTCATATGAGGCAGCTATGGCTAAACAAGCACTAGGAATATCCTTTACAAATTATAGATATAGAGTAGATTCACGAATGCACTTGCTACACTATCCTCAGAAACCCCTCGTGACAACCAAAGGTATTGAATTAATAGGTTATAATGAACGTCCAGCAGGACAGAACTTAGTTGTGGCAGTTATAACCTACGGCGGATATAACATGGAAGACGCGCTAATCTTTAATAAAGCGTCTATAGAGAGAGGTGTTGGGTGGTCTACTTTCTTCAGATTATATGAAGCAGAAGAGAGAAAATACCCCGGAGGACAGGTAGATGCTATTGAGATACCACAGCCTGATGTACGAGGATATAGGTCTTCAGAAAGTTATAGGCACCTTAGTGACGATGGTATAGTAGAGCCTGAGACTTTTGTGAAAGGAGGCGAGGTACTAATTGGAAGAACCAGTCCTCCAAGATTTTATGAAGAAGCGTTCACAAGAGCAATAGGCGTAGTTAGAAGAGATACTTCCGTTAGCTTAAGACACGAGGAAAAGGGAATCGTTGATGCAGTTATTATAACAGAAACGTCGGAAGGAAATAGATTGATAAAGGTTCGTGTAAGAGATCTACGTATACCTGAGTTAGGAGATAAGTTTGCCTCGAGGCATGGCCAAAAAGGAGTTATCGGCATGATAGTTCCTCAAGAGGACATGCCTTTCACGGAGGATGGGATAGTCCCAGATATTATCATTAATCCCCATGCCTTCCCTTCGAGAATGACAATAGGACAACTTATAGAATCACTGGCAGGAAAGGTTGCTGCATTAGAAGGAAGGTTTGTTGACGGGACTCCCTTTGAAGGCGAGCCAGAAGAAGTTTTAAGGCAAGCGCTCCTTAAATTAGGTTTCAGAAGTGATGGTAAAGAAATAATGTATAATGGGATAACAGGTGAAATAATGGAAGCAGAGATTTTTATAGGAGTAGTATATTATCAAAAGCTACACCACATGGTAGCTGATAAAATGCATGCAAGAGCCAGAGGGCCTGTACAAATACTAACACGACAACCTACTGAAGGCAGAGCTAGAGAGGGTGGACTACGTTTTGGAGAAATGGAGAGAGACTGCTTAGTAGCTCATGGAGCATCTATTCTTCTAAAAGACAGACTGCTTGAAGAATCTGATAAATACATAGCATATGTGTGTGAGAAATGTGGTTTCATAGGATATTTTGACGTGAAGAAGGGAAGGGCTGTGTGTCCATTATGTAAAGAAAGAGGAACTCTTCATCCAGTGGTTATGTCGTATGCTTTCAAGCTGCTATTACAGGAACTCATGAGTATGTGTATCGCACCTAGGTTGAAACTTATTGATAAGGTTGAGTAACATGTCTGTTTTAAGGCTTGAGTCAAATAAAGTTATTAAGGAAATAAAGTTTGGAGTTCTTTCGCCAGAGGACATTAGAAAACTCTCAGTAACAACAATAGTTACTTCAGACACCTACGATGAAGACGGTATGCCTGTTAGAGCAGGACTTATGGATAGGCGACTAGGAACAATAGAGCCTGGCGTTAGATGTGAGACATGCGGTAATTTTGTTGGGCAGTGTCCAGGGCACTTTGGCCATATTGAACTAGCAAGGCCAGTAATCCACGTAGGTTTCGTCAAAATAATTCATGCTCTCTTAAGAGCTACTTGCAGAAATTGCGGAAGACTTCTCTTACCTCAAGAAGATATAGACAAGTACAAGGAGCGTATAGTTAAATACAAAGAAAGATGGCCTCTTAGAGCAGTAAAGCTATCGGAGACAGTAATTAAAAAGGCGTCTAAAGTAACTGAATGCCCTCATTGTAAAGCTAGGCAGCATAAAATAATTCTTGAAAAGCCTATGACTTTTTATGAGGAACGCGAGGAGGGGAATGTAGTCAAGTTGACTCCAAGTGACGTAAGAGCCAGACTTGAGAGAATACCGGATGACGATCTAACAGCGATGGGTCTAGATCCCCAAGTAGCGAGACCCGAGTGGATGGTATTGACAGTTCTTCCAGTCCCTCCTATATGTGTGAGGCCCTCAATTACTTTAGAGTCCGGTATTCGTTCTGAAGATGACCTCACGCACAAGCTAGTAGATATCATTAGAATAAATGAGAGACTTAGAGAAAGCATCGAGGCGGGAGCGCCTCAGATAATAATCGACGATCTCTGGGAACTTCTACAATACCACGTAGCAACTTACTTTGATAATGAGCTTCCTAACGTGCCTCCAGCAAAACATAGGTCTGGTAGACCGCTAAGAACACTCGCCCAGAGACTTAAAGGTAAAGAAGGCAGGTTCAGAGGAACTTTGTCTGGCAAAAGAGTAGATTTTTCTGCAAGAACAGTAATTTCACCTGATCCTAATCTAAGTATTAACGAAGTAGGAGTTCCAGTAGATATAGCAAAAATACTTATTGTTCCGGAAAGAGTAACTGAATTTAACTTAGAGGAAATGAGAAAGCTTATCATCAGAGGACCCTATGAACATCCTGGAGCAAATTACGTAATTAAGCCTGATGGAAGTAGAATAGATTTGCGCTTTGTGAAGGACAGGAAAGCATTAGCAGAGACTCTTGCTCCAGGCTACATAGTAGAGAGACACTTAAGAGATGGAGACGTCGTGCTATTTAATCGCCAGCCTTCTCTCCATAGGATGTCGATAATGGCACATATAGTTAGGGTTCTTCCTTACAAAACCTTTAGACTAAATCTATGCGTATGTCCTCCGTATAACGCTGATTTTGATGGCGATGAAATGAATCTTCACGTGCCGCAGAGTGAGGAAGCTAGAGCAGAAGCAAAGATTCTTCTCCTGGTTCAAGAACAGATTCTCTCACCTAGATATGGAGGTCCTATTATCGGTGGAATACAGGATTATATACTTTCAGCTTTCTTTCTCACTAGAAAAACAACTATTCTTGATAAAAAACATGTTTGTCAACTACTTATGGCTGGCAATATAAGGGAACTGCCACCACCAGCTTTCAGGAAACCCAAGAAGTACTGGACAGGAAAACAGATATTCAGCGTGTTTTTACCTAAGGGTCTATATATAACTTTAAAGGCCTCTGTTTGTGCTAAATGCAGTCAATGTCTTAAGGAAGGCTGTCCGCATGATGCTTATATTATAATCAAGGACGGAGTACTGCTTTCAGGGGTTATAGATAAAAACTCTATTGGGGCGCAAAAGCCGGAGAATGTTCTTCATAGAATAGTTAAAGACTTTGGAACAGCTGCTTGCAGAGATTTCATAGACCGTGCCTTTAAGATGCTTTTAGCTTTTCTTGACAGAAGGGGATTTACTATGGGATTAGACTGCCTAGACTTACCAGATGAAGCTTGGAATAGAATAAATGAGGTATTCAAAGAGACAGAAGAGAAAGTTCAACGTACAATAGAATCTGCGCTTAGAGGCGAAATAGAGCTTCTTCCAGGAAAGACTCTAAAAGAAACTCTTGAAGCAAAAATAATGGAGATACTTAGTGAGGCACGAGATAAGGCTGGAGAAATAGCATCAGAATATTTGGGCTTTAGTAGCGAAGCATATGTTATGGCGAAGACCGGGGCTCGAGCTAATATAATTAATATCACTCAGATGTCTGCATGTTTAGGACAACAGTCGATAAGAGGAGAAAGACCGAAGAGAGGCTATACTAATAGGCTACTACCGCACTTCAAGCCCGGGGACCTGTCTCCTAAGCCTAAGGGCTTTGTTTACAGTAGCTTCAAAAAAGGTCTCTCTCCTATAGAATTCTTCTTCCACGCTATGAGCGGTAGAGAAGGACTAGTGGACACGGCTGTAAGAACAGCCCAAAGCGGGTATATGCAAAGGAGACTAGTAAATGCATTGCAAGACGTACATGTGGAATATGATGGGACAGTCCGTACAGCAGAAGGTACTGTACTGCAGCTAAAATATGGAGAAGATGGAGTAGATCCTGCTAAAAGCGATCACGGTGTTCCTGTTAATTTAGACCAAATAATTAGACAGGTACTAGGTGAGTAACCATGGTTGATGACCGCGAGTACTTGAGTAGAGATGAAATAAAAGTGCTTATATTAAAGCACAGTGATGAACTTCCACCAATAATTATAGAATCTTTGATTGAAAAACTTGAAGGAAGGAAAATCACAAAACATCAGCTAAAAGCAATACTTAACAGAGTTATAGAAGAGTACCAGAAATCGCTTGTAGAGCCAGGCGAAGCTGTTGGAGTTGTAGCGGCTCAGTCGATAGGAGAGCCAAGTACACAGATGACTCTGAGAACCTTTCACTTAGCCGGAGTTAGAGAGTTTAACGTAACATTAGGTCTGCCGAGATTGATAGAAATAGTCGATGCGAGACGTACACCTTCGACTCCTCTAATGACTATTTACTTAGACGAAGAGCATAGAAAAAGTCGAGAAAAAGCTCTTGAGGTAGCTAGACGCATACAGCTTACTACAATAGAGAATGTGGCCAAGAATATAGCGATAGATTATCTCGAATTCGCTATAATAATAGACCTAGACGAAGGAATGATGCTTGACAGAGATGTGGACTTGAAGACTGTAGCTAAGGCTCTTGATAAAATAAAGGGTAAAGGAGGAGAAGTCGTAGTAGATGAAAAACATAACAGAGTGATATTCAAACCTCCTATTACTGATTACATAAAGTTAAGAAAAATGTTTGAAAGAGTCCGATCACTAAGGCTTAAGGGAATAAAAGGCATTAAGAGAGTTATAGTCAGAAAAGAAAAAGATGAGTATGTATTAATAGCCGAGGGGTCAAACTTAGCTGCAGTGCTCTCTGTCAATGGAGTTGACTGCACTAGAACTACTACGAACAATATACACGAGATAGCTGAAGTACTAGGCATAGAGGCAGCACGACAAGCAATAATAAAGGAGATGATGAGCGTACTCGAAGAGCAAGGACTAGAGGTTGACATAAGACATGTAATGCTCGTAGCAGACATAATGACCTCTACCGGAAGAGTTAGGCAAATCGGAAGACACGGAGCATCAGGCGAAAAAGCCAGTGTGCTAGCAAGAGCGGCCTTTGAAGTGACAGTAAAACATTTATTAGAGGCTGCGGCAAGAGGTGAGGTAGACAAATTGAAGGGTGTTGCAGAGAACGTAATTGTTGGATCTGACCTGATTCCTGTGGGTAGCGGAATGGTAGAACTGTATATGAAGTGGAGGGGAGGAGAGCTTGATAAATCTAGAGCGTGAAGTAAGAACCGCTATAAGGACAGGTAAAGTTGTTATCGGAGCTAAAAAAACACTAAAGCTAGTTAGATTCGGTAAAGCTAAGTTAGTAATTCTAGCCAGTAACGCGCCTGAAGCGTACAGAGACGATATAATTCGATACGCGAAACTTTCAGGGATCCCGGTGTATACCTATCCAGGAAATAGCTGGGACTTGGGAGCAATGTGCGGCAAACCTTTTATGGTCTCAGCACTTAGCATAATAGATCCTGGCGAGAGCAATATTATGGCATTAGTTGAAACCCCTGAAGAAGAGGAATGAGATTATGAGCAGAGCCATAAGGTTAACTGAAGAAGAGATGAAGTACATAGCATTTTTTGAAACGTTGACGCAAGTAGTTGTCAAAGACTGCGTAATAGACCATGAGCGAAACAGGATAATATTCGTAGTAGAAAAAGGCCAGGTGGGAGCAGCCGTTGGAAAAGAAGGAAGAAATGTTAAGCTTCTTCAGAGACTTACAGGGAAAAATATAGAAGTTATAGAGTATGCGGACAGTCCTAAAGAGCTAATTAAGAACTGCCTTTATCCCGCAAAAGTAACTAATGTTCAGCTAACAAAATATCGTGATGGAAGAGTAGTAGCTAGGGTAACTGTTCCCCCTCAAGAGAAAGGACTAGCCATAGGAAAACATGCGAGGAATATAAGTCGGGCAAGTATTTTAGCCAAAAGATACTTCGGTATAGACAAGGTAATTATAGAATAGAACGATTATAGAAAAAAATTTAAACTATTAGTGATAGGGTGTTTGATATGCCTGGCTCAAAGTCTCCCAAAGGACTGTTTGCAGCCAGAAAGCTGAAACTAAAGAGAAAGAAATTCCGCTGGAGTGACATATACTACAAGAGAAAAGTACTTGGGATAGCTAAGAAAGCAGATCCTCTCGAAGGAGCGCCTATGGCTAGAGGCATAGTAATAGAGAAAGTAGGTATAGAGAGCAGACAGCCTAACAGCGCCGTTAGAAAATGTGTAAGAGTTCAGTTAATTAAAAACGGTAGACAAGTAACAGCATTCCTTCCAGGAGACGGAGCACTAAACTTCGTAGACGAACATGACGAGGTAATAATTGAGAGAATAGGAGGACCTGAAGGACGAGCCTACGGAGACCTACCTGGAGTAAGATTCAGAGTTATTAAAGTAAATGGAGTATCTCTCAAAGAATTACTGAGAGGTCGCAAGCAGAAACCCATACGATAGTGAAATAATGTCTGATAAAAGAGACATTAGTATAGAGATTATTGAGTTTAATGAAAAAGTGAAGTTTATCGTCAAGGGAATAAACCCAACTATAGCTAATACTATAAGAAGAGCTATTCTTACGGAAGTGCCTACAATGGCTATAGATTATGCCGTGATCATAGAGAATACCTCTGTTTTATATGATGAAATTCTATTACACAGATTATCTTTCATACCGCTTAAAACAGACCTCGAGTCATATAAGCTACCAGAGAAATGTGAGTGTGGAGGTAGTGGCTGCAGTAACTGTCAGGTAAGGCTTTACTTAGAGGTAGAAGCTGAGGAGGGCTCTCTACTAGTCACCTCATCGCATTTAGTGCCCGAGGATGGTAGAACGTTTCCCGCCAAAGAAAATATACCTATAGTTAAGCTCGAAAAAGGTCAAAAGGTAATTCTTGAGGCTTATGCTAGACTAGGGCTAGGTAAGGAAAAAGCTAAGTGGCAACCCGTGGCTGCTTGTGCTTATAAATATTTCCCTATAATAGAGGTAAATGAGCAAAACTGTTCTCTTTGCGAAGACTGTATCGAGCGCTGCCCTAGAAAAACTCTAGCTCTAGTAGACAATAAAATAGTGCTTAAGAATCCACTAGAGTGCTCACTCTGTAAAGAATGCGAGAAAGCATGTCCTGAAGGGGCAATTAAAGTAAAGTACGATGATTCATGCTTTATATTTAAATTCGAAAACTTAGGGGCACTACCTTCAGACGTTATTGTAGAAAAGGCGCTTGAAGCTATTGTAGAAAAGGCACTTGAACTCAAGAGGCTGCTTTCAAGTAAATGAGCTTAGATATTAAAGAGTAAAGTTTTTAAAAGAGGATAGTTGAAATACGTGGTTAAGATGAAGAGGACAGGGCCTACCAATATATATCTTCGTCTACTAGTCTCTGATCTTCGGAAAGCATACAAAAGATATGGAGCACCTATATGGAAAACTGTAGCCGAAATGCTCTATAAACCACGCCGCAGAAGAATAGTAGTTAATGTAGACAGAATAGCAACCTTTACCAAAAGCGGAGACACGGTCGTTGTTCCAGGAAAAGTACTAGGCGGAGGTAACATAGGCCATCCAGTAACTGTGGCTGCATGGAGGTTTTCTACTATAGCCAGAAGAAAAATAGAGAGAGCTGGAGGAGAGTGTATTACTATCCGAGAGCTTATTAGAAGAAATCCTGTCGGGAAAAATGTAAAGATAATTGGGTGAGCTTATGAAGTCTGAAGGAATAACTATAATTGATGCTAAAGATCATGTTGCAGGAAGACTAGCAAGTATAGTTGCTAAGAGGCTCTTAAGGGGAGAAAAGATAGTAATAGTAAACGCAGAGAAAGCGGTTATTATAGGAGATAGACTAAGAATCATAAATATATTTAAAAGGAGGCTTACGTGGAGAACTTACTATAATCCTGAGAAAGTAGGCCCTAAATTACCAGTTAGACCTGACGGGATATTAAAGAGAATGATCAGAGGTATGCTACCATACAAGCAGCATAAAGGTAAGATTGCTCTGAAGAGGTTAAGAGTATATATCGGAGTACCGGACGAGTTTAAAGATAAACCTATGGAAAAAGTAAAAGAGGCATTAAAGCCTCTCGAAAACTACAAATATATTTACTTAGAGGAGTTAGCTAAAAGCATAGGGTGGGTGGGATGAAGGTTCTTGTAGTTTCAGCTAGAAGAAAAACCGCTAGAGCTAGAGTCGTAATAAGACCTGGAATAGGTAGAGTTAGGATAAATGGAATCCCCCTAGAGATCTATGAGCCTGAGCTTGCTCGATGGAAGATTATGGAGCCTCTACTTTTAGCGGGCGAAAAGTACTCAAGTCAAGTTGACTTAGACGTAAGTACTAAAGGAGGCGGTATTATGGGTCAAGCGTCTGCCGCCAGGACAGCAGTAGCTAGAGCTTTAGTTCTATGGTTTGAATCCGATGAGTTAAAGCAAATTTTTGAAGAATATGATAGACACTTAATTGTAGAAGATCCGAGACAAGCAGAGCCTAAGAAACCTCGTGGGAGATCTGCGAGGGCTAAAAGGCAGAAAAGCTACAGGTAGTAATCCTTTCTACGGTCTTCCTGTAAGATCTTCTCATACTGGAGCACTTCATCTATATAAGCTACTGCTGATATAAACATTCTTCTACAACAATACCGTTTTATACCTAGGTCATCAAGTACTTTAGCTGGATCTTCTCCTTCTTTTACTCTTCTCTGGAACTCTTCCCATTTATCTGCAATCAATGCACCACATGTAAAGCATCTTATAGGGAACACAAAGTGTACTCTACGACTCTACTTATATCTTTTACTCAACCTATTTTCTCACAAAACTTTCAGCGGTGTCATATGACGAACCGTAAAAATTATATAAAGCGTGTAAAGTAGAAAACTGCTTATGTATAACACATACATACTTGATGTAAATGCAAGGAAAGTATTTAATTCACGTGGGGAGGAAACTATTGAAGTCGAGGTAGTAACAGAGGGGGGCTTTGGCAGAGCTGCGGTACCTTCCGGTGCTAGTAGAGGCAAGAACGAAGTCGTGCCTTTTCCCAAAGGAGGCATAGATTCTGCCATAAAAATGTTCTTTGATAAAATAGCGCCAGAAATAATAGGTATGGACGCAACAGCTCAAAGAGAAATAGACTATAAACTTCGTGAGTTAGATGGAACTGAACATTTAGAAGAAATAGGAGGTGCAACCATTTTAGCTACTTCATTAGCTGTAGCTAAAGCTGCAGCAGCGTCACTAACGCTAGAACTATACGAGTATCTTGGAGGAAGCACTGTGAATGAATTGCCTTATCCACTAGGAAACGTCTTAGGAGGAGGTAAACACTCTAAAGGAGTTTCTCAAGATATTCAGGAAATACTTGTTTTGCCTGTTGGAGCTGAAAATATTTACGATGCCATAAGGGCAAATATACTCGTACATAAGCTTCTTCCGAAATACATAAAGGAAGTAGATCCAAATTTTGCAGGAGGTAAAAACGACGAAGGCGCCTGGACAGCCAACTTATCTAGTGATGAAGCGTTAAAAGTTGTAGAAAAAGCTTGCAAGGAGGCTGAGAAAACTCTGGGATTTGAAATAAGAATAGGTATTGATGTAGCAGCTTCGTCTTTGTGGGATGAAAATAAACAGAAGTACGTCTATTTCAGAGAAAAAACTACTAGGGATTCTGGTGAACAGTACGAATATGTATCTAGGTTAATAGACGAGTATGATTTAATATATGTTGAAGATCCCTTCCATGAAGAAGACTTTGAGTTATTTGCTAAGCTGAAGAAGGAGCACGGAAATCACGCATTTATAGTGGGAGATGATTTATTTACAACAAATGTAGAGAGACTGAAAAAAGGCGTGAAGCTAGGAGCTGCTAATGGGATTATCATCAAACCTAATCAAATAGGAACATTAACGGACACTATAGAAACCGTTAGGTATGCTAAAAGAAATGATGTTACGCCGATAATGAGCCATAGGTCTGGTGAAACAGAAGATGTCGCTATAGCTCACTTAGCAGTAGCTCTGAATTGTCCTGTAATTAAAACTGGAACCGTTAACGGTGAAAGAATAGCTAAATTAAATGAGCTACTGAGAATAAGTGAATATATAGGGGAATATTCTAAAATGGCTGAAATAAAAATTAGGTGATAATAGTGTCCGTGGATGAGAGTGCTAAAATAAAGGAAGAAAAACTACTAGTTCCCAGAGAGGTCTATTTAACAGCTGGAGTAAGGGTTGGCACGCATATAAAGACTAAGTTCATGAAAGAATTTATATATTCTATTAGACCAGACGGCCTAGCATTACTTGACATAAATAAAATTGATAAAAGAATAAGACTAGCTGCAAGACTTATAGCGAATTACGAGCCTCAGAAAGTAGTTGTTGTTTCAGCAAGACAGTATGGACAGAAGCCAGTAGAAAAGTTCTGTGAATATACTCGTTGTCGTCCTATTATTGGGCGCTTCATTCCAGGAACGCTAACAAATCCTAGCTTGCCAGATTTTATTGAAGCTGATTTACTTGTTATAACTGATCCAAGAGCTGACGCTCAAGCTCTTAGTGAAGCTGCGCAGGAAGGAATACCTGTCATAGCTCTATGTGACACAGATAGCAACTGCTCCTTTGTTGACTTAATAATACCTACAAATAATAAAGGGCGAAAAGCACTGGCACTAATTTACTGGCTACTTGCAAGACAGGTTTTAAGAGAGCGCGGAGAAATACCTCCTGACGGAGATCTACCAGAGCCTCCAGAAGCCTTCGAAGCCAAAGTACCATCTATTGAAGAATAGCTAAAAATACTGGAGCTCCATCTATTAATATTGTGAGAAGAGTTAGACCACCTGTTGTTGCCGGAACTTTTTATGAGAGTTTTCCAACACTGCTAAAAAAGCAGATAGAAGAATGCTTTCTTCATAAACTTGGGGTAGGGAGACTTCCCTCAGAGCCTCAATTTACGGCAGATACTACTCAGCTTTTGATAAGCCCGCATGCAGGTTACATGTATTCAGGTCCTGTTGCAAGTCACGGTTTCTACAGACTTTCTCAAAGAGGGTTAGTGAATACGGTGATAATAATAGGTCCAAATCACTATGGTTTAGGCTCAGCTGTAGCTGTATCTGATGAAGATGCTTGGAGGACTCCTTTCGGCGAAGTAGAGTTAGACTCAGAAGTTATTGAAGATTTAGTGAATTTCACAGAATTTCTCGAGAAGGACAGTATAGCACATAGCCACGAACATTCTCTCGAAGTTCAGCTACCTTTTCTTCAATACATATATCCCACTCACAAATTCTCTATAGTGCCAATAGTTATGAGACTACAAACGCCGGAAGTTGCTGAAGACTTAGCAAATGGTATTTACCGCATTATTGAAAAATATGGTCAGAAAAGATTCGCAGTAATAGCTAGCAGCGATTTTACACACTATGAACCTTATGAAAATGCTTTAAGAAAAGACTTAAAAGCAATAAACTTAATCAAAGAACTTAAAGTGGAAGAGTTTTACAATTACATAATAGAGATGAATGTCACCATATGTGGAGTAGGACCGATAATGGCTCTCATGGTTTTGGCCAGTAAATTAAATAAAAGAAAAGTCACGTTACTCAAGTACGCTACCTCAGGAGATATCACGGGAGATAAAAGCGCTGTTGTAGGATATGCAAGTATAATATTTGAATAGACTAGACTCTTCTTCCTCTTCTTCCACCTGGTTTTCTTATAGTATCTGTAGGTGTCGGAGTAACGTCCTCTATTCTATCTACTAGAAGTCCTGCTCTTACAAGTGCCCTAATTGCTGGTCCTGCTCCAGGTCCCGGTGTCTTAGAGCTATATCCTCCTGGAGCTCGGACCTTAACATGAACACCTACTATACCTTTAGCTAATGCTTCCTGCGCAGCTCTCATAGCCGCCTGCATAGCTGCCCATGGGCTTGGCTTATCTCTATCCGCTCTTGCAACCATTCCTCCACTAGCTCTAGCTATCGTCTCTGCTCCAGTTAAGTCCGTAATTATGATAATCGTGTTGTTGAAGCTGGCATAAATATGAGCTATACCCCATTTTTCTTTCTTTACTTTTTCTATTAATCCTTCACCGCTCATACATTTTCACCTCCAGTTGATTGTATTTGCTTGAGTATAGGTGAGTTAGGATGAAAACCGATTAGTTTTTCCTCCTCAATTGATACTAAGTGGCCGGGACTTCTTACGCGTCTATCACCTATTACTATATGTCCATGAACTATAAATTGTCTAGCTTGGTACAGAGATTTTGCAAGACCTTTCCTATAGACTATTGTTTGAAGGCGTCTATCTAAGATGTTTTCAACAGTTAGATTTAACACATCATCTAAAGTAGCATCAGGAGAAGGCAGTAACCCCATTTTGTATAGCCTGTTTATCAGCTCTTTTTCGTGAGCTTTTCGTTCCTCCTCGGGTAATGCCAATAGATGTCTGGCATTAGCTCTTATTCTCCTTAAGATAGTTTTTGCTATCCAGAGCTCTCTTTTATTTCTCAGACCGTACTTTCCAACAAGCTCGAGTTCCTGGAGTAAGATATCTTTTCTCCAGGGATGAAAAGGTCCTTCCCATTTTTTCTTAGGTCTTTTCGGATCACCCATAATAATCACTCAATAAAGCTACTTCTTGCGTCTTTTAACACCTACAGTGATACCGGTTCTACCCGTAGTTCTGGTACACTGACCTCTAACCTTAAGTCCCAAAGCATGCCTGATACCTCTCCAGCACTTTATTTTCTTTAAGAACTCTATGTCACTTTTTACTGCAATGATAAGCTCTGAGCCTACTAGGTGTCTATCTTCACCTGTAAATGGGTCTCTTGGTCTATTAACGAACCATTGGGGGGGATTGATTTTTGTTAAATCACGCACCAGTTCGTCTATTTTCTTGATTTGATCGGCGGAAAGGGTTCCTAGTTTAGTGTAGGGGGAAAGTCCTAAGTATCTACAAATAGCCATAGCTGTATTTACGCCAACACCCTTTATTCTGGCAAGTGCGTAAGGCAGATTCTGGTCTCCTGGAAGGTCCTTATCGGCTATTCTGACTATATACTTAAATTCCTGACTCATATTCTTCACGTTGCGACGATGCTATTATCTCTCAAAATATCTATTACTTATAAGCTTTTCTCGCCTAGATAATGGAAGTTGTGGCGCCGGGGGTGGGATTTGAACCCACGCGGCCCGTAGGGCCATCGGCTATCAAGACTTATTTCTCCAGGCCGACGCCTTGGACCACTCGGCCACCCCGGCACTTTTCATTTGACTGAAGAAGAATATATTCGTTTCTATCTCTAAAGTGTCATGTCTCGGTTTTTCGCTTCCATAAAGGAGGATATATTCCTGGCTTCATAACCACGCATGTCGGTTTTACAGCAATACCCCTTCTTGAACTAACCATTTCTTCGCTTCTCATAAGCGCTTTTCCTAGTGCTACAAGCTCTCCCTTTTGCGTGAATATCGCTACTAGTGTGCCTACTTTTATTCCAGTCTCTACTCTCAAGATACCTGGGGTAGCTAGGCTAGCGCCATGGCATATAGCATCTACTGCGCTATCCCTTATAACTACGAACGGTAAATGCTCTACAGCCTTTTCTACAGGAAGAATTACTTTTCTCAGCATTTTATCATCTCCTGTTTCAATCCACTCGTCGTAAGCATCTTTAAGATCATGTAATGTCACTAGATGTTCTTCCTCTGTGAACGGGCCGGCTTTTATTCTTCTCAATTCCTGCATGTGAGCTCCACATCCGAGGACCATGCCGATATCATGAACCAGCTTACGTATGTAGGTTCCAGCCTCGCATTTTACCTTAAGAAGTACGTAAGTATTCTTGACTTCGAGCATTTCTATTGAGTATATTCTTCGTATCCTTATGACTCTCTTTACCGCTGAGCGTAACGGAGGTCTCTGATATATAGGTCCTGTAAATTCCGTCAAGACTAACTTAAGAACACCGATATCTACTTCCCCATGAAGCTTCATTACACATACATATTCCTTTGGTGCTTTCATTACAGCCGCTAAGACTCTTGTGGCTCTATTTAAAGCAATAGGAAGCACTCCCGAGACTTTCGGGTATCCCCGCCCCCTGAGGGGGCTCTAGGTTTCCGGCATGACCAGCTTTAGGTACATTTAATATTTTTTTAACCCATGCAGTAACCTCATGACTTGAAGGACCTCGCGGTTTATCTAAGTTTATTACTCCTAACTCAAGTAGCTCACTTATAGAGCGTTCGGAAGGAGGTTTACCATATCGAGGATCGGTTTCTTCTTCATCTCTTATGAGAATTTCCCTATTGCTTAACTTCATATAAAGAGACTAATTTTCCCTGTTTATAAATTCGCCGTTATAACGTCATATGGTTAGTTTAGGAGAAACTTTTTCTCTCATAAATTCTATCAAATCCGCTTTTTCTAAAGCCTCCTTAACTTCATCGTCAGAAGCATTTCTTTTAATATCTACTTTATATTCAGTAGGCTCTAAATGTTTTACATTAGCTCGCCTTCGCTTCACTCCAGAAATTTCTTTAGGGCCTGTTACTAAGACGAATCTGTCATCAATTATATCTACAATTATGCATTTTCTTCCAGCTTCTCTCCCTCTAAGTTTTACGCAGATTCTCCCTATTGAAAATGCCATACAAGACCCTCTAAAAGTCACATTAGCTACTAATTAAATTTTGCTATCTTTAGTCTACTTCGAGGATTTAGCCTACGGCCTCATGTAATAGCTAATATACGTCGAAATTATTTTTATCACTGCATCTGGAGGAATATTGGTAGTATCTATTATTAGGTCAAAAATACTCCAGTCACTTATGTCTATACCGTATATCTTTAAGAAACGCTGTCTATTAGATTGTTCTCTGAATATAATCTTTTCCTTAGCCTCTTTTACAGAAATATTATCTCTTCTTGAAACTCTCCTAGCTCTTTCCTCCAAAGAAGCCTTGAGAAAAATCTTTACATCTGCAATATCCTTTAATATCCATGCAGTAAGATGCCCTTCTATAACAGCATTGCCTTTTTTTGCCTCCAGTAGTGTTCGACGGTCTACATATTTGTCAATTTCATAATTTTGCTCAGCAAGCTTATGCAAGTCTTCTAAAGATAATCCTTTTTCTTCAGCTATTTGTCGGAAAAGTTTACCCGCAGAAATATATCTGAGTTTATATATCTCAGCTAATTTTCTAGCACAGGTACTCTTGCCCGATCCGGGAGTTCCACTAATTGCTATAACTATGTCCGGTGATTTCGTTACTAGCCTCTTATCGCTCTCTTTAATGCATTCTCTAGACATTTGTGACATAAGTAACCACCATAAGGTCTAGTAGGCATACGTACTCCTTTACGTTCTTCTCTTGGTAACAATTTGCCAATACCCCTTAGAGGTCTTTTACATAGTGCACATTTAGGCAAGCTATGTTTTCTTCTCTCGTAATGCACTACGCTTAACCCTCCTGGTGTACGGATTTTAACTCTTCGTAAACTGCGGCTCCTCAGAGCTGGTCTCGGCATAGTTTCATAGAGGATAGCTCTGCTATGTTTTAAATGTTTCTCTAGTAAAAGAATAGGGAGACTCTATGTGTAAATCAAACTACCTCTTTTTTTATATACTATATATGTTTATCTTCATCAATTTTCTTTGAACTATGTAGATTAATATTGGATAGAGC
>QMSB01000010.1 GCA_003650815.1 Thermoprotei archaeon | reverse complement strand
GTTTATAATACTATTTATAGAATTACTCTTTTCTTCGATCTTAATAGCACTTGTCATTGAATACGTTAAGGAAGAAGAATTATTTATCAAGACTTCCTTCAGAAAATGCGTAGCTAAAGTAGCCCCGAGGTTTCTAGATTACTTAGTGATAGGCTTTGTTGGGTCAATAGCACTATTTACAGTACTACTTTCACCACTATACTTTTTAGGGCTTGTTTCAAATGTGATCTCAGGCTATAGCAGCTTTGACGCAATATATGAGGGCGCTAAGCGTTTTCATAGAGACTTCGGAAAGTACTTTATTCGAATAGTACCAGATGTTATACTAGCACTTCTCATAATGATACTTTTCGCTTATGCCTCACTTTACTCAAGTAATTCATTTAGCCCTAAAATCCTCTTTTCAACAGGAACATTTCTTTCATGGCTACTTTTCTCTAAAACAGCAATAAAAACGAGCAGAGAGTATTTGTATCATGGACTAAAAATATGCGTGTATTGTAGTAAAGAAATACCGATAGCATCTAAGGAATGTAGGTGGTGTAAAGCTAAGTTAAAATAAATAGACCTATTCTTATTCTTGGTGCTCTAATGTCTTGGACAGCTATTGAAAAACTTAAAGAAAGGGCTAGGCTGGGAGGAGGCCCTGAGGCTATAAAAAAGCAACACGCTAAGGGAAAACTAACTGCTAGAGAAAGGCTTGACCTGCTTTTAGACGAAGATAGCTTCATAGAGCTTTCTATGTTAGCTCTTTCAAGGTGTACGGAATTTGGCATGGCTGAAAAAAGAGTCCCGGGAGACGGTGTAGTAGTGGGCTTGGGAGAAATAAATGGGAGGAAAGTCGCCGTATATGCCCAAGACTTTACTGTAATAGGAGGAAGCGTAGGGGAAATGCACGCTATGAAAATTGCACAGCTATACGACTTAGCGCTTAAGCTAGGAATTCCAGTAATAGGCTTAAATGACTCAGGTGGCGCCAGAATTCAAGAAGGAGTAAACTCCTTAAAAGGATACGGAGAAATATTTTACAGAAATGTGTTAGCCTCAGGAGTTATCCCACAAATAGTCTCTATAATGGGTCCTTGTGCTGGAGGAGCCGTCTATTCCCCAGCTTTAGCAGACTTCATAATAATGACTAAAAAAAGCTTCATGTTCATAACAGGTCCCCGTGTAGTCAAAGCCGCTACAGGCGAAGAAGTCACTTTTGAAGAACTGGGCGGCGCTGATATCCATACATCAGTGAGCGGAGTTGCGCACCTACTAGCAGAAGACGACGAAGATGCTATTTCATTAATAAAGACTCTTTTAAGCTATCTTCCATCAAATAACATGGAAGACCCTCCTATAGAACCCACTGAAGATGATCCTGAGAGGGAGGACTACGAGCTAGATAATATAGTTCCTCAAGATCCTCGTGAGCCCTATGATATGTATGAGATAATAAATAGAGTAGTAGACAGAGATACCTTCTTTGAAATTCATGGAAATTTCGCTAAAAACGCTATAGTAGGTTTTGCTAGACTAAATGGAAGAACTGTAGGGATAGTTGCGAATCAACCACTAATCTACGCAGGTTGTCTGGACATAAACTCCTCTGACAAAATAGCTAGATTCATACTATTCTGCGACTCATTCAACATCCCAATAATAACGTTTGTGGACACGCCGGGCTTTCTCCCTGGGATAGATCAGGAGCATGGAGGAGTAATAAGACATGGAGCAAAAATAATATACGCGTACTCTTTAGCTACAGTTCCTAAAATAACAGTCATTGTAAGAAAGGCCTATGGAGGAGCATATATTGCAATGTCGAGTAAGCACTTGAGAGCAGATGTCGTCGTAGCATGGCCTACTGCTGAAATAGCAGTAATGGGTCCTGAAGCCGCAGTAGAAATAATCTATAAGAGAGAACTAGCAAAAGCAGAAAATCCGCAAGAAATGCTACTAAAGTTTACTAAAGAATATAGAGAAAAAATAACTACACCAGCTGTAGCAGCCTTCAGAGGATATATCGATGACATAATACCTCCTCACACTACTCGACCATTCCTGATAAAAACACTAGAAATGCTCCTCACAAAAAGACCTTACATAAAGCTTCCTAAGAAGCACGGCATCCCGCCTATGTGAGATATGAATACGAGAAAAACAGTATTTATTATATATTTGAAAAGAGAAATAGAGTATTGGAGAATACTTTCAAAGATATATTTAAACTTAGATAAGTATGAAAAGATATGTCATCGTTTTAAAAAATAATTCTGAAAGGATAGCCTTAATAGTAGAATTAAAGAAGATTTCTCATATAAGCTATAGAAATGTTAATTTATCTACTCAATTTAAGAAAAAATACGATAAATTATTAATATTAACTTCACCTATTTCCGGTAGAATAAGTGCTTTAAATATCTCAGAAGAGAAGATAGTCTATCCCGGTGAAACACTAGTTGTAATCGAAAGTATGAAAACACATATTCCTGTAAAATCTCCCGTTAAAGCGAAAATAACAAAAATACATGTTAAAGAGAGAAGTATGGTTAGACGAGGAGAAAAAATTTTAACTATGGAAATCATTCCTTGACATCTCTACTAAAAAGCTTTATTTCTATGCTTGAATATTTTAATCCATGGGAAGACGTAGATCGCCGTTAACTATAGCTAGAGCAAAGGAAATTTATAGGCAATTATTAGAACTCGGAGAGACTTCCACACCAATATTATTCCAGAGAATTTCTGAAAAAAATCCTCGCATAACATACTCAATACTTTATCAAATACTAAGATTCTTAAAATCTAAAGGACTAGTTGAGCAAAGGGCTAGAGGTAGAATAAGTTACTGGAAAGTAATCAGAGTACTAGATGAAAACCAGTTAGATCAGGTATTACGCAAGTAACTCTGGTGCAAGTGTTAAAGCTTATAAAGAAGAAAGAGAGAATAGTGTTGGGCCCGTAGCTCAGCCAGGATAGAGCGGCGGCCTCCTAACAACGGGGGCTAGCCGTAGGTCCCGGGTTCAAATCCCGGCGGGCCCGCCAATTTAGCTATATTATATGAAGGAGAACATTTTTCTTTCTAGCTGATTCTTTGACCTCTGAGCTTTCTAAAGAGCCTACTTTTCCGGAATCCATTAATATCGCTAATGCACCTAATACAAACCCTATTAACCCCTGTACATATGCTATAAGCAATCTTAAAATTTCTCTTCTAGCTTTAAGTAGTGATTCACTAGAGAAACTTCTTAAAGCATCGTCGGCTCCCTGTAAATAGAAGAGCGCCTGCTCATAATCTCTTATAATATCGCTGACAGTTTCCTTAACAGTATTGTCTATTATATTAAACAGTATATAAGTTCTAGAGACTTCAGTTAATTTAGAATAAAGCTTAAATCCTATGTTTATTGCATTGTCTATATCGTCTGAAGACACCGCTTCATTAAACTCTAGGTGAAGTTCCTTAATCTCCTCAATGATAGTCTTTAATTTGTCCATACACCTTTCTCATATCTTCATTAATATTTAACCATTATGAAGCACTTCATGAAGTATTATCTACGAATATATGAAAACCTTCCGTGATTTGTGTACCAGCTACTGAGCTATCTCCATTTTATATCTACTGAAGAAAGAAAATAGAAATTAAAATATAAAAGGAAAAACTATTTAGTAGGAACAGTGCTCAGTTACCCCAGAATTCTTCATTATTCTGTCGGCATGACTATCATCATTGCTCTTCATGCTATCTCCTTTACGGGTTTTTTATATATGAAGTACTTATATATTCTTCCTCTCTTGACTGCTTTAGCATTAAAAACTTCTATAAGAACTTTAGTTATTATTCTATACACAGCCTTTGAACGAAAAGCTTTTATACCTCGCCTTTCGAGTTTTTTGGCAACATCCCTTGTTTTCACGCAGACGACATTTCCTTTATTCTGGTCGATTATCTCTTTTACTATATCGATAACTATTCTCTCTAGGGCAATACTCATATTGAACCCACAGCCCTTTTATTCACTGATTACCCTTCCTTCAACTGATTTTATAAGCTTTACCTAAAAGTAAAAAAGCAGTTTCGGAGCTGTTTTGCATATTTATAGATTTCAGTTATTTTCATCTTTTTTTATTCCAATAATACTTGATTATTTATCTTAAAATTAATAAAAGTTATTATAATTATTTGGCCAGAGATCAGCTGGTAGCCAAACACATCATTAAGTCTAGTCAGTTAAGGCCAGGACTCATCAGCCAAGTTTATTTAACTCCACCTAAAAATATACTTTAATGTCTTTAGAGTTAAGAGGCTTTATACTCAAAAAGAAAAGACTGGGGTTAAAGAGGGTAGAAGACCGCGTAGGCTCCTATGATTTACTTAACCCTCCTTCTAGAAAAAATTTGGCTAGTGAAGATGCTTTAGATTTTATAGGTCCTGCTGAAAATAAAATACCATTAAGCTATTTCATCAAATCTACTATTACGCGATTTAGAGCAGGTTTCTACTTAATAGTATTTTCTAAAGCTTTCTCACAATACACCATGAGCCAGCCAGGCAATGTTACTTATAGGTATATTATTCTGAAAAATCCATTGAATAATTCTCTTGAGTATATATCTGCTCAAGAATATTTGAGAAAAATCGAATGTAAAGAAATAAAACCTCTGAACCCCCTTGATATTTTAGCAGTTAAGGCATTATTAGCAGGAATATACCCGAAAAGCTGGGAGGAATTTCTAAAATAGTTTAAAGGCTTGTCACCAAAAATATCATTGAGGTCGGGGCTCATCATCTCTCAGAGCGGATCTCTTTAATCACCTACTATATGAGAGAACAGTTAGACTTATAGTTTTTGGTTTAACAGTTCTCTTGATGCAAAAGTATGCTATAATAAGGTGTAGGCGCTGCGGAAATTACATGTGTGTTTTATACCCTTTTGTAAAAGTTAGATGCAGGTACTGTGGACATAAGCTATCCTATGGGAGAGTAAGGGTACTTTCACTTTTCTCTTCACATAAGTCTGCGTTAGAATACCTTAATCAGCTAAGATTATCCTCTAACAATGTGCGTTCCCGTCTCTCCCAGTAGAGCTTTCAGAGCTTTACCAAGCTTTGTAATTATGGCTCTTTCTCCGCTAGCCTCGACAAACTCTATTGAAGCCACTACCTTAGGTAGCATTGAGCCGGGAGCAAAGTGCCCCTCACTAATGTATCTCCGAGCTTCTGAAACTGTCATTGAATCTATCCACTGCTGATTTGGCTTACCGTAGTTTAAGGCGACTTTCTCCACATCAGTTAGTATTAAAAGAATATCCGCCTTAATATCGACGGCTATTTTAGCAGAAGTCAAATCCTTATCTATTACTGCTTCGACTCCTTTAAGTTTACCATCTTTAAATATAAGTGGAATACCTCCTCCGCCACAAGCTATAACTATAGTTTTGTCTCTCTCTACTAGATCTCTGATAATAGGGGCTTCAAGTATCTTCAGCGGTCTGGGGGACGGAACAACTCTGCGCCAGCCTCCTCTTGGATCAGGCTTTAAAGCCCACTTCTTTTCCTTAAGTATTCTCATAGCCTCCTCTTCTGTGTAGTAAAGTCCTATTGGTTTACTCGGATTCTTGAACGCCGGATCTTTATCATCAACAATAACATGAGTTACTATAGTTACGACAGTATAATCAGCTGCTCCTCTTTTAATTAGCTCATTCAAAATAGCTACTGTAAGAATATAGCCTATTAGTCCTTGACTCATTGCTCCACATGCATCAAGTGCCATGGGGGGAACTTTATCTGCTACTAACTCTTGTTGAAGATATATGTTTCCTACCTGTGGGCCATTACCATGAGTCACCACAATTTTATAATTTTTTAACGCTAAGTCTACTATTTCTTTAGCTGTCACTTCGGCATTTTTAAATTGATTCTCTAAGGTTCCTTTCTCACCTTTTCTCAGTAAAGCATTTCCTCCCAAAGCAATGACTAGTCTTTTCACAGATATGAATATTTTATTTATATATAAAAGTACTATTGACTTAAGTAAAAGTTTATCTCCATTACGACGTGTATCAGCATTAACCAAGCTTCAACTATTAGAACTCCTACTCCAACTTTCTTCAAATACATCACTTCTGCTTTCTTCATGAAAAAGCATTTTCCAAAAAACGCTAGTACACTCAAACCTAAGATGAGAATAGTAGAAACCAATAAGAAACCTATTACAAACATTATAGACCCATTAATGCTGGTAAGCGAGAGAGCTTTAATTATAGCAATTGATTGAACGGGACATACTCTTAAGGTAGACCATATACCTATATTCAAACAAGCGATTTTCCCTGCACTAGCACCCTTCAGAATCCAGAAAGCTATAAGTAGAAGAATTACTGCAGATATCCCCTCGATAATAATACTTAATGGCTTACTTACAAAAGATCCTCCCACTAGAACAAAGACAACAAATATTAAGCTAATAGCTAGGATTCTCCCTATTATAAAGTAAAAAGTCGTTTTTAAAAAAATTCTAATACCAGACATCGATAATAACGTAACTGCTACAGCTAGAGTCCCGCATACCGGGAGACATATTAGGGTGTATGCTAACCCGAATATTATTCCGTCTATGAGAGCGTACACTAAATTACCTCTTTACAGAACTTAATAAACCTCCTATCCATTATTATAAATTTTCTCGAGAAAATAAGACTGAATTTAAAGAAAATATTTAAAAGTAGGTGAGTTACCTAATTGTGAGTAGAAGTAGACTTTATGTTAAGTCAGCAATGAAAGAAATAGCGCTATTTATAATGAAAGCTCTAGAACTTATAGATGATAGGCAAGTAGAGAAAATGATAGATATTCTTGCTGAAGCCTACGAGAAATCTAAAAAAATACTAGTAATAGGTGCAGGACGATCAGGGCTTGTTGGAAGAGCGTTTGCTATGAGGTTAATGCATCTTGGGTTTAACGTGTATGTACTTGGAGAAACGATAACTCCAAGCATAGGTAAAGAAGATATCGTTATAGCAATCTCGGGTTCGGGTTCTACGAAGCTTATAGTGACTGCAGCTGAAACAGCTAAAAGTGTGGGAGCAAAAGTAATAGCTATTACGACGTATCCGGAATCTCCTCTAGGAAAAATAGCAGATCACATAGTATTTGTTCCAGGACGTACTAAGGTAGCTAAAGAGAAAGATTACTTTGCTAGACAGATATTAGGAATTCATGAACCATTAGCTCCCTTAGGAACTCTCTTCGAAGACACTGTTATGGCGTTACTTGACGGCGTTATTGTAGAGTTAATGTTTCGTTTAGGTAAAGAGGAAGAGAATTTAAAGAGGCAGCACGCTAATATCGAGTAAGCGGTCTAAATTTCCACATATCTTTGTTCTGTATTATATCACAGAGTATTTCCCTAGCTCGGCTCTCTGGTAATTCTAAGAAAAGCCTCCCAATATGCTTACATAGCTGCTTTACTACTAAAACTCTACTCCAGTCTGGGCAATCGTGTAATATTGATTTATCGGCAATGTCTATTATTATCGAGTAGTCTTTTACCCTAGCCACTATCTTCTTTTCTCCTAGCTCAAGTATCTTTACTTCGGTTTTCTTTATTTCATTCATCCTATTGTATCTAGCTCTATCCATTAAGCACCCGAGAAGCTCACGTACGTTAAGCGCGTGTATGAGTATAGGCTTAACCTCCCTTATAGGCTTCCTTACTCCTAGCTCCCTTTTAGTAAAGTACTCGTCTATTTTTCTTAAAAAGTACTCTTGGTTACGCCTAGCTACACCTAATAGTACGAGCATCTGGAGAGCATTATGAACAGCATATCCGTAGAAGTGATTATTGAAAAGCCCGTATATAACTTCGACCTTATCTACTAACTCGAGTATCTTCGGCACCCATTCTTTAAGCTCATCCAGCGAGTAATGGTAGTTATACCAGGGTGCTTTCCCTCGACCATGCCATCTTATATAACAAAAATCAGACGTAACCACTGTGTGAGAAGGCAGTAAGGGTTCATCTACAATCACGTAAGCCGCATTATGTTTTTCCAGAACCTTATAGGCTTTTTCTGTTAGCAAGCTAGGATGCCTAAACTCCACTGCTAATCGAATATCTTCCGCTGACACCTCTTTAAGAAATTTAGAGAGATTGATCAGTTCATTTATAGTAAAAGAGGGAGGAAGCTGTATGACTAAGCATCCTAGTTTACCTGACTCCTTTAAGGGCTCTAATACTTTACAGAACTTAATGAACTCTCTTACAGCACCTCTCCTTGGATTTAATTTACATTTATGAGTAATCTCTTTTGGTACTTTAGCTGTAAAAATAAATCCTCTAGGAGTTACTGACGCCCAGTACTTAACCACTTCGGGCTTAGGGGTGGAATAAAAAGTAGAATCTATTTCAACGAGATTAAATACTTGTGAATACTTCTTTAACTTACTTTCACGTTCTTCATAAAGTACTCCTATCCAGTCATCATAACTATAGCCTGAAGTCCCTATTCTTATCTTCCTGCTAACCTGATTAAACATTTTTATCAATATAAGTGACTGTTACCCACTATAAAGTATAGCTCTAACTAACTGAGGGGAAATCCTATAAAAGTAAAATGAGACGAAGTTTGAGTAGAGCTCCGAGACCTTGGGAACTAGGACATTCAGTTAAGCCTCTTGAAGCCTAATAAATGAAACTGTCTGAAGTAGCTGTTATTAAAACGTATTGAAAATATCAACATATTCTGAGAGTCTTGGGAGTTTATCTTTCCTGTTCACGAAGATCAGAATTAATCCTGTCTTTAAGCAATCTTTAAGTTTACTTAAAGTGATAAAAGCGCCTCAATGGAATTGTTCGATGGCTAGCTTCTAATAAAATTGAAAGTAGAGCTAGAAACTGGCTCAAGATCTAGATACTGACCTATTGAGAGCATTATGCGTAAAAAATATATTTTCGAGATACTCAACCACAGTGATTTTTATGGCTAAGCTCAGTACTACAGAGAAGCTCCTTCTCTACACAGTATCATTATTTAAGAAAGGAGTTGATGAAGAATCCTTAGAAAAATTCTTAGCCCGCTTGAGAAAACGAGGCATTATAACCAATGAAATAGACCTTCTAGATATTAATGGAACATATGTAATGGGTCCTAAAACACTAAATGCTATTAAGAAACTTGTAGAGAGAGGTTTACTAGCATACGGCTATGTGACTGCAAACTATATTAAGCCTTTTACAAAGATACTTGTTTTATCTAAGAAAGGGAAGATTTATTTAAAGAAAATTGAAAACACTATTTCAGAAGAAAAAAGAAAAACTATTCTTTCAGTTTTTGAAGAATTTTTTGGGACCTATAGTGAATGATGAGCGCGTCCTTCGCCGATTGGTGAAGAAGAGCATTCCAGCTGACTATACGCTAAATCCATATTCTCTATTCATAATCTCTTGCGCAGTCTTCAGTAACTTAAGTTTCTTAATAGATATTCTGTAGGCTTCTTCTTCTCCACATATAGATTTAAGTCCTCTAAAACCGCAGTCAGGTTTTATAAAACCTATGTTTTCTATGCCTATTATATTGGCTGCTTTCTTAATTAGTGCTACGGTTTCTTCTATGTTCTCTACTCTAGTATTTTTTGATGATATGCATCCGAAAGATATTTTTTTGTCGTATTTTTCTAGAGTTTGTTTATCAAATATTTCGATATTGGCTGGAGTATCTTTGAACTCGTGATCAAGTACTTTAAAGTCTGTCATGAGCAAGGTATCTCTCAGAAGAGGTGATAATACTCCACAGACATGTATACCTCTTATGCTAGCATTACACCTACTTATAGTAGCATTTAATGTTTCTATAATAAATTCCTGTGATAGTCCATAGAGTATTTTTCTTCTGCCTACAATAACAGAGAGTATAGGCTCATCTATATTAACCCACACCGCTCCCGCTTCAGCAAAATATTTACATATATTAGACATAGTCTCCGCTAGTGCATTAATTACGTCTGGCTCAGTCAGAGCCGTCTTCCTTAGCCCTACTGCATTTTCTTTTCCTGAAACTACTATACGTGAAGCTAAAGTAAAGGGCCCAGTAACACAGGCTCTTATGCCCTTAATAGTCTTCTTATTTTTGAAATAATTCAGCGTCAGTAATAGGTCGTCCACGGCTATGGGTTCATCTAATACCCTTAGGCTCTTCGACTTTAGAATATACTCGTTGTCTTTAGTCACTAAACTCGGATTCTTTAGCGAAATTGGTTGAAGAAACTGGAAAATAAAGTCTTTTAACTGAGGATAACATGGATAATCTATGGGTATTTTTTCTACATCTCTGAGTATTCTTAGAATGTTGTCTTTTGAGTAGCTTAGAGGAAAACTTCCGACATAGGTAGTGAGTATCATAAGTCTTTTTCCCAAAAGTCTTTTAAATAGTGTGCGCTTAGCATTTTTGGTAGCTGTTATGGGTGTATGCGATATTTGTCTCAATTCAGTAAATACTCTCTACGTGTGCCCCCTCTGCGGTAGGAAAGTCTGCGAACTGGATTTTGATAAGGAAAAGGATGTATGCGCCTGTTGTGCGGATACCTTATGCAGGATATGCGGAAAAAACCTTTCTATAGCTCTTTGTGAAAATTGTGAAAGGCAAATATGTGAGGACTGCGCAATAGAAGTTTCTGAGCATATCTATTTCTGCAAAGAATGTTTCCAATCTAGCAGAAAATATAAATTGTCTCAGAGCGAATAATAGAGAGAATGATAAAACTACCATTCTTTAAGAAGAAAAAGAAGCCTGAAAAGACGCCTTTGCAGCCCAGTAAGGAAATAATCCTTAAAAGTAAGCCTATACGAAATCCTCTCGTAGAGTGGAAAAAATATGAAAGTGGCGAAATAGCTCTTATAGTCAAAATGAAAGATACTTGGATGACCAAGCTTTTTAAAGTAAGTAAACAGAGAAAAATAATCTTAGATACTGTCGGAAGTTTTGTATGGGAGCTATGCGATGGAAATCATACAATAGAAGACATAATTAACGAACTATGTAAGAAATATAAGCTCAGACCTAGAGAAGCTGAAGTCTCGCTAATAACGTATCTAAATATGCTTGCTCAAAGAAGACTAGTAGCGTTTATTATACCTAAGCAAGCTAAAACCTAAGTGAGGTACTTTACGAGTTCATCTTCAAAAATTACTTGAGACCAGTCTATCTTTCCCGGCCTATACTTCTCCGGATTATTAAGTGCGTTAACTACTTCATTTAATGCTTCTTCAATCTCTCTGTCTGATGTATTTATTTCGACTACTTTATCTTCACTAAAAATACTTACAGCTTCTGCCGTACATAGACCCATAACCTCACATTGAATATTTGCTTTAATCTTACTGAGAGGATAGTGTCTCTCCTTAAGCCTTTTTAGCAACAGTTTAGGGTGCAGTCTGAGAACGACCACAATATCTACTAGATCGCTATCAATAACCGAGAGTATGTGTGTATCTATTACTATTTTTTTAGACTGCTTTCTTAGAATGCTTTTCCTTAGAATTCTTCTGACTCTGTCTTCGTCTATTATCCAGCTCAGAAGCTCTCTATCGTAGTTTAAAACGAGTCTGTATTTTAGTACCAGTTCTCTCAAACTGATATATTCTGCCTGTAGTCTTTTAGCTAAAATTTTAGAAATAGTTGTCTTTCCTACTCCAGGAGTTCCAGTTACTACTATAATTCTAGGAAAAGACTTTCTCAACACTTATCCCTATTCCTGGCTGATCAGACAGCTTTATAACTCCTTTTTCATATCTCAATTTAGGTTCTGATGGATCATTCTTCAGCATTAGAGGAGAATCTAGGTCGTAGTAAACTATATTCTTCGTAGACATAGCTAAGTGCGCTGCAGCAGCTATCGAAAGAGAAGATTCATTCATACAGCCTATCATACATTTTATTCCAGCCGCTTCTGCTACGTGAGCAATTTTAATAGCCTCTTTTATTCCCCCGCATTTCATCAACTTGATGTTTATTAGATCAACGGCATCCATTCTTATTAAATTCAAAGCATCTCTTGAAGTCAATACAGACTCATCAGCCGTTATAGGAACATCTACCCTATCTTTAACAAATTTAAGTCCTGAATAATCCCATGCTGGGACAGGTTGCTCTACGAATTCTATTTCATAGCGTTCCATCCGCTTAATTAGTTTTACAGCTGTCTTGGGACTCCATGCTTGATTCGCGTCGACTCTCAATTCTATATCATAACCTACACTCTCTCTTATTCTCTTAACAATATCTAGATCTGTTTGAGGATTCACTCCCACTTTAATTTTAAGTTTCTTAAAGCCCCTTTCTACAAAGTTTTGTGCTTCTTTACACATTTCATCAATATTTTTTATGCCTATTGTGTAATCGGATTCAACTACATTAACCTGCCCGCCCAAAGCCTTGTAGAGCGGCTGACTGAGAGCTTTAGCCCAAGCGTCATGAAGTGCTATGTCCAGAGCTGCTTTTGCTGCAGTATTTCCTTTAATATTTTTGTATAGACTTTCAATAACTCTATTAATATTAAATATACTTTCTCCTACAATTTGTTCCGCTACTATTTTTAGGAAAGAAATTATTGTTTCGTAAACCTCTCCTGTAACTCTCCTAGACCCGCAGGCTTCTCCAAAACCTTCGGTTCCATCTTCTAATGTAACTTTAACATATATGTTATTGCTAGCTTCAGACACCCCGTAGGCTATTCTAAAAGGCTGAATATTCTCTAAACGATATACTGCCCACTTTAAATCAACTATCTTCATTTTAACCCAGACTATTTACAGGCGTAATCTATTAAATTTATGGACCTTAACTGCTGGCTATTATTTGTTAAATATATACTGAGTTAAACGCGATATCTATTTTGAGTCAGGAGAGATAAAAGAACTAAGTTATAGAGAATTAGTAATAAAATAGATAAGGACAATATCTAAGGGCTAAATGATGAAAGAAGAAAAAGTTATTCAATGGAAGATAAAGGCCGTCACCATTACCCGAGGCCCTAAGCCAGCTGCCTATTTAGCTATTTTATATTCTTCGAAAAAAGAACATTCTATGGAGTTCTTGGATAAACTAGTGAACATGATTCCATGTCTTAAAACTCTATTAAAATCATTAATAGCTAACGAGATCGTATTCTTGGACAAAGACAAAGTTTTCATAAAAGATTTAGCAAGATTCGTTTATAAAGCCTTAGATGAGGGCTGTCCTCTTGAAGAAGTAGTGGAGATGCTTACGTGGAAGGAGTTCGAAGAACTCTGCTCACAAGTAATAAGTCAGTACTCATATGAGGTCTTAAGAAATTTTAGATTTAAAATTCATGGAAAGCGACATGAAGTAGATATCGTTGGAATAAAGAGTAACATAATTTTAAGTGTAGACTGTAAACAGTGGTTTAGGCTAAGCGGAGGAATTTCAAAAGCTGCACTTAAACACTGGGAGAGAACTACGAGACTAGCTGACTACTTTAAGTACAAGGGATACAAGTTTAATCATGTTTTTCCTATACTTATCGTTTACAAGGATTTAAGCACTAAAGTACTCTATAGAACTTTTATAGTTCCTTTTCATAAGCTGAAAAAATTTCTAGAAGAAATAGATGTTTACTATGTTACTCTTTAAGCTCTTCGTAAATTATATATATAATTGCAGCAATAGCTATCAGTACTAATATCTGACTCAGCTTTACTCTAAGAATTATTTTAGAATATCCCGGTCCTGTTGTCACTATGTTTTCTTTATAACCGACAAAGGATGCTAAAATATAACCATCTTTAATAACAAAAACTGTAGGTGTTGCTGAAATTCTGTAAACTTCAGCTAAATTTGATGTATCTCCAACTACGTACCACGTTATATTAAATCTTTCCATATAATTTAAGAGCTTATCTCGAGTATCGATATTAGGTCTTACATCTATTGAAATTATGACTACATTGTCGTAACGTGAGAGATTGTGCAGTAGCGGAATAAGGTCTTCACATCCATGACAGCCTATGTAGAAAAATTCAAGGATAATTATTTTGTTTTTAAAGGTTCTTAAACTTAGAACTCTACCTTCTACATCAATTACTTTAAACTGAGGAGCAGGGATTCTCCTATTCAGGATTTCACTCTTTAGGGAGTGTTCTTTAAGAGTATTAATTACGTCTTTAATCGATGTAAGCATAATGTTTTCTTTATTTCTTTTTTCTTCTTCTAGATATAGGCTTACTTTCATTACTTCAGGTACTTTGATAACTTTTACTTCCTTCTTATATCCTTCTGCAAATACTTCTAGCTTATATAGGCCTGGCTTTAGCTCTACAACAGTAGCTCCTTCAATATCATCTGAATATACAGTAAGCCCACTTTCATTAAAGATTTTAATAGACACTTTAGGTGGTATTATTGCCTCTATTATTAGGGGATATTTCTCAGATATAAGTACTTGAAGTTCTATGTTACATGGAAGTATTTCAACAGCTATCTCTTTGCTCCAACTATACTTGGGAACTACTATTTTAAATATTCCTTTATCTTCTTTTTTCAATACCCAAGATATTAATCCCTCGTCACTTGTCCTTAATCTTGAGTATAGCTGATAATGCCCTTCTGAAATTTTTCTATACAATATAACTTCAGAATTTCTTAAAGGTTTACCATAAAGATCTACTAGTCTTACCTCCACTTTTTCTAAATCTGCTTCGGAAGACTTCTTTTTTACGATTTTATTAAGATTTATAGTTAAAGACATATTGGCACTCAACGAAATTTTTTCTACAGTTTCACCATATCCTTCCTTCTCTACTTGAATTAAGTAATCTCCCTTAGGTAATGTTAAGGTAGTACTACTCTTTTCTTTAAGTACTATTTTCGTTAACAAAGACATATCTGAAGCATTGTAAATTACTAGGATAGTATTCTTTAAAGGACTGCCTTTATCATCTTTTATATCTATTTTTAGTAAATATTTTCTCTCAGTTTTAATTTTAAAGAAATATACTAGATTAGTTTTAGCTACAATAAATGTGTTTGAATCTATCCATAAGCAATAATCAACTTGATACCCGTCGTTAAATTTGTATTCCCATAGTTTCCTCCCATCAATGTCATATAAAGTAGCTCTATCACTATTAGCTGCAATAAGTCTACCATCCTTAGCTCCATCAAGCTTAAAGGGCTGTGAATCTGAAAACTCGAATCTCCATAGCCTACTCCCAGTATTCTTGTCGATAGCTCCTAAAGCCTGACCTTTACTTGTTATAGAAGAATATATTATTGCTTCATCTATCTCAACAGCATCATAGTATTTTTCAGTTGGATCATCTTTGGAAAAAGCCCATTTCAAATCGCCTTTATAGTCAATAAATATTGTTTGCCATTTATGTCTAGAATACTTATTCTCTACGCTTATTAGTACTCCTTCTGAAAGAGCCTTATACCAGCTCTTACCATACTTAGATGCATCTCTATTAGTTATCTTCTCGCCCGTAGTAGATTTCACTATTTCGATAAAATCGCTCCACTCTCTACATATCCTACATAAGGTATCTGTGCCATGTATAACTAGATACTCTCCATTAGGGGAAAACTGGCATGAATATACGTCTACATAGACTCCAACTTTGAGCCGTGTATGCCAAAGCTCTCTACCCAATATTAAAGAGTATACCTGAATCATTCTACCAGTCCTAGTAGCCCCCTCAGCAGAAAAAGCGCCCATGTAGCATATCACTAATTTATCGCCTTCACATATAATGTCTATTGGTGTAGTAGCCTGTGGTGGCCGCGTAATAGACGCTAAGCTTCTTTCAATATCTAAGTTTAGCGGATCTAATATGACTACTTTACTATTGTTTCTCGTGATAGACACTAAGGCTCTTAAGAGAGAAGAGTAAGCGAAGAATGGTCTATAGGGATTCACTACTTTTAGTAAGCCTTCACTATTAAATATATAAACTATATATCTTCCAAGCTTTCTCACAGTTATATAAACAAAGCCGAACTCAGGCGCTTTTATTACTTTGTATACAACTCCCTCAAGAGAATATCTATTAACAGATACTTTCAAAGACTCACTTCTGCGAATTTTTTGAGACTCTGAAAGCACGGGTAGCTGCACTGATAAAAGTATTAGAACTAAGAAATACACTGTAGGCAATGTTCGCTTAAACATCACTATTTCTGCTTTGTATAGATATATATTATTTTTCTTCTGATAGTAAAATATCATGAGGTTATTACTTAGAAAACACCTAAAGTGATTCTGAGAAAACTTCGCGGAATCGGCTTGAACTTAAGTAGACCCTATTCGGAGCTCCCTTTAATTAATTTTAAACTAGTTTAGTGACTTTACTCCTCAGCTCGCCCGTCTATGCTCATGGTTCACACACCAACACGGTCATCATCGGCTTACCGCTACTCTTTTTCCGTTAAAAATATCTACTATAGATAGATATAAAGATAGGTGCTATAATTGGGTGTACTCGGATTTATTAAAGACGATCAAGTCGATGAGAATAAATTAATTCAGGAATTAGGGAAAGTAGGATTAGTTGTTAGTAGTCGAAGAGAGATAAAATTAAAGACCTGTAAGAACTGGAAAAATGCAGTAATTTTTGAAATCTTAGGACCAACAGAAGGATTAGCAAAATTTTTTGCATCTAAATACAATGTACCTTTCTTCGAAGGTCCAGTAATTTTAGGAGAAGTTAGTGCAAAGCTTTGGAGCGAAGCTGTCAGAATTCATTATCCTTCTGGAGAGAGTGAATTAATAGAGTTATTTGTTTGTGACTCTTTTTTAGATGTCAAAATACCTACAGCTAATGTAGAAGGGCTTTCGGGACACATGGTTATAGGCGCTAAAAGATATTCGTTGCCGCTGTCGAAAGAAGACTTAAGGGAGATAGCGAGTCTCGGAGGAGCTTTAGATAAAGTAGTTAGAGCTGCTGAAATTTATGGTAGTAAAGTAGTTGACATATCACTTCTTCGTAAAGCCGAGGAAGAGGTAAAGGAAGGTGTTGACTATGAAGCAGGATATGTTATTATCATGAAAGGTAATAGAATAAGTACTGTCCCCTTAGACGAATATTACACCTATATTATCAGGACGGGACTGCTTGATAAGGCTTGTAGAATTTTCAAAGAAGCTCCTGATTACTGGAAAACTAAGCTAAAATCTATCATAGAGGAGGAAATAAAGAGATTAAAAGAGATTAAACATGATACAAAGGATTTAGAAGAACTCCTAAAAACTCTTAACTAAGGGAAATGCGATATCTATCTCTTAACTCCTGCTTCTTTCCTTCGTTCCAGCCCTGTACCTCCTGGTAGTATCCAGTAATTCTGCTGTACCAGCTGATATCCCCTGATCCGCATCGTGGACATTTTTCAAAGAGCCCCCCTGAGGTGAAGTCGCATACTCTACATACTGTCAGATCTTTAGTGTAGCTCCAGTATCCTATCCATGAGTCAAGAGCTATTCTCCTGTTAAGCTTGAAAATCGCTTCGGGGTCTGGATTCGCCTCGCCCAACCATATGTGGAATATATTTCCTCCAGATAATATTGGGAAGAACTTCTGCTCTATTTTCATACGTTTAAGTAAAGGTATCTTAGCAGAAACATTTACGTGAGTTCCGTTCGTGTAGTATATGGGCAAATCTCTTGTATACTTAATCCTAGACAAAGCTGTCTTGATATCTCCTTTGACGTATCTTACGGCCTGGTCTCTATAGTGAATTAGATCACAGACAGCCAGCCTCTGTGCACAGCTTTCCGCCGGCGTCCTAGCTATAGCGAATTTCCTCCCTGTATCTTCCTCGAATTCACGCTTAATCCTCTCCATTTCAACAATAACTCTTAGAGCAAATCTCAGAGCTTCACTATGCTCGTGAAGCTGGTATCCTACATGACACTGCACCATTTCATTAACTCCCACTACTCCTATTGTGAGAACTAAGTCATCTAAATTGACTAGCGGATACTTACTACCCTTAGGCTTCTGTGAAGCAAATGGTATTAATCCCGCTTCGTATTGTCTTTTCATAACTTCATACTTATAAAGCAGAACATCTCTAGCTATCTCCATGGTCTTTCTTAATACCTCGAATAGTTTATCATCATCTCCCCTAGCCTTGTACGCTAATCTCGGCATGTTTATTGTAACTACTTGCAATCCTCCCATTGCAAAGTGCGCTCCATCAATAAAATTCACTTTATCCCAAAACATATCGCTATCAGGTCCTTCGGAGAAAGAGTACGCGCAACACTGATAGCACGATACTCCGTCCTCTCCTCCTCTATAAGACGGAATGACGTTATCATAGTAAGTCGACCCAAACTTCGCACTTAATTCCGCTGCTTTATGCATCACCTTCTCATATTCGTCGTTAGTCCAGTAACTTCTGCGCTGAACCACTTCTGGTTTAGGAAAGTTAAACATTTTGCCACGATAATCTCCCTTAATATATTCCTCTAACAGAGCTAACGCGAAAGCCTTTACCTCGTCCTCCAGATCCCCGTAGGTTAAGTTTTTCCATACTTTACCTGCATACACAACAGGAGCCTCTCTCCAAACCTTGGGAACACCAGCTTCTATTTGTATTGAACTGAATACGGGCTGCCCTCCTCTCGCAACGTAGGCTTGCATCATTTCGTAGAGAAACATCTGGGCTAGCTGCCTTATCCTTCTTCTACTGAGCCCTTGAAGATAGGGCGCCATAAACACAGTGAAGTTGAAGAATCCTTGTCCTCCTGAAAAATTCACTTGAGCACTGCCTAGAACCTTAGCTGCATGAAGAATAGCCACCTCTGGATGTTTAGCAGGCCCTGCTACTGCAGTATGAGTACCTGTACCATCAGGCATTAACCCATAATAAAAGAAGAAGCGTAGGTCATGGTCCTGACAAAATGGTCTGGTGAAGAAATATTCTAAATCGTGTATATGAATATCTCCTCTTAAATGAGCGTCAGCCATGTAGGGAGGCATCATTAAGAGGTAAGCCTCTTTGCACATCCTATCTGCCTTTTTCTTATGAAAGGTCTCAGGGTTTAGCTGTAAGTTAGCGTTCTCCTTGGCCTCAAATCCACTACCTTTATCGATCTCATAAACTTCGAAAAGCGGGCATCCCACCCTAGTGTATACATTACGATAAATATCATAGCCGCGTTCAAGTAGCTTTACGCATACTAGCTCTCTGATCAAAGGCCCGCTAAGAAACTTAAGTTTCATTCTGCGAATCTCGTTCTCTACTTCTTTTGCAATAAACTCTGCCTCTTCTCTGCTCATAGGCTCTACTCCAAACAGTATTTTCGCGAGCTTGGTCTCTCTAAGAAGGCTTTGAACAATATATTCCCTGTCAAAAGGTATCATTACTCCATCAGACCTCCTTACATATAGCTGGTTTTCATTCGACTTATCTTTAAGAACTGCTTTAATTTTCATAGACATAAGCCTTACACCTATTCTTTGGATTTAGTATCAGAGCTATATATAGCTATCGAATGCATTTCTCTCTAACTCAAATTTTCTTGATATAAAAATTCGTCAACGGCTTCTCTCAGCTTCTCTTCTTTTAATGCATCATTTTCGTACAGTACTCTATCACCTATTTTAACCACTGGCACCGAAAGTGCATCAAGCATTAATAAATCTGTTAGAGCATCAGGATCTTCTTTTATATCTCTCTCAATAACTACTTCTTCATATCGAATACCCTTTTCAGCTAATATTTTCTTTAGGAGAGCTTTTACTTTAGGACAGTTTACGCATGTTTTTGATTTAAAAAACTCTATTTTCAGCTTCATATGCATCAGAAGTTGTTTTACAATTCGAATTAATTAGAGAGACATTCAATATCACAAATATATACGTGAATATTCCCTAAGTATTTCCAATAGGTATTCCATACCCTAGTTAGCTAGTTATCCGCCAAGTCCTCTCAACATTGATAGGATCATTGCTAGTAGGAAGAAAGCTATTACTATCAGACTTACTTTTTTAACAAACTCTGCCTCCTTCTTCTGCTTTATATCTATAGCTTCACATTTGCTACTGCAGTAGTCCTGATCCGGTGATATTACCTTCCCACATACCTTACAGTGCTTATGAGGAGGTATCTTACTCTTTGACATTAATATCCCCGGAAAATATTTTACTTCCCCTGTATTATACTTTACACCCAGGATTTTAGGGACAAATATGGTATTTAATTTACTTCATCCGGAGTTGAGAAAAGTACTGAAAAAATACGGGTATATTAAACCTACTAAAGTTCAGCTAGCGTCAATACCGCTAATTCTAAAGGGACTTAATACTCTGATTATTGCTCCAACAGGTTCTGGTAAAACAGAAGCAGCACTTCTCCCAGTATACTCTATGATACTACAAAACAGAAATAGTGGAATTCAAGCTCTCTATGTAACTCCTCTAAGAGCTTTAAACAGAGATATCTTTAGAAGAATGGAAAGAATAGCTAGCGAAGTAGGAATAAGCATAGCTATTCGTCACGGTGATACTACAAAATCTGAAAGAAGAAAAATCTCCGCTAAGCCTCCCTTAATCCTAATAACTACTCCTGAAACACTACAATTTCTTCTCGTGGGCAAAAAACTCAGACTAGCTTTAAGAAATTTAAAATGGATCATCGTAGATGAACTACATGAAGTAATAGACGACAAGAGAGGAGTCCAGCTCTCCTTAGCCTTAGAGAGACTAGAAGAGATCTCTCGATATAGGATACAGCGTATAGGACTTTCAGCAACCATAGGAAACGTTAATTTAGCCAAAAAGATTCTTGGAGGCCCTCAGCCAGTTTACGACATAATTGTCGAGGAAGCTAAGAGACTAGATATTAAAGTTCTATATCCAGTTCCTTCAAACATAGATGAAGAACTATCTAATAAGACAGGACTATCTCCAGAGGCCGTTGCCAGAGCCAGGTACATAATAGAAACTCTTAACAGAAAGAGAGGTATTTTGATATTTACTAATACTAGGGATCTTGTCGAAAGACTGGCATCGCGTATTAAACTTTTAGACCCGTCGATTCCTCTTTTCGTACATCACGGCTCGCTTTCCCGAGAAGAGAGAATTTCTGTAGAAACCGGTTTTAAGGAAGGAAAAATAAAGGCGATCATATGCACCTCTTCTCTTGAATTAGGCGTAGATATAGGACACATAGACTTAGTCATACAGTACATGTCTCCTAGACAAGCCATTAAGCTAGCTCAAAGAGTGGGAAGAGCAGGTCACAGAATAGGGAAAGTGTCGAGAGGAATTATAGTGGCTATTGATGAAGATGACTTAATGGAATCCTTAGTTCTGTCTAGGAGAGCTACTAAAGGAAATTATGAAGCCATTTTAATTCCAGACAAACCCTATGATGTACTAGCTCACCAGATAATAGGTATGCTTATAGAATACAAAGAAATAAGCTTATATAATCTATACAGAGTAATATCAAGGTCACATTACTACCGAGGCCTCACATTAAATGAACTCATAGAGCTTGTCACTTTTCTGCAGGAGCTAGGGTATCTAATATTACTTGACCACAAATACTTAAAGGGAAGAAAAGGAATCTATAAGTACTATTTTGAACACGCATCTACTATACCAGACGTCAAGCGATTTAAAGTACATGATGTAGTTTCAAATAAATATATAGGTGAACTTGACGAAGAATACGTCGCTAGCTTCTGTGAGGAAGACTATGACTTCATCTTAGCTGGTAGAGTCTGGAAAATAGAGTTCATAGACGAAGCAGCCGGGGTTATTGAAGTATTTCCCTCAGAAAATCCTCTTGCAGCAGTGCCTTCCTGGATAGGAGAAATGGTTCCCGTGGCTTTTAAAACTGCTCGTGAAGTAGGATCATTAAGGAGGAGACTAGCTGAGTACATTCTCTCATCAAACGAAAGAATAAAAAGTAATATAATTAGAGAGTATAACCTTAGTGAGGATCTTTTTAAGAAATTAGTAAACTTTATTCGCAAACAGATAAATGAAGGTCACCCAGTCCCTGATGACCGCACAGTATACATCGAGTATAGCAAGGACACAGCAGTAATTCATGGATGCTTCGGGTCAAGAATAAATAATACATTAGCTTTACTTATTGCAGAGTACTTATCTAAGAAAAGAGGACTTTCTGTAAAATACTACAGCGACCCCTATAGAATACTAATATACTCTCCTAGAGGACTTAATATAAACGATATTCTCGAAGTATTTTCTTTAAAGAGAAATAATATAAGAGACTTAATTCTAAGCGGAGCAAAAAGGAGCCCGGCATACAGAATTAAATTTATTCATGTAGCAAGGAGATTCGGTATATTGGAGAAGGAAGTCTCGCTTAAATTGCTACGAAAGCTTATAGAGATTTACGATAATACTCCGTTAAGTAAAGAAGCATTAAAAGAAGTTTTAATGTCTAAGTTTGACCTAACTGGCACACTGAACATTATAAACTTAATAAAGTGTGGAAAAATTAATGTAACATACAGATTTATAGAAAAAGAATTCTCTCCTCTAGCTAACGCTATTATTAAGTCTTATGCCAGATACGAGCACTCTTATGAGCTAGTGCCAACATCGCTCATAGTGAACATAGTTCGAGACCGCCTACTTAATAAAACTATAGGCATATTATGTATGCACTGCCTTAACTGGTCTACTTCACTTAAAGTAAAAAATCTGCCTGATAGCATTGAATGCCCTCTCTGCAAATCATCTGTAATGACTATAGTCCCAAGAGAGATAAGCAAGGCTATCAGCGTGTTGAAAAAGTTCAAAAGTAGAAAAAAGCTATCACCTGAAGAAAAAGATCTACTTAATTACTTGCAAAAATCAGCTCTTCTTTACTTATCATATGGAAGAAAAGCGGCATTAGTGTTGGCTGGAAGAGGAATAGGTGTTGCTACCGCTACTAAAATCTTATCATCTGCTAGAGACGAGAGAGACTTGATTTTAAAAGTCATAGAGGCAGAAAAAAGATTTATTAAGACAAGGATTTTCTGGGATAAAAAGCTGGACTGATCTCAATTCCTCCTCAATGATAGGATTTAAATAACTCTTCTCTAATCTCTGCTGGGAGAAAGTTATGAATTACCGAAGGAGCACATCTATACTTATCAGCATAATTACACTAGTAGCTATAGCGTTTGTCTCAGCCTACTTTCCTCAGTATTACTTCTACCTGATCATCGTATACCTCGTAGTAATGTTTGCTGTAACTATGATATTTACTGGAAAACAGACTGGAAAAACCATAAAGGACCTCGAGTATATCTTAGGTGGAGAAAAGCTACTAGAAGTAAGCTCAGCTAGAATAATTAAATTAAGAGAAAGAGATAAGATTTTTTTAAAGAAAGAAGCTGGCTCGGAATGGATCATGGCGCTAGCATTCTTTTTACCTTTAGTAATTTTATTCGTAATACTAATAATTCCAGGGCTAAAGGAAACGTTAATGGCTTATATAATTGGTATTGTTCAGAAGTACGTACATGATGAGACATTCTCTAAATTCGTGGGATTTCTCGTATTCTTCTCATCGTTTATAATTGTGTCGTATATTCCATATAAAATAACCCACAGATACTACCAGAGTAGAGGCCGCCCCTATTACTTAATTCCAACACACTATGTTCTTACAGATAGAGGCCTGATCATAAATAGAACAACTCCGCTAAAATTTCCACTAAAGGCTAAAGCTATAAAATCTCAAGGTTCAAGAAAACTCGTTGACATAATCGGAGTAAAGGGAATTCCATCATTTGTAAGAGGACAGGAGATAGTAGTTAGGCTATATTGTGATGAGCCAAAAAAGCTAGCTGAACTGCTGAGAAAATACTCAAAAATAGAGAGCTCAGCCAAAAAGCGAAGCTAGGCCCTCTGCTATTTCTTCTTCGGAGGCTTCTTCCTTCTTTTCCTTTTCCTCCTCCTTTTTCTCCTCAGCAGCAGGTGCGGCAGTTGGCGCAGCCGTAGCTACAGCTGCTGGCGCAGCAACAGGTACAGCAGCCGACTTAATAGCTTCTTCTATATCTATCTCTTTTAATGCAGCTACAAGTGCTTTAAGTCGTACTTCATCTACCGAAACTCCTACAGCCTCTAAGACTTTTTTCACATTTTCTTCTGTTATCGGTTTCTTTGCATAGTGTAGTAGCAAGGATGCATACACATATTCCATTATTTAACCCCTCTCTACAACACTAATAGTAGCTTAAAAATTTATCTTTCTAAGGATCTTATTAATTTTACGATAAGCGGCAAGGGATCCTCGAGTTCTCTAAGAAGACTTAAGTACTTCTCTCTTTCTCTAGTCTGTTTTTCAACGAAATGCCGTACCTCATTAAGTGTTTCTCTGTCCAGCTGTATAAAATGCCTTAGAGGGAAACCTCTTCTCTGAAGATACTCTTCCACTTCATAGTGTCGAGGGAAGAGAGTAATTGAAGGCGTCCCCACAAGTGCTGCTTCATGAGCTAATGTGCCGCCACCAGTTATAACTGCCAGGGCATAATAGGATAAAACCAGAGAATCCACAGCCTTCTCCAAGACTCTAGCTCTAGGGAATGTTTCTCGAATTAACTTTTCTTGATCAGAATATCGGGGCATAAAGACAAAGTTTTCTTCGTCAAAGATGCCTCTTAGCATAGTGGCAACTCTCAACACTGGAGACAGGATCTTCCACGAATAATATGCGGCTTTAGCCTCTTCCATTCTAAATACCAAGTACTCTCCTGCTTTCAAACCTATTTCCTTTATTTCATTTATTTTAGGAGGAATCTCTCTTATCCATATTTTTTCAAAAACGCCGTCAAAAGTTCTCACTTTGCTTAAGTCACTTACTGCGAAGGCAAGTTTTTCCGGATCAATACACTTTGGAATCACTATAAAGTTAGCACAAGGCAGGGTCAAAAGAGACACATGATAAGCATGAGGAGTATCTGTCAAAACTATGATCGGTATACCTAAACCAAAAGCCACTCTCACTGCTTCAGGCGAAGGATACGATATAAGACACTTGATTTTATACTCTCTTTCAATAATATACTTCGCTAAATCGAGAGTTCTTCCGGCACTCGCTAAGAGTTTTCCTTCAAGGCTTTTACCTCCGTGACCCCCCAGTGCTATGTAGGGCACATTAAACCTTTCTAAAACTTTTAAAGTATAATCATATTTTCTTGCAGTTATAAGAAACGGGTAACTCCTTGACAAAGCTCTGTAAATTTCAACAGCTATTCTCGCCTGCTTAGGCGTCAACACATCAACCCACAAATATTCATTCACATACACTCCTCCTGAGCAGATACTTATAAAGAGTTACCCTTACTATAATCATAGTATGAATAAGAACAGTCTGCAACCACTCATATGGAAGGACGGCACAGTTCTTATATTAAACCAGACATTGCTTCCAGATGAATTAGAGTATATAGAAACCACAGATCCTCAGAGAGTCGCCAAAGCTATAAAGACTATGGAGGTAAGAGGAGCCCCAGCAATTGGTGTGGCGGCAGCCCTTGGAGTAGCTTTAGCCGCATATCACAGTAAGGCCTCAAGTGTAGAAAGCCTCAGAAAAGAGCTACTTTCAGCATGCGAAACTCTCTGGAGAACTAGACCAACTGCTAGGAACTTATTCTGGGCGATTGAAAGAATGAAAAACATAATTAATAAAGAATACTCGTCCACACAAGACCTCAAAGATGCTATAATTAAGGAAGCACTAAAGATACTTGAAGAAGATATAGAAACAAATAGAAGACTAGGAAAAATAGGCTCTAAGTTGCTTGAAGACGGAGATACTGTACTGACTCACTGTAATGCAGGCGCCCTAGCTACGGCTGGCTACGGCACTGCACTAGGAGTAATAAGAGCCGCAATAGAGTCCGGCAAACATATTAAAGTAGTAGCTACTGAAACTCGACCTCTCCTCCAAGGAGCTAGACTTACTTGTTTCGAGCTTATGTACGATGGAATAGATGTCACACTTATTACAGATAATATGGTTGGCTATGTAATAAGTAAAGGATTAGTCGACAAAATAATAGTAGGTGCTGACAGAATATTAAAAGATGGACATGTAATAAATAAAATAGGCACTTATACCATAGCCTGCGTTGCACATACACACAAAGTTCCCTTCTACGTTGCTGCACCATTATCCACTTTTGATTTAAAGTCAAAGGTAGAAGAAGTAATAATAGAGAATAGAGATCCTAGTGAAGTAACCACTATTAGAGGAGTTAAAATAGCCCCCAAAGGAATTAAAGTCCTAAATCCTGCCTTTGACATAACACCTCCCGATAAAGTCTCAGCTATTATCACAGAAAAGGGAATTGCTTATCCTCCATATGAAGAAAGTATAAAGAAGCTCTTTGAAACACTATGAAAAAAGACAAAGGAGCTAAGTGGGAAAGAGAATTAGCGCAGATACTATGGGATAAGGGTTTCGCCTGTATTAGAGGTCCTGCCAGCGGTGCTAGAGTACAAAAGAGATTCTGCCCCGACCTCGTAGCACTGAAAAATGGTTGTATTTTTATTTTTGAAATAAAATATAGAAAGTCTAGAGAACCTATCTACATAGAGAAAGACAAAATCAATAAACTTCTTGATTTTGCTGAGAGAGCTGGAGGATATGCATTTATAGCTATTAGGATAAGAAGTGAAAAGAAGTGGAGATTCGTGAAAGCCGAGGAACTAGACGAAACTCCTGAAAGCTTCAAAATCTCTCCGGAAAAAATAGAGAGAGCATACAGCATCAGAGATCTATGTGCAATAGCAGACAAAACCCCTCCCTTACTTTCCTTTAGTAACTTTCCTTAAGCCGAATAATATTTCATGTAAGTACTCCAGACGCTCAGAATCTATTCTCGCCTCCTCAAGAAGCCCTCTTAAGAATTTATCGAGGACTATCATTGAGAACTCTTCACCGTAGTAAATTCTACCAGTATATTGCGTTGAATATACCAATATATCTCTCTTTGGCCACTTCAGTACAACAGCTCCACTTGTGCCTAGTACTATGCCCCTTATCTCATTTCTATCTCTGCAGTAGTGCACATCTATACTGACCAGTCTCTTATTCGATGTCTCAAAGAGAGTAAATATGCCTGCATCGCTCGCTTCAGCAGCTACTACGGTATTCTCTATAGGCTCTTCAACAGTCTTGCTGAGTAAATCAATAAGTACATAGAGGAAGCTGTATAGAGAATCTAGAACAGACTTTCTATCATATACTTTTAGCCTGCTTGTCACAGACACCGAGAGTACTTCCCCTAGTGTATCTTTCCTAGCGAGACTAACGAGTTCTCTGAAACACTCGTCGTATAGAAGAACATTAACTGCGTAAAGATTATCGGCGCTGCCTATAGCTTTTTTTAAGCCATTCATATCATCGGCTATAGGACCATCTATCAGCACCGGTATGTTCCTCTCTAGTGCTTGTAAAGCACAAGCCCTATCTTTCCGGTCTGTCGATACTACCACAAGAGAGTTCACTTCATCAAAAAGACTCTCAAGTTCTTCATGTACACTTACCTTACCTAGTCCTCTTTCGACATATTTTGATACTCTGATATAGTCTTCCTTAAGTACGTGAACACTAGACACGTCAGAATGCTCTAAGAGGCTCTTTAAGAAAGAGACTGCCGGGAATCTTTTGGCTGAAATAAGTCCTACTTTACACCTCCTCATGTTTTCACCTTTCGTAAAGGTAAGCTTACGGGCTCACGACTCAGTGATGACTTCAATGCAGCCAGCGACAGCTCAAGAGCCTTATACGCATCTACAAGCGATACCATAGGTTCTTTGTCTTTAAGAATGCACTCCGCGAAATGAGCTATTTCAAGTTCGTATCCTACCAAATGCCCTGGCTTAATGAGCTCTATAGATCTCTCAGTGTAGAGAAACAGAGGATTAGAATCTACGCTGTTGTACTCTAGATATCCTTCGCTCCCGTAGACTTCTATATGCATTGTGAAGAGCCAAGTCTTAGGCATAGCCCAGCCTCCTTCAACATGAGCAATCACACCGTTTTCAAAAAATATCTTCGCGACTCCATAGTCGGATGGTCTTACGAATGCCCACACTGGCTTTGGTGTTATCCTAGCTACGACCTTCTTTGCTTCGGCGTCTACAAGCCACCTAATATAGTCGAAGTCATGTATCAATAGATCTGCAAAAAATGACCCGCTTTTTTCGGGGTCTTTAAACCAGGCATTAGAACCCCACGTAGGAAAAGTGCTCGATCTCATAGCCCTTACAGAAATTATTTCCCCTAGAGCTCCTCTTGAAACCTCGCTTTTTATCTTTGAGTACACAGGAAAGAATCGCAGACAGTGGGCGACCATAACTTTAGTCCTAGCCTTTTCTGCCGTTTTCATTATCTCGTAGGCTTCTTCCAGGCTAGTCGCTAGGGGCTTTTCTAGCAGAACGTGTTTTTCTCGTTTTAATGATTCAATACATACTTCTTTATGCATGAATGTGGGTAAGCATATGTCTACTACATCTACGTCGTTGCGAGAAACTACCTCTCTCCACGAAGAAGATGCTTCCGCTCCATATTTTTTAGCTAATATTTCTGCTTTCTCTTTTGTCCTAGAGTAAATAACCTTGATTTTTGCTCCTGGAACCTTAGTCCACGATAAAGCATGAACCCCTCCCATGTAGCCTGCGCCTAAAATCGCTAAATTGAGCTCGCTCACGGTATCTACTTTTAAACTTCGTATTTAAGGATAGCCTTAGATTCACCGCAAAACAGTAGCTCCGCATTATTGCAAATGTTTTATGTCCATTATGTCATTAACTGCATTCTCTATAAGGATTTGTAAACGATCTACTTAATCAACTACTGTAATGTTAAATAAATTTAATTTAAATTAATATCTATTGTTAAGTTCACCAATAAAGCATAAGATATAGTTCAGAGTTACTCTCGATAGCCTTAAAAGCATCAGACTTATGTTTTCTATCGGTATACCATATGAGTGACGAGGTCTTGTCGAAGCTGCTGAAGGGTGAAATTAGGCTACATGAGCTAGACAAGTTGCTGTGTGATTCGAATAAGGCAACAGACTATAGAAGAAGGTTTCTCGAAAAGAAGATCTCTGTTCAGCTAGAAAATATCGGTAAATATTCAGTCGATTTCAATGAAGTAGTTGGCAGAAACTGCGAAAACACAATAGGTGTTGCACAGATTCCAATAGGCATAGCGGGACCCCTGATGGTTGAAGGAGAGTACGCTAAAGGAGAGTACTTCATTCCACTTGCGACTACAGAAGGAGCGCTGGTAGCCTCCGTTAACCGTGGATGTAAAGCAATAACTCTTTCTGGAGGAGCAAAAGTAAGAGTAATAGAAGATAAAATGACGCGGGCTCCTCTTTTCGTGCTACCCTCTATAGCTGATGCAGTAGATTTTGTGAAATGGGTGAAAGAGCACCTTAGTGATATTAAGGCGGAAGCCGAGAAGACTACAAGACACGGCAAGTTAGTAGATATAGAACCCTTTATTGCCGGAAACAATGTCTGGCTGAGATTTAAATTTACGACAGGAGACGCTATGGGAATGAATATGGTCACAATAGCTACTACTCGTGCAGCAGAATTCATTGAGGAAAACTATCCTCAGGCGAAGTGTATAGCTATCAGTGGCAATATGTGTGTAGATAAGAAACCATGTGCTGTAAATTTTCTCTTAGGAAGAGGAAAAACTGTAGTAGCTGAAGCCGAGATTAGGAAAGAGATAGTTGAAAAAACACTTCGCACTACAGCCGAAGAAATTCACGAAGTTAATGTTAGAAAAAATCTCCTAGGATCAGCAAGGGCATTCTCTCTGGGATTTAATGCACATTTCGCTAATATAATAGCTGCTATTTTCATAGCTACGGGACAGGACTGTGCACAGATAGTAGAGAGCTCTATGGGAATTACATGGACTGAAGTGAGAGATGGTAATCTCTACATCAGCGTTACTCTCCCGTCTCTTGAAGTAGGGACAGTGGGAGGAGGCACTAGACTTCCGACGCAAAGAGAGGCCTTAAGAATACTCGGTTGCGAAGGTTCAGGAGACCCTCCTGGATCGAATGCTCTCAAATTAGCAGAAATAATAGCTGCCGCTGTACTCGCCGGTGAACTTAATCTTCTAGCAGTTTTAGCTTCAAGAACTCTAGCTAAAGCCCATATAAAACTTGGTCGAAAAGGCAAGAATTCGTGATAAGCATGCTAAAAGTAATAGCAGATGATAGGGAGGAAGGGAAGGGAGTAATAGAGGCTTTGCGACGACTTAAAGTAGAAGTAGAAGTTAAAAGACTGCCTGTAGGTGACTATTTAGTTTCTGATGAAATAGTTATTGAAAGAAAAACAGCAAATGATCTAATAAACTCTATAATAGACAAGAGACTGTTTAAGCAAATAACATATATGAGGAGATATTACAGTAGCCCAATATTTGTATTAGAAGGAGATTTAGACAGCGTTCTTGAAGTTCGATTAGTCAAAAAACAGCAGGTGCTGGGAGCCTTAGCCTCATTAGCTCTCATGGGTGTGCCCATCGTGTATACAAAAAACCCTGACGAAACAGGCTACGTAATATATTCTATGCTGAAAAAAGTAAACGCTAGAAGCAAAGCCGCGTCTAGCACGCTTCCTATTAAAACAAAACACATCAAAATTTATAAAACAATCAAAGACGCTCAAATAGGTCTCTTAACAGCACTGCCAGGTATAGGTCCCTCTCTCGCTAACCGAATACTTAGTGTCTTCGGTTGTCCAAGAAAATTCTTCACAGCTCATCCTTGCGAACTTAGAAAAGCTGGTTTAGGTCCTCAGAGAGTCAAAAAAATAGTAGAAGTCTTAGATACCAAATACCCCGGAATAGACACATTTCTAGAAGAGAGTGAAAATAGCTGACATACTACATAAAGACTTATTACCTTCTCTGAGCATTTCTACTTTGTATGGAAAAAATAACAATAGTAGAAGAAGAGCAAATCCCATCTAATGCTATATTAATTAATTGCTTACCTGACGTAGGATTAGTCGGAGCAATAGCTTCATCTTACCTTGTGGAAAAGTTAGAGATGAATTACTCAGGCTACTTGGATTCCATATTATTTCCGCCAATAATAGTTTTACATAAAGAACGCCCACTTTCTCCGGTGAGAATATATACTAAAGGAGACTTAGTAGTAGTTCTCTCAGAGATTCCTCTGCCGCTCGATGCCTTAAGACATTTAGCTACTAAAATAGTAAAATGGGCTGAAGAAAAATCCGTTAAAACCGTAATAACCTTCGGAGGAATTCCAGTACCCAATAGAATAGACATAGAAAAGCCAAAAGTATATGGAATAGGAGCAACAGAAGAAGACAGAGAGTTTCTAAGGAAAAATAACGTAAAGTTACTCAAAGAAGGCTTTATGGCGGGATATTATGCTCTCTTACTTAAAGAAAGAATGAAGAAGAAAGGATCCTGCATAGCTCTGCTAGCAGAATCCCACTTGCAGTATCCTGATCCAGGTGCTGCTGTATCAGTACTTGAAGTCTTCAGTAAGATATATGATGTGAAAGTAGATCTAGGACCTCTAATAGAACAAAGCGAAGAATATAGAATAAAGTTAAAAGAATTAATGAAAAGGACTCTTGAGACTTTTAGGCATGCTCAAAAATCCTATGAGTACACCCCACCCTTAACTTATGTATAAGAGGGGGAGAATATGTCATATGAGTTCTTTGAGGCTATAAGAAGACTGAAAAAAGAAGTAGACGAATTTATGGATTATCTCGAAAGAAGATTTACTGAAGAAATAATGGGTGACCATGCAGTCGAATGCATCGAGCCGCTTGCAGAGATAAGAGAGTATCCGGATAAATACGTAGTTATAATCGACTTACCCTGCGTCAGAAGAAGAGAAGACATTAACGTAAAGCTGACGGAAGATACTATTATCATAGAAGCGCAAATGTACAGAAAGGTAGAGATCTACGACTTAATGTCTAATGTCAAAAGAACAGAATTCTCTAGCTACAGAAAAAGTATACGCTTACCTCAGCCAATAGACCCTAAAAAGGCTACTGCTACCTTTAAGAAAGGCATGTTAATATTAATGCTACCAAAGAAAAGCTACGGGCATGAAATAAGAGTAGAATAGATACATACCAAAGAAAATACCGATTGTAAGACGACTCAAAATTTACAATAATATTTATTTACGCAAAGTAGCTGGTCGGCCCTGCGCGGGCTAATCACCGTTCATCCCTTTCGAGCCTCGTCATCCCGTTTATCAAGACGAGGACTACTAAAAATTATTTTACCCTCTCTAATATTAACTATTCTTATGATCCTGTGAAACGGAATATACTTCACACCACTCTCTGTTCTTATCTCAAATCCTCTATGATACACCTTTATTAGATTCTTTAAAGAGACTATCTCTCTATCATCCGGTGCACCACGTGAAAGAAAGATTACTACGTAGTCTTCAGGTCTTTCCCTAGGATCCCAAATAACTTTATTAAAAAAGTCCCTGAGCCTAAATACCACATATTTATAAAATACACATGTTATTTATTTGTTAGTGAAAGTACTTGAGATAATAATTCCGCGAAGAGAATATAAGGCTATTAAAGAAATATTGGAGGAAGCTAGATGCTTAAAAAGAATAAGCGCTTCTATAGAGGCTTCGAGTGAAGTAGGACTTGATACTCTTAGACTCCAGTATGCTATTCACTGCGATCCTCTAACCGTAAAAGAAATTCTTGAAAAACTTAGTGTAGTACTCAGAGGAAAACTTGGCTATTATTTAGTATACGATACTAACAGCTATGCTTCAGCATATATTTCTAAGAAATATATCAACATTATACCTTCAGTCTGCATTTACTGCGGTTCTCCAATGAATCCTAACGATATAGTATGCAAAAAATGCGGAAAGAAGTATCCTTTCCTATGCCCAAACTGTGGATCTAAAATGACCTTAGCGAAGCAGTGTCCTGTATGTGGGCTAAGACTTTAGGAAGATAACTTTTCTCCTATAGATTGTTTCTAAGATTATTCTGATTTTTCTTCTCTTAGCCCTCCTGAAAGCTCGTTTACTGAGCATTATTGCTATGCTTTTGTCCCTAATATCTATTTTTGACGAAGTCACGTTTTCTTTAAGAAGATAATTGATAGCGAATATAAGATCATCTTCAACGACTTTAGGTAGGTGATTATAGCACTTCAGAGAACAGGAAGTACACATATTTTTCAGATAACACAGTCCTGCACAAGGTATAATTTCACCAGTAATGCACTTAAAGCTAATAGTATTGGCACAGCAGGCTGTTTTTACGACTATTAATCCCTTCTCTCTAGCTATTTTTAGAAACTCCTCTTTAAGGTCTCTAAGCGCAAGAGATACCTGCTCGTGATTCTTTAGAGCTCTCTTGACGCGCCGCTTTATTTCTATAGTATTTAATCCAAGCTTCTCAAATCTTTCAATGATATTTGCTGTCACACGAAAACCTCCCACTACAACCCCTAAAGCCCCGTGTCTTTTAGCTTCGTTTACAGTTTCTTCAAAGTCCTCTGCGGAGAGAACACCTGGTATGAGAGGTCTATAGAAGACAAAAACAGGTAGACCTCTCTTAGAGAGATTTCTGATAGTTTTAAGTCTATTCAAGGGAGGAGAAGCCCTAGGTTCTAGCTTTTTATAAAGCCCTTCCCTCAAAGTTAGGAGAGTCACTAAGACACTGAGCGGCTTTAAACCAGTAACTTTTTTCAATACTCCAGCCGTATGTTCATCAATAAAGCTTTTTGTTGATATCTGCATAGGGTTTCCTAAGAACTTGGCTGTAGCTGAAATATATTCAATAGTCTTACTTGTTATCTCCTTAGTCAAGAAAGGTTCAGTTATACTGCCGTAAGCTAAATACGTCCCATATTTTCCTGGAACAAAGAACCTATTTGATATAATTGCATACACTATCTCTTCACCAGACAGCCCATACGGCTTAGCTCGTCTGTAATCAAACCCCATATCTTGTATGTAACAGTAGACACATGCATTTGTACACCCTAGTGCCGAGTGCACTGTGAGACCGCATGGTCTCGGCTGTCGTCGGGCATGCCAGTCGCTCCTCGCCCTAACCTTAGATTCTTTTGACAATATATTATTTAGTTTTCTAAGTATATTTTCCCTTAAGAATACGTATTCTCTGAAAGAAAACTTCATTTAAGTCACTCTATTTCATCAATTCTCCCTCCAAGTCTCTTTAGCTTATCTCTTATACGAAGATACTCTTTATCTAAGATCTCAGCCTCTTCTTCTATAGTTATATCTTTCTTTCTTTTTCTGCTACGTAGTGTTATTGTGCACTCTCCAGTGCTGGGGTTAAGTGCGTGTACTGCACATTGAGCAAACATACACCTATATCCCTGACAGATATCGTCTGCAAACGTACACCATACTATTGTTCTTCCTGTCCTGGGATTTCTTCTATATTCTGTAGCTCTTCTTTGACACCTAAAGTAGGGGCAGAGGGGTGTACATTTCTTCACAAAGCTCACCTAAGCAAAGCTCTTTAAAAATAAGAAAGTTATTCACGTTTAATCACCGTAGCTATAAGAGGCGCGACACTTACTACGCTCACAGGACTCCACACAGTATCCGTTCCTATAACATCAAATACTCCCGTGGAGTATATTTTAGCTAGAGCATCCTCTACCAGTAGAGGGTGTGTACAGGCTACTATGATTCTTCTGGCTCTCTCTCGCTTTAGTACTTTTATAGCCTCCACCATTGTGCCTCCAGTACTTATTATATCATCAACTATCAACACGTCTCTACCACTTACATTAATTTCGCAGGGTCTTATAACTACCTCTCTTTCAGTAATTCTCTTTTTCTCCAGAACATCGTAATCACAGCCAAGAACCTCGGCTGCCTTTCTGGCCCATTCATATGCCTCCGCGTCAGGTCCTATGACGACGGGGTTCTCCAGAGAGTAATTATTTTTTACATAATCAGCTAGTAGAGGCATTGCTGAGAGATCCTCAACAGGTATCTTTATTATCTGCGAAAATTCGGTTTCTTTCACTCTATGTCTATGACAATCTATGGTGTAAAGCTTGTCTGTCCCTACAAACTCTATTAGCCGGCTTACTGTTTTTATGCTTAAGGCTTCTCCAGGCTTGAATCTCTGATCTTGTCTAGCGTAGGCAAAGTAGGGAATTATTCCTATAACTTTCTCTGCTCCGAGATCTTTTAGTGTCTCGACTAGAAGAAAGTATTCCATTAAGTATTCGTCTGGCTTATGCCCCATAGACTGCACTACGAATACCTGCTCT
>QMSB01000009.1 GCA_003650815.1 Thermoprotei archaeon | reverse complement strand
GATAGCTAGAAAAGAAGATCTAATTAAAAAACTTAAAATGCTTGAAGAAATGAAGAAGAGAGGAGAGATAGATGAAATAACATATATTAAGCTAAGAAGTGAAATAGAAAGTCTACTGAAGCTTTAGAAAATTCCGTAGCTCCTCCTTCACAATACGGTAAATCATAGCACCATCAAGCTTTCCTCTATATTTCTTCATTACAAGTCCCATGAGCATCTTATCCGCCCGCTCACCTCTCTCTTTAACTTCATCAGACAGCTTATCTATTAGTGCACGTACATACGCCCTAACCTCTTCAGCAGATACTTTTTCTAGCTTAAGTTCTCTCAGGGCGTCGGCTATCGTCGCTGAAGGATTCCTCGCTATAAACTCGAGTACTAAAGGAATACTTTCTTTTGCTAATTTTCCTTCACTTACCTTAGCGAAAAGCTCGTCTAAGTGTTCATCAGTTATATTTTCTACAGGAACTCCTTCTCTTTGAAGACTCTTCATAGTGTTTTCTATAGTAGAGGCGACTAGTGTAGGCGAGACACTTGAATATTTTTGGACAATTTTCTCGAATAAATCTAGCCGATATGAAAGAAGAATTTTTCGAGCAAGTTCCTCGCTTAAACCAAGTTTACTGACAAATTTTTGGTACTTTACTTCAGGCGGCTCAGGTAGTTCTTTTTCCAGTTTCTTTAGTAAATCATCTGTAACTCTAACAGGTCTAATGTCTGTCTCTGGATACATTCTGGCGGCTCCAGGTCTAGGTCTGCTGTAGTGAGATGTTCCATCGAGATTCGCTCCCCTAGTTTCCGCTGGTATTTTTATTGGCAATAGTCTAGCTCTTTCGACGACCGCTTTCAACGCTTTACGAGCCCTTTCCTCATCCTCAGCTATGATTACGAAAGCATCCCTACTAGGATCTCCTCCTAGCTTAGCGAAGACAGCACTTACTTCGTCTTCAGAGATACCGTACTTAGGTAACTCATCTGAGTGAAAAAGACCCCTTACTCCTCCCCAGACCTTGGCGTAGTCAGCTAGCTCCGTTCCCACTCTTCTGCCGGGCTGTATTTCTCTCCCTAAAATCCCCTTAAATCCGGGCAGAAGTACTGCCAGAACCTTTTCTCCGCGTTTAATAACATTCCTAAGTATCTTACACTTAGTTCCGCGGAATATTTCTGTTACATCCACTATATCTCCTTTAATCTTGTCTGGAGTCACTCCTCTCCGTTGAAGCTCCTTCATAACATCCAGTAGTGCTAGCTGTCTCTTAGCCTCGTATTCAACAACCTTAGATATCAGCTCGAGGTACTGGACACCCTTTATTTCAACGAGTCCGCCTCCTCGAATAGATATATTCAAGTCCTGTCTAATCGTTCCGAGACCTCTTTTTACTTTACCTACTACTCTAAGAAGTTGCCCTATCTTCGCGGCGACCAACTCAGCTTCTTTAGGAGATTCTATTACTGGTGCTGTCGCTATTTCTATTAAAGGAATACCTAGTCTATCTAATTTGTATACTATTTCCCTATCTGTTTCAGATATTTTTCTAGCAGCATCTTCTTCGAGACAAATAGTTTGAATCGGGATTTTCTTGCCTTCTACTTCAATAAAGCCGCCTAAAGCTATTAGCGCGGTTCGCTGAAAGCCTGTTGTATTCGATCCATCGATTACTATTTTTCTCATTACATGTATCTCGTCAACAGGCTTAGCCTTTAGTGCTAAAGCTATTTTTAAAGCTACTTCTAAAGCCTCTTTGTTTAAGTTGTGTGGAGGTTCCTCATCCATCTCTACGAGACAAGAACACTTTGAGGGAGCCTCATATACATACTCTTTTCCTTTAGCCTCCTCCAGTAGAGCTGCTTTATCGACTTCTCCTAGCTCACTGCGAGTTGCTCTCAGCCTTCGCCTAATAATGGCTTCTCCTGGCTCTTTGACTAAAAGGGTTGGGCAACTACAGAAAAGCTTCTCTTTAGTATCAAGCATTTGATGAAACTCTATACCTACTTTAAGACCTATCTCTTTGAACATACCTATCACGCAGATATTAAGCCTAATCTATTGTTGATCTCATATACGAAATTAGTTAGCATAAGCTCTCTAACTCTTTCAATATCCCTTGTCTGAGCTAGTGTCCACATAAGCTTGACTAGAGCGGTTTCCGGTGTCATATCTTCACACGGTATTACACCCGCTTTAATTAACTCAACCCCTCTCCTGTATACATTTAGGTTCACTCTACCCCATATGCACTGGCTCGTGACAAGAACAGGTACTCCCTCGGCTACAGCCTCTTCTATGCTCTTTACCATGTAGTAGGGCACATGACCTAGCCCTGTAGCCTCTAAGACTATGCCGTGAAACTTTTTCTCCAGCGCCCACTCTATTATTTCCTTCGAACAGCCGGGATGAACTTTTACGAGAAGTACTCTGCTATCAAACTCAGGCTTAAATACTATTTCCTCTGCATCTTCTTCACGCCTAATATACTTATTGGTAAGAGTTACAAGCCTCATGTTTTCTACTTTTGCTATAGGCCTGTCATTTACACTTTTGAAAGCATCTCTCCTGCTTGTGTGAAGTTTCCGCGCTTTCACACCTCTATGGACGTAGCAGTAGGTGTCGCTGCTCTCGCCGTGCATAACTATGACAGATTCTCCGAAAGGAGCCTTTTTAGCTGTAATGACTGCTGAGAGAAGATTCAAGAAAGCGTCAGAGGATGGTCTATCAGGAGATCTTTGAGCCCCAACGAAAACTATTGGGCCCGGTGTTTTCCTAACAGCAAAAGCCAGCGCTGCGGCAGAGTAATGCATAGTATCAGTTCCGTGTGTCAGTATTACGGCTTTAGCCCCGCTCTTAAACTCCTCATAAACCGCCTTAGCCATCATTTTCCAGCGATCAGGAGTCATGTCTTCGCTTAAGATATTAAAAAGTGGTCTTGCCTTTATTTTAGCTATATCTCTTATTTCAGGCACCATTTCATATAAATCCTTTGCAGAGAAAGATGGATAGACTGCTCCCGTTAAGTAATCTACCTTGGATGAAATAGTTCCACCTGTATTGATTACAGTAATTTCCCCTTCCCTTAAATGTTCTTTAATCTCTTCTATTATCCTCTTTTCACTTTTGCTGACGAGTCTTATTCGAGTTTCTCCGCTAAAATATATACCAATATTATATCCATTATCAAGCTTTATTACGATACACCGCGGATCCCCGTAGAAAGGTCTAGGCATAAGTAAACCTTCGTAAACAACTCCATCTTTCTCAACACGTATTCTGTCGTAAATATCTATACCTAGCTTTTCTAGTACCTCTACTATTTCTGTAGAATACCCTCCATATTCTTCCATCGCTAAGACTAATCTTAGAGAAGGATTTATATATTAATTTACTCTTCTTATCCTATGCCCAGTCACGGAAGCTTGACTAAAGCTGGAAAAGTAAGAAATGCCACACCGAAGATACCTCCAAAGCCTAAGAAAAACCTAATACCACGTAGACGGAACTCTCGAAATTATAGGAGAAGAATACTCTATGCACCTCTTTCAGGTAGACGCTAGCTTAATTAGTTAAATATATTTATTTTAGTTATTAAAATATTTTAGGTGATGAGATGAAATGTTACATTGTCGAAGACATTATTGGAGTATTAGCTATAGATGACAAAGGTAGCATTATAGAAAAAGTAGTATATGATAGGAGTAGACTAGATGATATAGTACAAAAACTACTTCTACTTGAGAAAGGTGAAGTGACGGAAGAGTTACAATTATTATGTGAGAAACTGAGTTCGAAAGGTGTTAAGGAAATTGTACTTGAAGACGAGACTCTCGCCCGGAACCTAGCTAAGCTCTTCCCTGGATTATCTATCTCAGCTGAAACACCAAGTAAAGGTGGACTAAAGTATAGAAGTGCGAAAAAAAATCTTCTGAAGAATATAGGAATAGACTACGAAGACTACCTCTCTTTGCTATATGAAATATCAGTTAAATTAACGAAGAGTAAAGTTAAAGAAGAAGCTGAGAAAAGAGACCTTTTCATAGCACAAGCAATATCAGCTATTGACGAAACCGACAAAACGATTAATCTCTATGCATCTAGGCTACGCGAGTGGTATGGTCTGCACTTCCCAGAGTTAGATGAAGTAATACGAGAACATGAGACTTATATTAAAATAATCAAGGAAATAGGCGCTAGAGCCGATATAACTAAAGAAAAACTTGTTGCTCTAGGCATACCTTCCGGCAAAGCGGCTAGAATAGAGAAATTAGCTAAAGAGAGCATGGGAGCAGATATTACGGAATTTGACTTAAATGCCATACAAGGTCTCGCAGGCATAGCTTTAGATCTTTACAATTTAAGAAGAAAGCTGGCGGAATACGTCGATGAGGCAATGAAGGAAGTAGCACCTAACATAAGAGCCTTAGTAGGTTCTCTCCTAGGCGCTAGACTAATTGCCTTAGCTGGAGGATTAAGGAAATTGGCAATGTTACCTGCTAGCACAATACAGGTTTTAGGTGCAGAAAAAGCTCTATTTAGAGCTCTTAGAACAGGAGGAAAGCCTCCTAAGCACGGCGTAATATTTCAGTACCCTGACATCTTCAGAAGCCCGCGATGGCAGAGAGGCAAGATAGCTAGAGCCTTAGCCGCTAAGCTAGCCATTGCTGCTAGAATAGATGCTTTTACTGGTGAATACAAAGCTGATATGTTAAAAGAAGAATTGAGAAAAAGAATAGAGGAAATAAAAACTCTTTATGCTAGACCTCCTCCTCGTAAAGAAGAAAAACCTAAGAGGAGGAGGCCTCCTAGAAGAAGAAGGAGAAGGAGGTGATGCTTATGAGTGTAGAGGTAAAACCTCATGAAAGATTCGCAGGAGTATACTGGATACTATTTGAAGATGGTGCAAAAAAGCTGGCTACAAAGAGTCTAGCGCCGGGACATAAAGTTTATGGAGAACAGTTGATAACTATCGAGGGAGAGGAATACCGCGTGTGGAATCCTTATAGGAGCAAGCTAGCAGCCGCTATTATAAAGGGATTAGAAGTAATGCCTATCAAAGAGGGAGCCAAGGTACTCTATCTAGGCGCAGCCTCAGGAACTACAGCTAGCCATGTTTCCGACATAGTGGGCGAGGAAGGAATAGTGTATTGCGTAGAATTCTCTCCAAGAGTAATGCGAGAACTTATAGAGAAGTGTTCTAGCTACCGTAAAAACATGATTCCAATATTAGCAGACGCCCGATTCCCTAACTTGTACAGAATGTACGTTGAAGAAGTCGACGTAGTGTATGCTGATATAGCTCAGCCTTTCCAAAGTAAAATTCTAGCAGATAATGCCGACTTCTTCCTTAAAAAAGGCGGCTGGGCCCTTCAAGCAATAAAAGCCATGAGTATTGATGTAACAAGAGAGCCCTCAGAGACGTATAAAGAGGAGATAAGCCACCTAGAAAAAAGAGAGTTTGAAATAAGAGATGTAGTTCACTTAGAGCCTTACGATATAGCTCATGCATTTGTTGTTGCAAAGAGGTAGTCTCCAAACACTATGCCTGGAAAAACCAGGCTGTTAATCGAAACTCTGACAGAAGAACTCAAGGACAGAGACTTCACAGTGGAGATACTAAAGACTTCTTCTAAAAAGTACTGTTCAGACATACTAGCACTTAAATCAGCCAGAGATAGCCGAATAATGGTCTCACTTAAATGCGTAATCGACATCAATGAGTGCACGAAGAAAAATGTTGGTGAGCTTAAAAAGTTCTGTATATCTACAGACTCCACTCCTCTCATAGTAGGCTTAACTTCACGTAGAGAAGAGCTTCTTTCAGGAGTAGTGTATAAGCGCTTTGGAGTATACGCTGTTCACGTATCGACATTTATAGATGCACTAAAGGGAATAAAACCGGTAGCCTTTACAGAAAGAGGAGGACTATATGTAAGTATTAACGGAAAGAACCTCAAGGAGGCTCGCCTCAGGAAGGGATATTCTTTAGGAGAACTAGCTATTAGGCTAGGTGTAAGCCGTAAAGCGATTTATGACTATGAAAGAGAGAAAATGAACGCAACACTAGATGTAGCATCTAAATTAGGGAGCATTTTAGAAGAAAACATAGTAAAGCCAATAAATATATTTGAGTGGAAAAGAGAAAAAATAACTGAAAATAAGTTGCCTAGAAAATCGCTGCTCAGGGGATTATATTATAATATAAAGAAACTCGGATATAATGTTTTCTGTTTCTCAAGGATGCCATTTGATATGATAGCATTTAAAGAGAAAGACGATAAAAAGATACTAATAAAAGTCGTTGAAAAGAATATTAAAATAGAGGAAGCTCTAGAGGAGATAGAGCTTTCACGCAAAGTCGCAGAAATAACATCATCTAACATAGTGCTAGTCTCAGATAGAGACACCAAAAAATTAGTGCGAGATGAAGTAGGCGATGACATAGATATACTAAATAATAGCAACATTAAAGATGAAATTGTTTGAAAATAGTTTAATTGACTTTTTAGAAGAAATCTTAAAATTTCCGTTGACTACTGTTACTGAGGAAAAGACTAAAGTAGTAGTACCCGACTTAAGCAAGTATAAAAGAGGAGATTACGTCGATCCTTCCTGGGCACCTGTCTTCTACAATCCTGTAATGAAAATGTGCCGCGACTTAAGTGTAGCTGCCATACTAGCTTACAGTAAGTCCTATAGCCCTAGCAGCTCTGTCAGTGTTTGCGAACCTCTTTGTGCAACAGGGGTACGTGGAATAAGGTATGTTACTGAAACTAATGTAGTTGAGTATCTTCTTTTAAACGATATTGATGAAAGAGCAGCCTTAATAGCAGTCGCAAATACTCTCCTAAACTCTATTGATGACTTAGCCGATGTCTTTAACCTAGATGCTAACATTCTATTAGCGCTCTCCAGGAAATTCACCAGATTTAACGTCGTAGACATAGACCCCTTCGGATCACCAGAGCCCTTTATAGGCTCTGCTCTTAAAGCTATTACTCACAAAGGTTTACTATGCTTGACAGCGACAGACTTAGCTCCTCTTACGGGAGCGCATAGAGCTGCGTGTCTACGGAGATACTTTTCAGTAACAGCTAAAACAGACTGCGGATTCGAAATAGCATCACGTATCCTCTACTATGGTGTCATAAAACATGCTGCTCCCTTAAATATGGGAGTAAAGCCTTTGCTCACCTTTAAGGGTAGACATTATATCAGATGTTTCTTACAAATATTTAAATCGAGAAAAGCTGCCGATGAAACTATCAGTAGAATAGGCTATGCTCTCTACTGCAGTAAATGCGGTTACAGAGAACTTTCAAGAAACACCACTACCTTGAAGTGCAGAGAGTGCGGAGGACAATTAGAGAAGATAGGACCTTTATGGATAGGAAAAATATTTGACACAGCTTTTTGTGATGAAGTACTGAATGAGATTAAGTGCTTGGGTTTAAGCAAGTCTCTCACTATGAAGCTAGAAACTATTCTCTCTGAAAGTGATATCAATAAACTCTATTATACAACTGAAAATATTTCTCGAGTAATTAAGATGAATGAAATTTCGCCGAGAGTAGTCGTAAACGAGTTAATTAAAAGAGGATTTAAAGCGTCATTAACGCACTTCGACTTTAAGGGTTTCAGAACAAATGCCTCTTACAATACTTTACTTAAGTTTATTAAGGACCTCTCTTCACTGCTCCATGAAATTTCCTGACAAGCCCCAGTTTTTGAGGAAAGTAACGCGGTCTCTACGCACTTTAAGGCTATGTACCCCCATTTAGCTGAGTTAAGAGGTTCCCTTCTATACTTTACACACTCTAGGAAATGCTGGTCTTCTACGTAGAGGGGCTCGTTTTCAGCTCCGAGCATCAGTTCTCGCGTGATTATATCTTTTGATCTATATGCTTGAATTACTTCCTGAAATGTACCTAAAGCGATATGCTGCATAAGTCCTTTCTCGACTTGATAACGCTGGAGGATATAGTCTAGCTCTATTATGCTTTCCTTAGTCTGTATTAAAAGCATTCTTTTCTTAAATGTAGACCCTGACCGCCAGCTAGCTCGGGCTATGTGTATTATTCCATCTTCATACTCAAATATTGCCGAGATATCACTCTCATATAATTCATTCTCCTGTATAGCTCGTGCCACTACCTTTCTAGGAACTCTCTCGAGCAGAAAGACAACCACATCGATATCGTGCGTGAGAAGGTCATGAGCTACACCTAGGTTCAGAGTATATCCTCCCGGAGGACCAGGGCCTATGCGCTGAGTTAGAATAGAGACTACACGGTCATTTGCGTTCAATACTTTGTCTCTGAGATAGTCTCTAACTGCCAAGACCGCTGAGTTAAAACGCTCTACATGCCCTACGGCCAGTATTCTCCCTTCCTCTTTAGATATCTTAATTAAATCAAGAGCCTCCTTGCAGGTAGCGGCTAGAGGCTTCTCCACGAGAACATCGGCCTTTTTTAGTATAAGAGAAGAAACTTCGTAGTGATAGAGAGTAGGGACTGAGACCACTGCGCAGTCTAGGTCCTCCTTGCTAATCATGTCTTCTGCGTCGTAGTATATTTTATCAGCATTATACATTTTAGATATTTTATCTGCGACCTTTTTATTTACATCACAGACAATTAATTCGCTACACAGGTTTTTCTCTCGTAGTTTAGAAAAGACTCTTACGTGGTTTTTACCCCATCTACCTGTACCTACCACAGCTACTTTTAGTCCCTCCCTGGCCATTGTGATTCTAAAGGTTACAAGCTAATAAGCTTTATATCAAAGTTAAAGTTAAGAAACCTGCCTCATTTTAAATATGTGAAACGAAGAAAAAGAGTGCTATTAATTGCAGGGCTCCCGGGCTCTGGAAAAAGCGTGTTCTCCAAAGTCGCCCAACAGATGTCAATTCCAGTAGTATCTCTGGGAGATATTGTCAGAGAAGAGGCCTTAAAAAGAAAGCTCGACCTTACGTCTGAGAATCTAGGTAAAATAGCTATCGAGCTTAGGGAAAGATACGGCAAAGAGGTTATGGCGAAGCGAAGTATAGTAAGAATCCTATACAACGAATCTCCTCTCGTTGTCGTAGACGGAGTACGCAGCTTAGAAGAAGTGTACTATTTCAAGAAGTTTTTTGAAGTATACATCATTGCGATACACGCGTCCCCGCGTACACGATACTCTCGTCTAAAAGCTAGAGGAAGACCTGACGACCCCTCTTCGTGGGAAGAGTTCTCTACAAGAGATTTAAGAGAGCTCTCGCTGGGCATAGGAAATGTAATAGCTTTAGCAGACTACATGATAGTGAATGAGAATATACCGTTAAGAGAGTATGAAGAAATATGTAGAAAAATTTTATTGAAAACAATGAGAGAGATATGCTATGAGAGTCGAGGTTAGGAGTGAAGTACGTTTAACAGAAAACGAGCACAAGGTTAAACGAGCCATATTAAACTTCTTTAAACCAGATGTCGTGGAAGTAATTGATGAGGACTATAGGAAGATCATTATATGTAGAGCAGAGGGATACAGGTCTCTGCTTAAACTCTACGACGCCTTAAGGAAGCAGCGCATACTTGATGCTGCTCGCTCACACTTAAAGAAAGGAGTTATTGGAAATACTGTAGTATTCCACATACACAAGCAAGCTGCCTATGTTGGAAAAATATCATTCTGCACAATACCTGATAAGGAAAGCCCACTTGGAGCGATAACTTTCGTGATTTCCTGCAGCGATGTAGAAAGACTTATTGACTGGTTAACTCCGATGACTATCGATGGGACGCCGTTCTATAAAGTTGATCCACCTGAGGACCCTTAAACATCACGTTCTATTTCATCCATGTCGTTAGGTAATATAGTTTCTGGAAAAATAGCTGAAGCCTCTACAAGAAGCTTTGAGGCATTTGAGTAGCGAGCACTGATATGAAAGAGTACGAGCTCCTTAACTCGAGCTTCCTTAGCTACTAAAGCCGCTTCAGCCGCTGTCGAGTGACCAGTAGCACGAGCCTTTTCATTAAGCTCACATGAAAACGTTGCATCGTGAATCAGTATATCAGCACCGCGCGCTAACTCTACTATAGCTCTACAAGGCCTTGTATCTCCTGTGTACACTATCTTAAACTTACTTTTAATTTTCAACAGCTGGTACATTGGAACCCTCTTACCGCACGCTTCAATAAACCCTACCTCTCCTCTAATAATCCTCCTATAAAGCTCTGGACTCATTTTCAAACCAAGTTCAGCTATTACATCATCTCTAATTTTCCTGTAATACTCCTTAATAGTAATAAGATAAGCATAATTCTTTATCGTGTGCTCAGCTTCTACAGCAGAGATTTTATATGTCTTATCCTCGTATATTACATCATAGTGTTTCTTATCTAATTCAATTACATCGATCTTATACTTTAGGGCGCAGGGCACTAAGCTAAGTACACTTTCAACGAAATCTTTCAGCCCTCTGGGCCCTATAATTACTAAGCTTTCACTCCTACCCATAAAAGCATATGTCTGAAGAATTCCTGGAAGCCCTAGTACGTGATCCCCATGCATATGAGTCACTAATATGGTCTTTACTTTATTTAAACCGAGCCCAGCTTCGAAGATCCTATACTGACATCCTTCTCCACAGTCAAGTAGTATAGCTGTGTTCAAGTACTTTACAGCGATAGCTGGTAAAGCCCGTTTTTTAGAAGGAATACTGCCACCTGTTCCGAGGAAAATTAGTCTAACTTTACTCATGCTTCATCCCGACAAGCAGTCTTCTACATAAGTTGTTATGGACAGGAATTAAGTATATACCTTTAATTTTAATGCCTATCTTACAAGCTAACTCCCTGAGATCTTCGGAGGAAAGGGTTGAAAGGAAACATATGTATCGATTCTTTTTAAGAGACGTCAGCGCCAACTCAAATAGCTTAAGTACTATGTCTCGATGACTACGTCCTTTAAGTGAGGAAAGTCTTCCATAAGGAGGGTCTGTTACAATAGCATCTACTGTCTCCTCTACTCTCAAGGGGAAAAGAAATGTGTCTGCTCTAATCACGTGGGAGTCACAGTATAGTCCGTAATGCTTTAGATTCTTTACACAACCATAACACATTTTAGACGCGATATCTATTCCAATGCACTGGCAGCCTAGTATAGCAGCTTCTATTAATATGCTTCCACTTCCAACAAAAGGATCTAGGACTACCATACTCTCTCTTACTCTCGCTAAGTTAACCATAGCTCTGGCAATCACTGGGTGTAATGTACATGGATGAAAGAAAGGCCTATACTTAGCTTTACGCGAAAAAAGCTCGCTCCTAATAGACTCACATATCCCGATACCTATTGAAAGACAATTTCCGTAGGCTATACACTGCACAATTACATCAGGTCTTCTCAAGTTAACTTTAGTACCAGTCTTCTCCTTAACGACTCTACCTATTTCTCTCTCTAAGTATATTTTAGATAGGTTGCTATTGAATACCAATGCTCTTACAGCAAATGATGATTTTCCTCGAAGATGCTTTGATAAGATACTTAGATCTAAACCTCTCATTTCCGCTTCCCTAGTACTCTGGATCTTAGTTGTAGCTAATTCAAGTACGGCCATCTTCATGAAAGCTAAACGCTTTAAAATCTTTTTTAAGTAATTTAAATCTTTGACCCTGGTTGCGACTTTAATGACCCTCTTATTAACAATTTTCATCTCAGAGTCTATGTTATAGGCTTCAAATATAGCTTTTAACTCGTCTAAGCCTATTTGAGGAAAATCTCCTGAGAGAATCACTATAATTCTTGCTAGCATTTGCCTGTAAGAAAATTACTTAGGATACAAAATCTTTTCGATCTTCTTTACCAGAATATAAGACAAAACTACTACTAGACACGACATGCTAAACCAATACAGCACTAATAACATAGAGCCCCTCCCCATAGAAAAATAACAGGCCTCCAAAATCACTTGTCTGAGCACAGGAAATAAAAGTACTAGAGACAGCACTGAAGGCACCTGTCTAGTTTTTCTTATGATTTGTTCTATAGAGTATCCAGCTGAGATTACGAGTCCTGAAAGAACTACTACATCAAGCATCATAACGTAGCTTCCAAAGGTATATGTAAGGAAGCTAATTAGGGCACTCGCTGAGAGCTCATTTAATCCTAGCTGAGCTAGGACATATATTGAAGTCAAAAATAGAACTATAGATGAGAGTATAGCTAGAGTAAAAGATATTGGGTAATTGGAGTAGCTAGTCTTAATTCTCTCTGGAATATTAAAGCCTTTCATAAAGAGTAGTACTCCTAAGATTAGCATTAATGCGGAGGATATGTACTCGAGAAGACCTGTTAAAGATAGTATAACGTAGACCACCATGAATATTCCTGGAATGCCTAGAGAGTATTTCTTATACTTTGGCTCCTCTACTAGCTTCTTAGCGTACTTAGTCAGTAAGACGAAAGACTCCTCAACTCCTCTAGATTGTCTCACTACTATTCGTTTGACAGAAAGAACAGGTAACTTTGACTGAATGATGGGTATTACCTGCTCGTCTGTGGGCCCGTCGGAAATAAGAACTACTCCATCTGCCTTAAATTTCTCAAGAACTTTAGTCAGCTCCGAGAGAATTTTGATATCAGCTTCTATTCCCTCTTGAGGTAGGCCGGCGACGACCGCGATTTCACATCGCTGCCTCCCAAACGTAGATACTAGATTGTCGTATGTCTGTACTGCTGCGAAAAGAGCATTAGCGTCTGAGTCGTCTGGCACTTTTATAGCGAAGTCTATTGCCGCCTTGAGGACGTTGTCTCTGCCTACAATAGGAGTCTTTAGCCTAGTCACCTGCCCTATGTCGTCGTCTCTGTCCACACAGAGTACAAGTAACTTTTTTGCTGCCTTAAAGTTCTCAGACATTACAGCCTCAGCTTAAGATAGTTGATCCTTAAAATAAATCTTTAACTTACTTGCTGATTAGCGAAGAGGGACTTCCCCTAATTCTACGAGTATCTTGAACTCTTCGAAAGTTATCCTCTCTCCTCTCTTAATTTTCTCTTTTATGTGAACTGCCTTCTTCTCAAGCTCTTTTCTTCTGTCAGCAATAGTCTTAGCTATTATTTGAGCCTTCCTAAGCAACTGCTCTTTCTCTATCTCTTTGAGAAGTTCTTTTCTTTTAGTAAGCATTTGTATTAGCTGCTGATGTTTCTCGTCAGCGCGCTTCTTTGTTTCGTCACGCGTCCTTCTTAAATCGTCTATTATATTTCTTATGTTACTGATTTCATTTTTGAGAGCTCCTATGTTCTCTCTCATCTCGTTTCTTTTCTTGTAAAGTTCGCTTAACTTAGATAAAATTTCCTCATACTCGGTCCTAATTTTCTCAAGCTCTGCTTCTATATCATTCAGTCTGTCCTGCAGTCTCTTATACTTCTCTATAACAGCTATTTGCTCTAAAAGCTCGTTTATCTTATTGACATATATTTTCTCCTCTTCTGAAGAAAGCGACTTAGTCTGATACTCCCACTCTAAAGCCTCTAGCTTTGATCTGAGCTCTCTCTCATTCTTCTCGTCAATGTTTCTCACCTTAGCTCTCAGCTTTCTCATCTCATTTATCACTTCACGTCTCTCGGCCCTGAGTCCTTTGAGAACCTCCTTTAAGGAGTTCTTTCTATTTCTGTATTCATTAAACTCCTCTACTACCTTAGAGTACTCTTCACGCAGCGACTTTAGCGCCTCTCTTCTTTCCGCAATAGACTTCCTAAGCTCTCTTATTTTAGCAGAGAGCTCTCTGACTCTATTGTTGTACTCGTCTCTCTCTGCTCTCGTCTCAGCGATTTTTTCCTCAAGCTCTTTAAGCTGACTCATTAGCTTTTCTAGCGCCATGTCGACGCCTACTTTCTCAGTATTACTCTCGCATCTATTACTTTTACTCCTTTCTCAAAAACAAACACAGGGTTTAAGTCTAGCTGATCAATTTCGCTATTCTCAGTAAGCATATTCGATGTCTTCACTATGGCGTCTACTAGCGCCTCTATATCTGCTGGCGTTGTTCCTCGGTAGCCCTTGAGTATTTGAAAGCCCTTTATCTCGTGAATCATCTCCCAGGCATCTTCCTCGTCTATAGGAGCTATCCTAAAGCTAACGTCTCTGAAGATCTCTACAAATATTCCTCCTAGTCCAAACATTACTGCTGGCCCAAACTGAGGATCTCTAATACCACCTATGATTACTTCAGTTGCCTGAGGCACCATTTCCTGTACTAGTACTCCTTTAATTCTAGCGTCAGGCTTTTTCTCTTTCACGCTGCTCATCATTCTATCATACGCCTTCACTAGTTCTTCCTCGCTCTTTATGTTAACAATTACCCCTCCAACATCTGATTTATGTAAGACATCCGGAGAAACTATTTTTAGAACTACGGGATACCCTATTTCACTAGCTATTTTTAATGCTTCCTCCTTACTTTTAGCAACCCTGCTTTTCGCTACTGGAATTCCATAAAGGGAGCATAGCATTTTAGCTTCGTGCTCGTAAAGCCAGGTACGCCCCTCTTTCAAAGCGTGCTCTATGAGTTCTCGGGGAGTCATAGTCAATCCCTCACCTCGACTATTTTCCTTTAAGCTTTTTAAGCATTTTCTTCTTCCATTTAGCCCATCTATATATTGCTGCTAGCGAGGAAACAGCTCTCTCAGGAGTAGGATAAGCTGGTATACCGTTTTGCTCAAGTATTCTCATAGCTTTCTGACACTCCTCGCCTCCAATATAGCATGCTACTATAGGTTTGCAGTGCTTATACTCTCTCACAATATCTGAGATCACTTCAGATAGCTTGGGGGGATCTACTACAGCTGTCTGGCAGAATAACAGAATTATGGAGTGTATCCTATCGTCACTGAATGCTACTTTCAGTGCTCTCGAGTACTCATCGTATGCTGCCTGTCCTGTGAGATCAACAGGGTTCTTCGGGCTTCCAAAAGGCGGCATACACTTTTTGAATTCCTCGATTAAATCTCGAGGGAGCTCCATTAAGTTCAGTCCGTAGTCTGAGCACGCATCTGTAGCCATGACACCGATCCCGCCGCCGTTGGTAATTATAACGACGTTGTCTCCTTTCGGCTCTGGTAGCTCTGTGAACGCTCTAGCCCAGTCAAACGCCTCCTCTACGTTCAGTGCTCTCAGAACTCCACATTGTTTGAAAGCGACGTCGTAGAACACGTCGCTTCCAGCGAGCGATCCAGTGTGAGATGCTACTGCCCTAGCTCCTCGCTCAGATCTTCCAGCTTTAATTACTATAATTGGCTTCTTAAGAGAACAGTGCATAGCAGCCTCCATAAATCTCCTTCCGTTGTTGAGTCCTTCCATGTAGATTAAAACAACTTTAGTATGTTCGTCGTTTACAAAGTATTTGAGAAGATCTGCTTCGTCTACATCGGCTTTATTTCCAAGGCTGACTACAGCTGAAAGCCCTATTCCCGCAAATATAGTCCAGCCCATTAATGCTATTCCGAGGGCTCCGCTCTGCGTAATAAAGGCTATTTTCCCTGCAAGAACTTCAGTAGGCCCAAAGGTGGCATTGAGCTTGGATGGTGCGCTGTAAACTCCGAAGATATTTGGCCCTATAAAGCGTATACCGTATTTTCTCGCTATTTCGACTATTCTTTCCTCTAGTTCAACATTACCTACTTCTTTAAATCCGGAGGAAATTATCGCTGCCGCCTTTACACCTTTTTTTCCGCACTCCTCGAGTACCGCTGGTACGAACTTTGCGGGAATAGATATGACCGCTAAGTCTACTTCATCCGGAACCTCTAGTATCGACTTGTAGCACTTTAGTTCGAGTATTTTGTCTGCTCTGGGGTTTACTGGATAGACTCTTCCTTTAAATCCGTACTCCACTATGTTCCGCAGTATCTCATGCCCTATTTTGCCGGGAGACCGCGACGCGCCTATCACTGCTACACTCTTCGGAAAAAATAGGTACTTAATTCTAGACTCCATGTGCTTTTCTTGAGACATCCTAAGCACACATTATTTCTTAAATAAAAACTTTCCTCTCGATACTGTCGAAACTTTTTTCGACAATAGTTAAATATTCCATCCTCCCGTAAGTAAATATTTTCACTAATATCTTGGAGATAAGAACTATTAAGCTAAACTTCGCGGTGTTTGTTTCCCCAGAGACTTTAAATATCTACAGTGAGGTTTAGCTCAGCCAGTGATGCAGAGTAGCGGAAGATTTATAACCGACTGAAGAGAGGAGAGATGGGTGCTTATAGGAGATGGTAACAGCCTATGATGTCCCAGCACAGCTACTGATAGAAAGAGTAGCGAGGTACTTGAAAGAAAACTTCCCAGAAATAAAACCTCCCTCATGGGCAATGTTCGTTAAAACAGGACCTCATGCAGACAGAGTACCTGAAAATCCTGAATGGTGGTACATAAGGTGCGCCTCTCTGCTACGCAAGCTATACTTTCATGGACCTGTAGGAATAGAAAGACTGAGGACAGCTTATGGTGGTCGAGCAGACCTCGGAATGAAGCGTAAGCACTGTAAAAAAGCTGGAGGCTCTATAATACGAAAGGCACTACAGCAATTAGAGGCAGCAGGTCTCGTAACTAAAGTCGATAGAAAAGGCAGAGCACTGACACCTAAAGGTAGATCCTTACTTGATAGCATAGCACATAAAGTCTTTATAGAACTAGTTAAAGAAAAACCCGAGCTTAAGAAGTATAGTCCTATTAAGTGAGGTGACATTATGGCTAGAGCTAAACCTCTGGGTAAAAAACTGAGGCTGGCTAAAGCTTATAAACAGAATAGATCTCCACCCATATGGGTTGTAGCTCGAACTAAGGGGGAGTTTAGAAGGCATCCTAAGATGAGGCATTGGCGCAGAAAAAGACTAAAATTATAAGGGTGACGAGGCATGAGCTCTCCTGAAGAAGAGATAATAGTAACGCGCACTTATGTGGTACCTTTAGGAAGACTCTATTGGGGTCCTCGGCGAAAGCGTGCTAAAAAGGCTATAAGACTCCTGAGAGAGTTTGTTATTAGGCATTTAAGAAAGTATGATATTAAAGAGATAAAGCTTGATTCTTCCGTAAACGAGTACCTATGGTCAAGAAATATAGAAAAACCCCCTCGAAGGATTAAGGTTAAAGTAGAAGTCGTTAGAGAAGATGAGGAACGATACGCGAGAGTAACCCTAGCTTAACTATGTCACTAGAGCGCCTCTCTCTATTCGGAGTCCCAAGCATCGGAGTTTTCATTTTCGCTAATAATGAAGTAGCAATAATCCCTCCAAGCATACCTGATAACGACGAGGAGACCATAAGAGAAATACTTGGAGTAGACAAAGTTATCAGAACAACTATATGTGGTACGAATCTAGTGGGAGTCTTTATTGCCGGAAATGATAGCGGCATACTTGTTCCAGCAAACATACTTGAAAACGAGCTAAGCCTTCTCAAGAGAGAGTTAAGGGACCTTAATTTAGCTATAGTGAACGACCCTAGAAATGCACTAGGCAACTTGATTTTGGCAAATAATAAGGTAGCACTCGTAAGCCCTTATTTCAAAAAGAATGTAATTAAAGTGCTGAAAGATAACCTAAATGTAGAAATTATAAAAGGCAAGATAGCTGAAAGCGAGCTAGTAGGCACATTAGCTATAGCTAATAACCGAGGAGTACTACTAAGTGCGCTTGCTCAAGAAGAGGATCTAAGATTTCTATCCACTATCTTTAAGTTAGTAGTAGATGTAGGGACTGTTAACAGGGGAAGCCCCTTTTTACGTGCAGGAATGCTAGCAAACGACAAAGGAGCTCTAGTGGGCGACGAAACCACAGGACCTGAAATACTGCGGATACAGCAAATTCTCCTCGCTTAGTCCGCTACATTTAAAAACTTAACTTACCTAATTTGCCTCAAGGTGACCCTATGCCAAAAGTGTATCGGGTATACGGTCAAATGAGAATTAAAGGAGTATGGCAGAAGTTTACTATAGAGTGGCCGGGATTAGACGAAAAGCATGTCATAGAGCGAGTATACTCTGTGCTGGGATCAAGACATAAGTTAAAGCGATCTGAGATAAAAATAATTAAGGTAATAGAAATCTCTCCAGAAGAAGTTGAAGATAGATACGTTAAAGACCTCCTAGAACTAGGCGCTCTTTACGCTTGAGGTAGATAAAATGAGTAAAAGTGAGCTCACTCGAGAAGACATAAGGAGGCTAACTGCAGAATATATACTGCTTCAGAACCTAATCAGAGAAATAGAGCAGAGAATAAACGTCTTAAATACTACCTTAAGCGAACTTATGACAACACGCCAAACAGTAGAAGAAGTCTCTAAGCTCAAAGAAGGACATCAGCTGATAGTATCTATAGGGAGTGACGTATACCTGGAAGTGAAAGTCGATAAAACAAATAAATTCTTAGTTAACTTAGGTGCAGGAACCATTGTCGAGAGACCCGCAGAAGATACCCTTAGAATAATAGACACTCGCATAGAAGACTTGAGAAAAGCTCTTCAAGACTATCAGAAAAACTACAACACTCTTATAGCTAGACTTTCTCAGATAAGAGAGATATTAGAAAGAATTCCTCAAAGTTAATTATGTTCACTGGACTTAAGAAAACTTTAAGTAAAATAGTGGCGAGAGTAGCCCACAGAGGACTCTCATCCTACGAGCTCGAAGAGATCTCAGAAGAGATCCTGTTAATGCTCGTTGAAAATGACGTAGCGTACGAAGTAGCAGAAAAAATTAGTGAACTAATTAAAGAAAGACTTTCAAACGAGAAAATAGGGCTTTTTGAAAACCCCAAAGAAAGAGTACTAAACATATTAAGCCAAATATTAATTGAAATACTAACACCTAAAAAAGAAGTGGATTTAGAGAAATTAATAAAAGAAAAAGCAAGCAGATCTCCCCCCTTCGTGATACTATTTGTGGGACCTAATGGACAGGGCAAGACTACAACTATAGTTAAGATAGCTAGATACTTAAAGAGCCGAGGATACTCCGTAGTCATCGCCGCTGCAGACACCTTTAGAGCAGGAGCTATAGAGCAATTAGAGGCGCTGGTAAAGCGTGTCGGCGCAAAAGTGATTAAACAGAAGTATGGCGCAGACCCTGCTGCCGTCGCATATGACGCAGTTATGCATGCACGCTCTAAGAAGGTGAGCGTAGTGCTGATTGACACAGCAGGCCGTCTTCAAACAGATAAAGACTTAATGGAAGAAATGGCGAAGATAAAGCGTGTAGTCTCACCAGATTTAGTCATTTTTGTGGCAGACGCACTTATGGGTAATGACGCTGTTAACCAGGCGCTAGAATTTGACAGGTATGTCGGAATAGATGCAGTTATTTTGACTAAAGCAGATACTGACGCTAAAGGTGGCGCCGCGCTATCCATAACATATGTTACAGGAAAACCATTGATATTTTTAGGAACAGGGCAGAATCTAGATGACTTAGTGAGGTTTAATGCACAAGCATTTGTAAAAACTCTTTTAGAAGCAGATTGAGATAAGTAAGAAATATAAATTCGCAACTTTAGGTATTTCTGAGTTTTATGAAACATTTGTTATCCCTAAGCGACATAAGCCGAGAGGATTTAAGGAAACTAGTTGAGCTCACTGAATACTTCAAGAAAATAAGGCTGGCGGGAAACAATTGCCCTAAAATACTCTCTGGCAAAAGCATAGGATTGCTATTTGAGAAACCCTCTACGAGAACAAGAGTATCCTTAGAAGTAGCCATTGTTGAGCTAGGAGGTTATCCGGTATACATGGATCCTCGCTCTCTTCAGCTAGCACGCGGAGAACCTATTAAAGATACAGCTAGAGTTCTCTCCCGTTACTTAGATGCGATTGTCACTAGAGTGTATTCTCAGGAGACCTTAATTGAGCTAAAAAGGTACTCTGACATCCCAGTAATAAACGCCCTAAGTGATAAATTTCATCCACTACAGGCTATATCTGACATGTTCACGCTTAAAGAACATTTCGGCTTCATTAAGGGGCTTAAGTTAGCTTTTATAGGAGATGGAGGAAGCAATGTGTGCCACTCTCTGCTACTAGCGTGCTCTATGTTAGGCGTAAGTATGAGCGTAGCATGTCCGCCTGAGTACCAGCCACAAAAAGACGTCTTGGATAAGGCTAAGGAGCATGCCTCTGTTACGGGAGCAAAGATAGAAGTCGTAGAGAACCCTGAAAAAGCCGTTGAGGGCGCAGATGCTGTCTACACAGATGTATTCGTCAGCATGGGCTTTGAAAAAGAAAGAGAAAAGAGACTAAAAATATTCCTACCTAGATATCAGGTTAATCGACAGCTCTTAAAGAAAGCTAAAAACTCAGCAGTATTTATGCACTGCTTACCAGCTAAAAGAGGAGAAGAAGTCACTGAAGACCTCTTAGAGGACCCTGAAATCTCTATCGTATGGACTCAAGCGGAAAATAGGCTACACTCAGCTAAAGCCGTCTTAGCGTACATTTTTGGGAAAAGGTGATAAGGCATGAAGAAGTTCTTTAGTGAGGTAACTAGGATACTAAGGATCACAAAAAAGCCTTCTAAGAGCGTATTTTTAATGACCCTGAGAGTGAGCTTTTTAGGACTTGTTTTGCTCGGATCCGTGGGATTTATTATACAGATAATCGGCTTAACCATAGTCACTGCGAGAATACCTAGACCCCCTCCAGACATAGTTATAATGGCGTTAATATCAGTAGCCATAGTTATACTAGCCGTTATGATGTATTTGAGAAGAGGTAGAGGCACATGAGCTTAGCTAGCAGGTTTTACGCTATAAGAACTGTAGCTGGACAAGAACACAACGTAGCTTTGCTCATTGAAACAAGAGTAAAAACGCTAAATCTTAGCATAAGGGCTATAATGGTGTTTGACGACTTAAAGGGCTTCATCTTCATCGAATCCCCTTCTGTCAGAGACATTGACAGAGCCATTAGTGGACTCAGACACATAAAGGGGAGAGTCAGAGGCTCTATATCGTTCGCTGAGCTCGAGAAATTCATCTACTACAAGCCAGTGATAGAGAGCATTAAAGTAGACGACATTGTCGAGATAGTGCACGGACCGTTTAGAGGAATGAAAGGCAAAGTGCGACACGTAGATAAGAGCAGAGGAGAAGTAGTTTTAGAGATACTAGACGCCACATACCCGTTCCCCGTGACAATAAACGCCGAGGATGTGAAGATAATTGAAAAGGCAGAGAGGAGTGAGCTTTATTAATAGGAGGCTTTTCTATCAAATACCGACATCGGTGAGCAGAAATGGGCACTAAGAAAACCCTACAGTTCCTAGTTCCAGGAGGAAAGGCGACCGCAGGACCACCTATAGGTCCTGCACTAGGCCCTCTCGGAGTAAACGTAATGGCAGTAGTAAACAAGGTCAATGAACTTACTAAGGACTTTGCCGGGATGCAAGTACCTGTTAAAGTCACTGTAGACGTAGATACTAAGGAGTTCGAGGTCGAGGTAGGAGTACCCACGACAAGCGCCCTGATAATTAAGGAAGCTAAGGCGCAGAAAGGGTCAGGAGAGCCTGGACGAAAGTATATAGGCAATTTAACCATGGAGCAAGTGATCAAAATAGCGCTTACAAAGAGGGAGCAGCTTAAGTCGAAAACTCTGAAAGGCGCTGTAAAACAGGTACTGGGTTCATGTCTTAGCATGGGTGTAACAGTGGAGGGTAAGAACCCTAAAGAAGTTATTAAAGAGGTTAATGAGGGTATTTACGACGAGTTATTGAAGAAATATGAAGAAGGTGGTTAGAAATGCCAGTAGACTATAAGATTTTTATTAATCCACTTAAAGAAGCTAAGGAGAAAGCTAAGCCGAGAAACTTTAAGCAAAGCTTCGAGCTTATTATTAAGCTAAGAGACGTCGATCTAAAACGCCCTGAAAATAGAGTTAATATGCCAGTCGCATTACCACATCCTCCTAAAGAAAAAATGGCTAAAGTATGCGTCATCGCTGCAGGCGACCTTTATGTAAAAGCAAAGTCTGCGGGAGCAGACGGAGTAATCTCGAGAGAAGATCTTGAGAAAATAGCCAGTGATAAGAAATCAGCTAAGAAATTTGTTAAAAGCTACGACTTCTTTATAGCACAGGCAGACATGATGCCTCTCATAGGCAGACTTCTCGGAAGATATTTAGGCCCCGCTGGGAAAATGCCAAGACCTGTGCCGCCCACAGCAGACATAGCTCTCCTCGTCGATAGTTTGAAGAGATCCGTCCGAATAAGAATAAGAACGCAGCCTCTCGTTATGTGCAGAGTAGGTCTTGAAGACCAGCCTCTAGAAGAAGTAGCTAAAAATATAGCGGCAGTCTTTTCAGCTCTCGAGACAAAGTTTAGAATTCCTCATAATATAGAGAAAGTTTACGTAAAGCTGACTATGGGGCCTGCTGTTAAAGTTCGCCTAAAGTAGGTGTATGAGATATGTCTGTGCAAGCCGCGAAATATGTGAGAGAAAGACCTATTCCCCCTAGGAAAATAAAGATAGTTGAAGAAATGAGCCAACTTTTCACGAAATATCCTACAGTCGCAGTAGTGTCTATAAGAAACGTTGGAGCCCCTGTTTTACATGAAATAAGAGCCTTACTAAAAGAAAAGGGCGATGTACTGAGGGTTTGTAAAAATACTTTAGCCAGAATAGCAATTGACCGTGTTAAAGACAAGAGACCTGGCTTAGAGAAGCTCAAAAACTATCTGAAGGGGGAAAATGCGTTTATCTTCTCTAAGCTAAATCCGTTTGAGCTATACCTCTTCTTGGAGAAGAACAAAATACCTAGAGAAGCACGTCCCGGAGATATAGCCCCCGACGACATAGTTATTCCCTCAGGTAACACAGGCTTTGCTCCCGGACCTATATTAAGCCTCTTTGGCAAACTCAAGATACCGACAAGAATCCAGGAGGGAAGCATATGGATTACTAAAGACACTGTTGTGGCTAAGAAAGGAGATATGATATCAGCTGAGCTCGCAGAACTCCTTAAAAAACTAGATATTAAACCTATACTCTCAGGCCTCGAAATAAAGGTAGCCATTACAGACGGAGTGCTAATAGAAAAACTTGAGCTAAACCTAGACGAATACAGAGAACAGATCACTGAGGCGCATAGAAGAGCCATTCAGCTATCAATAGGCGCTCCCCTATTTGTCTCTGAGGCACTACCGTTAATCATACAGAAAGCCGCGAGAGAAGCGAATAGTCTGCTTCTCAATGCCGTGCTTCCGCTCAAAGACTCTATTGAGGCCGCTCTGAGGAAAGCAGAGAATATAGCTAGGGTAATCTACGAGAAAGTGAAGCCTAAAGTAGAGCAAGAGAAATAATCTGAAAATATTTCTGCCAATTAAACAGCTCTTTTCTCCTAGAGACCCTTATTTAGAAAACGAAATTTATAGAAGAGAGCACTGTCCATTCCTAGTAGAGAAAATGAAGACTCTTTACAACGTTAAGTTATTCAGAGAAAAAGGATTTATCAGAAAGAAATGCCCTATCTGCGGAGACTACTTCTGGACATTAAATCCTGATCAAAATACATGTGGAGAGCCACCCTGCGCAGAATACGAGTTTATAGGCTCGCCCCCGACAGCTAAGTACAGAGACCTCGAGACAATAAGAAAGAAGTACATAGAATTCTTCGCTAAGAGAGGACATACTCCGGTTAAGCGCTATCCGATAGTCGCTCGATGGAGAGAAGACGTGTATTTGGTCGGCGCATCGATTTATTGCTTCCAGCCATGGGTCACAGAAGGAGTAGTAGACCCCCCGGCAAATCCCTTAGTCATATCACAGCCCTGCATAAGGCTGACGGATCTAGACAACATTGGAAGAACAGGACGCCACCTATCGTGCTTCGAGATGATGGCACACCACGCCTTTAACTTCAAAGAAATAACTACTTACTGGAACAACAAGACAGTAGAGCTCTGCTTCAACTTCTTCACGGAAGAGCTCAAGGTTCCTGAAGAAAAAGTGATTTTTAAGGAAGGCATGTGGAGCGGAGGAGGAAATGCTGGAGAGGACTTCGAAGTCTTAATAGATGGGCTAGAAGTAGCGACACTAGTTTTCATGCACTACAGAGTACACGACTCCAAGCTAGTTGAAATGGGAAACTATATAGTCGATACAGGCTACGGTCTGGAGAGAATTTTGTGGCTGTCAACAGGATCCCCTACGCTCTATGACTCGCTTTTCTCGGAAATACTACCAGCTGTGAAGAAAATTGTGTCTGTACCAGAGCCCGATTTTGAAATTATGTCTACGCTTTCAAGATACTTTGGAAAGATCGACGTATCTAAGGCAGATATAGAGAAAAGCTACAGGGAGATAGCGTCCCTTGTAGGAATAAGCGTCGACGAGCTCAGGAGCATAGTTATACCTCTTGAAAACATTTACGCTGTACTAGATCACTGCAGAGCACTCATGTTCATGATAGGAGACGGCGTAGTTCCATCAAACACTGGCGCCGGGTACCTTGCGAGGCTTCTTATACGACGAGCTATCAGAAATCTACTAAAACTCTCCACTGACGTAAAGCTTACTGACATAATGGAAATATCGTTAAAGTACTGGACATCTCTATTCACAGAGTATAGAGAACTGATTGATAACATACTGGAAATCGTAGAGCTAGAGGAGAAAAAATACGCTCAGACTCTCAGAAGAGGTCGTCAGATATGCAGGACATTCATAAAGAAGAAAAGAGAGAAGGAGGAAAAAGTCTCTGCTGAAGACTTAATATACCTTTACGAGTCACATGGCATACCTCCTGATATAGTCAGAGAAGCGGGCAATGAATTAGGCGTAGAAATTACCATTCCTCAAAACTTCTACGAATTACTTGCTAAAAGAGCTAAGCCACAACTAGCTAAAAAGGAGGAAGCGCCACTAGACCCTGCTCTCGTCGAAAACATAGAGAAGACCAGGCTGCTTTACTACGAAGACCCGTACTTATTCGATTTCACTGCAAAGGTCTTAAAAGTAATAAGTGGCAAGTACGTGATCCTGGACAAGACAGCGTTCTATCCTACTGGAGGAGGCCAGCCAAGCGACACAGGAGTCTTAAAAACTCAGTCCGGAGAAGAACTAGAGGTAGTGAACGTATTCAAGGTCGGAAACGTTGTAGTTCATGAAATAAAGGCTAAAGAAGACCTAAGCATTAAAGAAGGAGAAACTGTTATTGGAGAAATCGACAAAGAGATGCGTCTAGCTTTAATGAGAGCCCACACAGCTACACACATACTTTTAGCTTCTCTCCGCAAAGTACTTGGACCTCATGTCTGGCAGGCTGGCGCTCAGAAAGGCGTAGAGAGATCCCGGCTTGACATCACACACTACAGGCACCTAACATTATCTCAAATACATAAGATAGAGGCTTTGGCTAACAGAATAGTACGCGAAAATAGGCGCGTGAAAACATTCTTTGAAGACAGAATTACAGCAGAACAGAGATACGGCTTCACATTATATCAAGGCGGCGTTGTCCCAGGTAGAGAGATTAGAGTCGTTGAAATAGAGGACTGGGACGCAGAGGCATGTGGAGGCACTCACTGCCTCAGTACAGGTGAAGTAGGATTAATTAAAATAATTAGGTCTATGCGCATACAGGACGGAGTCGAGAGAATAGAGTTTGCAGCGGGCAGCAGTGCTCTCAAGTATGTTCAGTCTCTTGAAAAAACTCTGAGAGAAGTATCTGAAAAACTAGGATCTCCACTCGAAGATGTACTACCCTCGGTTACTAAACTTATCGAAGAGTATAGATCACTTAGAAAAGAAAACGAGGCACTGAAAAAGAAATTATTTAGGCTTATTAAAGACACTGTAGTAGCTCAAGCCGAGAAAGTCGGCGTCCTCTCGGTAATCGTCTACGAAGTAGCCGAAGCAGAGGCCCATGACCTCCTCCACTTAGCTGCATTAATTACTAGAGATAACGCTAATGCTGTCGTAGTACTTTATACACGAGAAAACGGAAAAGCAACATACCTCATACTAGTGGGCGCTAATGCCTCTACTATAGTAGACGCCAGGGTACTAGGGCGAAAAATAATGGAGCTAGCTGAAGGCAGAGGAGGAGGAAAACAGGACATGTTTACTGGAAGAGGAAGATACGTACTGCTGGAAACTCTGCGGCAAAGAGTAGTAGAAGAAGTATCTAAGTTAGTAGAGAAGATAAATAAGTAGCTGAGCTGAGTATAGTCGAGAGACTATGCGGCCTCTTTCGCCTCGAGAGCTAAGGCGACTAGCTAAGAGGCTAGGCCTCAGGATCGAGGAATTACATGACGTGGAGAAAGTATCTATAGTTTTGCCTGATAAGATCATAGAGATAGCAAATCCTTCAGTCAGTGTGATGAGAGTCTCAGGTAACACAGTCTTCCAGGTGATGGGGGGAGAAATAAGCGAGATTAAGAGAGAAGAAACCTTAGCGGAGGAAGAGGTTGAAGTAAGTGAGGAAGATATTCAACTAGTGGCTGAGCAGGCGGGAGTAAGCCTTGAAGAGGCCCGAGCAGCACTAATCGAGACTAAAGGCGACTTAGCTAAAGCCATTATACTACTGTCCTCTAAGAAGAGACTACAATAGCGAACAAATAAATATATACAAAATCTGCGACTGAGAAACAGTATGGCGTATGAGCGCCTAGTAAAGAAGCTGACTAAAGAAAACCTCTGGCTCTACATACTGAGGCTCCTTAAAGAGAGACCCATGTATGGATACGAAATAGTCAAAGCGATAAGAGAAAAGTTCAAGTTTTCTCCAGCAACTGTAACAGTCTATGTCGTTCTCTACAGAATGGAAGCAGAGGGCCTGATAAAGAAGGTCAAGGAAGAAAAAAGCGTAAGACGTATCGGGAGAGCTTACTACGCTCCGACAGAAAAGGGGCTTCAAGTATTCGAAAAGGGCAGAGAGTTTATAGAAAATATTTACAAACTGCTATTCTCTTAGAACCATGCTTAATAAATTTAAAAGGTATTTCGAGAAAAAGCTCAGAGTCTTAGCTCTAGCTCTCCTTAAACTAGGTCTTACGCCTAACGCGTGCACTACACTCTCACTACTCGTAGGTGTGCTTTCTTCGATCACCCTTTGTACAGGAAATTACCTTTGCTCAACTGCGCTAATTCTGCTATCAGGTATCTTAGACGCACTAGACGGCACTGTAGCTAGGCTATCGGGCAAAGTAACTAAACTAGGAGCTTTCATAGACTCTATGTTCGATAGGCTAGTGGACTCTGCAGTGATACTCTCACTATGCTTTAACTTAATACAGAGAAACATGCCACTTGAGGGGGCTTTAGCGGCACTATTCGCTGCTTTATCCCTCATGATAAGCTATGCCAGGGCAAGAGCAGAAAGTCTCGGAGTAGAAATCAAGGGCGTCGGGCTCATGGAAAGAGCTGAAAGACTAATCGCTGTAGCTATCTTAGTTCTGCTACTAGACAGAGCCACCTATATGTTCACATGGCTACTTCTCGCAACTGTCGTCTTGTCAGGAGTCACTTTGGCTGAGAGAATATACAGGGTAGTTAAAGCTATCTCCCTCCGTGAAAAATAGCAGTTTTTGTTTGATTTACGTAAACTACTTCACTAATCTAAACCCCTCGCTCTAGCCCTAGGCCCTCAACAGATATCACAGCCCCACTATCTACCCTCTCTACATTGAAATCTACTCCTAACATAATTTTAGCTAACATAATGTTTGTTTCTGCGTGAAGCGTTAACTTAGTAGAAGAAATCGCCGATTCCCCTGACGCGATAGCCATGAAGGGCACTAGCATGTCTGTCATATGCCTGTCTACGGCTCTCCCGGTCTCGAGTTCTTCTATAAGCTTGCTCGCAGCCTCTTGTCCAACAGTCTCCGCGGGCTTGCCTTTGGCTCCTAGAGAATCTGCTCCGAGAATCGATTTCTCACACACTGCCCAGAGAACTATGCCGCTTCCAGGTCCTAGATGAGGGTCCTTATGCGGAGGATATGTCTCTAGGTCAATACTGACCTTCGTTATACCCCTTTTAGCTAGAAATATTTTCGCTGACTCCGCCTGTCTCCTTGCGACATGAGGTGGGAGGCGTACGCAGTGAGAAATCCCCTGCACCTCCAGTAAATCTCCTCTCTCTAGGACTCTAATAGCCTTCAGCTTATCTGCTACTGGGCGACTCTTACAGATAATGTAGCCCCCTCCTTTAGGATAGTGTCCCCTCTTCTTGACAGTGATATCGAAGAAAAAGCCCATTTTTCTCAGCATGGGAGCCAGCACGAAACGTACATAGTCTATTGGAGGACTCCAGGAAACATCCGTGCCTCCAGTAATATGTAGTTCACAAGGATCTGGAGCCAATGCTAGAACTGGAAGAAGCGCCTGCAGAACTAGAGAGACGCTTCCAGCAGTACCCACGTCGAACCTAAATACTCCGGCTCTACGCGCTGTAGGCCGGAACTCTATCTCTCTAGAGCCCACACTGAGACCTTTGACCTCGGCGCCGCAGAGCGCGGCTACAGCCTTTATTCCCGTTATGTGCTGAGGTCTGAGCCCTGGGTTACTTCTTTTAGCCCTTATGTTAATAATCTTCACTGGACGCAACGTTAATGCAGAAAGAGCGATAGCTGTTCTCAAAATCTGTCCTCCTCCTTCTCCCATGCTACCGTCGATAACTATTAAACTCATCAAAGAGACACTCATCGCTTAAATTAATATTTTTCTTAGGAGAGAGGGACACTGTGCTTGAAAGCGCAGTAGTGAAGACCTGCTTTGGCTACGTGGGCTTAGTGCTATCCTCTAGCTACTTAGTCAGAAACACTCCCCCGGTGCCCTCCTATGACCTCGCTGAAGCTCTCTTAACGAAGAAACTGTGCAAAGACTCTGCTGTAATCAAAACTAGCGCCGAAGACCCTAGAGTGGCAATGTTCGTCGAAGCTATACTAAAAGCTGCTCAAGGAGAAAGAGTTCTAGAAGAGCCGCTCCTACTCAAGCTCAGACGCCTCTGCTCGTTTAGCAAGATCACTAGGCTAGTCTACTTAACGCTCGCTACAATACCGCGAGGAAAAGCCACCACTTATCGCGCTCTCGCAAGCGTATTCGGTCTGAGTCCGAGAATAGTAGGCTTTCTCATGTCAAGAAACCCCTATCCTGTACTAATTCCCTGCCATAAAGTCGTTAAGTCCGACAGATCCGTCGGAGGATACATGGGTTCCTTAGAATTCTCTAGTATCAAGATAGAGCTGCTCAGGCTAGAGGGAGTCAGGGTAATTGGACAAAAAGTCGACAGCAGGGATCTTCTAAATACACGAGACCTTATGCAATTTATCGAAAGAGGACTAGAACTCGCCCGCATCTTAGAAACTAAGCTCACCTTCTAGCGGCTAGAAAACAACTACTTTTATATACTATAAACAGTTGAGAAATCCGTGATAGATCCTCTGTTACTTATTCCAGGACCAACTAACATTCATTCAGAAGTAGTAAGAGCCATGGCTCGCCCAGCTATAAGTCACCGAGCAGAAGAATTCAGAAAACTTTTCGAAGACACTATAGAAAAGGCTAGAAAGGTGTTTAAGACTACACACGATATTTTCCTCCTCACCGCTTCTGGTACTGGAGGAGTAGAGTGCGCTATAGTGAATACACTGAGTCTAGGTGATAAAGTCATAGTGCCTGTGTACGGAGAATTCAGCGAAAGAGGACTAGAAATTGCCCGGAGAATCGGCGCCAACTGCGTAGTCGAAAAAATGCCCCTAGGAGAAGGAATATCATTTGAAAAAGCTAAAGAAATAATCGACGCTAACTCAGATGCTACCGCAATATTTCTAGTGTACAACGACACCTCTCCTGGAGTGGAGATAAGAGAGCTAGAGAAAATATGCCGCTACGCCAAATCTAGAAACATTTTGACTATAGTAGATGCAATATCTATCGCTGGAGGAGACTACTTGAACATAGATGAATGGGGCATAGATCTCTGCGTGATAGGTACTCAGAAATGTCTGGCTTCTCCTCCAGGCGTCACGCTGATTACAGTTAGCCCCGATGCCTGGACCACGATATCTAAGAAGAAGTGCCCCAGCTTCTACTTCGACTTAGAAAGATATAAGAAGTACAGCGAGAAAAGGGAAACCCCCTTTACGCCAGCTATACACCTTGTTTATGCTCTCAATGAAGGACTTTCCTTAATACTCTCAGAGGGAGTAGAGAACTGGATAAAGAGACACTACAGGAATAGAAGAGCTCTAGCAGTAGCACTCGAAAAAATAGGCTTCACAGAGTTCGTAAAAGAGCCCTTCAGATCTACAACAGTCATAAGTCTAAACTGTCCTCAAGGCATTTCGCCCTCAGTCCTGGTCTCTCGGCTCTACGGAAAAACAAGAGTCTTAATAGCGAGAGGTCTAGGCGAGCTAAAGGAGAAAATCATCAGAATAGGAAACATGGGCATAACATCACTTAGAGAAATACTGACCCTTATAGCATCCCTCTCCTACGTAATGCTCGACTATGGAGTAACCGTAAATGTAGGCGAAGCCATTAAAGCCGCGCGAGAAGCTTATGAAAGTTAAAGTAGTTTTTTACGGAGTACTCAAAACTCTAAGCAACACTGAATCACTCGAGCTAGAATTTTCACAAGATTCGGTGAAGCTAAAAGACTTAGTTCACAAAATAGTGGAGGTCATCGACGGAGCAGAGTTCTCCGAGAGATTTCTAGACAAGGAGACCCTATTCGTAAAACCAGACATAATAGTTTTGGTAAACGACAGAGATATAGGTCTCCTCGCAGAGGAAGAAACCGTTATTAAGGACAATACAGTAGTCGTGTTCATACCATCTACTCACGGTGGGTAAATGGAGTCTCTAAGCTACTTGCTACTCACACTCAACGACATATACGACATGAGCCTTAAGCTAAGCCACTTGATTAAAAGAAAGCTCTCGAAAGTAGACTCAATAGTAGCTATATCAAAAGGAGGACTTATAGTAGCCAGACTTCTAGCAGACTTTCTTGCAGTCAAGTATCTTTACACAATTCAGATAAGATTCTACCAGGCTACAGGAGAGACAAATAAAAAGCCTGAGCTGCTTCAGCCGCTCTACACCGCCTTAAAACACAGAACAGCCCTTGTAGTCGACGACGTTTCTGACACAGGGTCAACGCTAAAGCTAGCATACAGTCACGTCAGAGAAAGAATCCCCGTAGTCTACACCGCTACCCTCTTCATTAAGCCATGGACTAAGTTCATACCAGACTTCTACCTAAAGACCACAGATAAATGGATAATATTTCCCCACGAGTACGCAGAGTTCGTTAGAGAAGCCATATTCTACTTTAAGAAAAGAGGCTGGAGCCTAAACCGTATCCTTCAGTGGCTTAAAATACACTGCGGATTTAAAGAAGAAACATTAATGAAAGTACTAGAGATAGTAGACTTAGACCATGCAAATATGTAGCACTGCTTATCAGCTCTTCGGCTCGCGAATACACATAGCCTACTGCACAGCAGAAGTCACGGTGAGCAAAGGGCAGTACGAAGAGCTGTTAAGCATAGCCAAAAAGGCAGCTGAGAAGAAAGCGTGCTCAGTGGTCTTCATTAAGCCCAAGGTAGTGTTCTCTGACAAGATCTTAGCATTAGCATTTTACTACGCTGAGAAGTCATTTGAACAAGGCTTCAATATTTCAAGAGATCTAAACCTAGAGACGCTCCTTTACTTAAGCGCCACAAGGCAGATAAGCCGAGTCTTAGAAAAAACCGCTTGGAATCCTGCAGACAAGAAGGCCTTTATATGTTGTTGCTCTTTAGAAGACTCTCCCAGCGAGCTACTCTTAGAAACACTAGAACTACTCAACTCCACATACTGCTCCTGCAGACTTAAGCCAGACCTAAGCTACATTAGAGACCTATACGGCATCACAGAGGAAGAGATAGCTGCTACAAGCTCAAACTCGCTCTTAGACAAAATGTTTAAGCTAGTATCTTCAAGGCTAGCTCTCTTCTTCGCCGAGAACTCTCGAAAAGCGAGCCTTCCTCCTAAGCTTAACTAGAGAAAAAATGTCTTTAGGAGACAGCACGCTTATTCCCGCGTACTCTCCAATAATCTCCACCTGAACTATCTTCATGGGCTCATCTAGGTTGACTTTAAACGGAAGCTGCGAGGCTATTCTATCTATGAGCTCTCTTTTCTTGATAAGACTCCCCCTCTTATTAACTGTGACCCGGTAAGTTTCGTCAGGAGATATTTTCTCCTTAGCTAGCCTAACCGCAGTCTCAGAGATCACATCGATATCTGCTTTCACCACTACCTCTATGGGAACTACTTTAAGCACAGCTCTAAAGTCCCAGGGCCTTTCTCTAACTCTAGCCCTAAAAGCCTCTACGACTTTAAGGGGGTCTAGCCTAGTCTTCGCCACAACGAGCCCCGGAAATGGCGTCTTAGTAGCCTGTATCTTCGGATCTCCCAGCTCCCTCAAATGATACCAGAGCTCTGAAATACACTCATTTTCTCTATTCCGATGAGTAGAAACAAGTAAATTAAAATCTTTAAGCACACTAACCCCGCTAAATACCCAGATCTTCTGCCGTAAGCTCTACCTCAATCCTCGCCTCTTCTCTCTCAATCTGACCATCTCTAATCCAGACAATTCGGTCACTGACATCAATCATCTTTAGGTCGTGTGTAGCGCAGATTACAGTCACTCCGCGCTCTCTGTTCAGCTCTTTGAGCAGATTAACTATTTTGAGACCAGTGTTTAAGTCAAGGTTTCCTGTAGGCTCGTCTGCTAGAATAATGGCTGGGTCGTTTGCAAGAGCCCTCGCTATAGCTACTCTCTGCTGCTGTCCACCTGAGAGCTCTGTAGGTCTGTGGTGAAGTCTGTCTCCCAGCCCCACTCTCTCGAGAAGCCTAGTGGCTTTCTCTATTCTCTTCTCCTTAGGCACACCTGCGAAAATCATGGGCAACGCGACATTGTCAAGAGCAGTCAGAATAGGTATCAGGTTAAATGTCTGGAAGATATATCCTATTTTATGGCATCTCACCCATGCCATCTGCTTAGAAGTCAAGGTCGATATATCACGCCCATCTAGGAAAACTTTTCCCTTCGTGGGCTTGTCTAGTCCTCCTATCATGTTAAACAACGTAGTCTTTCCAGATCCGCTTGGACCTAGAATAGATAGATACTCACCGTACTTTACTTTGAGGTTTATTCCTCTCAGCGCTTTAACGGTCTCTCCCTTTAGGAAGTAATACTTGTGAAGATCTACTGTCTCAACTACATAAGCTGGCTCAGACATAGCACCACTTCTTAAAACTCATAAATATGCTTAAATACGTTTCGCTCTAGACTCTCGTCAAGAAATACTGTCATTTACTACTGTCCAAGAACTTCAACAGTTATTTTTATATATCCCTTAAAGGAAGCTAGAGAAGGACTCGCTATGAGACCCGAGGAAGAATGGGAAGAAGAATGGGAGGAGGAAGAGGAAGAGTGGGAAGAAGAATGGGAGGAGGAGTGGGAAGAAGAATGGTAGGTGTCTCGAATGGAATTCTGTCCTAAGTGTGGAAAGGTTCTTTACCCTGTCAAAAAAGAGGGAAAAACCCTGCTCACGTGTAGAGCCTGCGGATACACAGTTAATGTTACGCAGTCTAGCATAGAGTCTATGAAAATGGTGTACAGAGTAAGCGATGAAATGCACACACGCACATCTGTAATAGAGAAGAAAGAGGAAGACAGAGAAAAGAAAGAGGCCGAGAGAGAGCTTGTACAGGAGCTATACAAGGAGATATTCTCTGAAACTTATCTTGAGTCTGAAGGGGAAGGCTCAGAAGACTAAAATTATTTAGTTTTATGGTAAGAGTAGCTGTTATTGATAAGTCTCTTTGTAAACCTAAGCGGTGTAATAAAGAGTGTATACGCTTTTGTCCTAGAGTTAGAGCAGGAGACAACACTGTCGAAATGGGAGAAGATGGAAAGCCCGTGATACATGAAGAAATATGCGCTGGATGCGGAATATGCGTCAAGAAATGTCCCTTCAAGGCAATAAAAATAGTCAATCTCCCTGACGAGCTAGAGAAATTCTGCGTACACAGATACGGGGTAAACGGCTTCAAATTATATAGACTTCCCTTGCCCAGACCAGGGAAAGCGCTGGGGCTCATAGGAGCAAACGGAATAGGCAAGACTACAGCCGTAAGAATACTCGCTGGCGAAATAACACCCAACCTAGGCAGAACGGAGACTCCTCCCTCACCTCAAGAAATACTCAAAGCTTTTAGAGGCAGCGAGCTCTTCGAATACTTCACTAAAGTCTTCAATAAGAAACTAAAAGTAGTGCACAAACCACAGTACGTAGACAAGATTCCGAAGTACGTGAAGGGAACAGTAGAAGACGTTCTCGCACAAGTTGACGAGAAAAATAGACTAGATAAAGTAATCTCAGAACTAGGGCTAGACCACATCAAAGACAGGGAGATAAAGTACTTGAGCGGAGGAGAACTCCAGAGACTCGCGATAGCAGCCGCGGTTCTCAGAGAAGCAGACGTCTACATGTTCGACGAGCCCTCCAGCTACCTCGACGTAAGCGAGCGAATCAGAGTAGCGAAAGCTATACGTAGGCTTCTCGCAGAAGAAAAATACGTCATAGTAGTAGAGCACGACTTAGCAGTACTAGACTACGTCGCCGACTACGTCTGCATACTGTACGGCGTCCCAGGAGCCTACGGAATAGTATCACTGCCAAAAGGCGTGAGAACAGGTATCAACGCGTTCCTCCAAGGATACCTCAGAGACGAGAACATGAGAATACGAGAAGAGCCCATAGTATTCCACCTAAGGCCCCCTGTCCGCTCGTTCCCTAAAGAAGACCTGATACTCCAGTGGACAGACCTAGAGATAGGTTTAAACGGATTCAGCCTACACGTAGAGGCTGGAGAAGCCTACAGAGGCGAAGTAATAGGCATACTTGGTCCAAACGGAATCGGCAAAACAACATTCGTCAAAACACTAGTAGGAGACATAAAGCCTAAAGACGGCTCTGTCTTCTCCGTAAATTCCCTTACCCTAAGCTACAAGCCACAGTATCTCACTGAAATAGATTTCGAGGGAACAGTATCAGAGTTCCTCGAACACGCAAAAAACTCTCCTCTGTCTTCAAAAGACCTCTCAACAATAGTCAAGCCCCTGCGCCTAGACCGGCTGCTAGACAGAGAACTATCATCGCTGTCAGGAGGAGAACTGCAAGCAGCAGCGATAGCAGCATGCCTCCTCAGAGACACAGACATATACCTTCTAGACGAACCTATGGCATACCTAGACGTAGAGCAGAGATTCTCAGCAGCAAAAATGATCAGAAAAGCGGCTGAAGACAGGAAAGCAGCCGTATTCGTCGTAGAACACGACATAATAGCACAGGACTTCCTCTCATCCTCAATAATGGTTTTCGAAGGAGAACCGGGGAAAAGAGGCTACGCACACAAGCCAGCAGGACTAAGGGAGGGAATGAACCTCTTCCTCAAAAACCTCGACATAACCTTTAGAAGAGACCTTCAGACAGGACGCCCTCGAATAAACAAAGAAGGCTCGTGGCTCGACAGATACCAGAAGACTGTTCTAAAGGAATACTACTACATTCCCGAGAAAGAGGAAGAAGAGGAGAAAGAAGAATAGGCGGGCCCGGCGGGATTTGAACCCGCTTTGGGCTTAAAGAGACCCCCGGGTCGCCCCGGGCTCCAGCCTTAAGAGCCCGGTGCTCTACCAGGCTAAGCTACGGGCCCAAAACAAACCACCACAACTCTCATTTAAGGTTTTCTATTTTATC
>QMSB01000008.1 GCA_003650815.1 Thermoprotei archaeon | reverse complement strand
TTTTTTGAAAGCGACTAAAGCCAGAGGGACTACCATAAGCAAGTCTATGGCAGAGAGATTTTCCTTAAACAATAGGAGAAAACTAACTACGGCGGCTACTGTAACCACTGACCTGCCGAGGTCCCTTAAAATATTCGCTTCCACGCCGGAGATACTTCCATGAATTTTGTTAGTCTTGCGGACAAAGTTCGGCAGTGATACCCTAGTATTCTCGAGATAACATCTCGTCTCCTGTACACCTACTTGGGAGACTCAATTTAAGTCCGCAAGATACTGTAGGCAGAAATCGAAGAACAGGACTAAAGTCTGTGGGTATACCGTCGTCTCAAAATGTAGTTAGCGGCTTCTATAAACCCCTCTGCTTCTCTACAGGAGGTCACTACGTCAGCCAAGGCTTTCAGCCGAGGAACAGCGTTGGCTACTGCTATAGAGGCTCCAGCGACCTTAAACATGGATTCATCTACTTCGCTATCTCCTACAGCAACTACCTCAGAAAAAGATAATCCCATAAGGCCGCAGGCTTTTTTCAGCCCAACTCCCTTATTTACAGATTTCTCTCCCACATGAATAGCTACGCCGCTGCTGTAAACTCTCATTTCTTTCATTCTACTACAAACGAGCTCCCTAACTTTTCTAGCAGCAGTCTCTATGTCTACTTTAGCTTTGAACGCGAAATCTGAGTACCTGTACGGGTTCTGCCAGCTTTCTTCAACATAATCCGCTAGCTTTTCTACTACGAGTCTTTTCGCGGCGAGAGCTTTTTCACGGTTCCCTATTTTCACTATACGTCCCTTATAGTAGACAATTCCCCCATTCTCTGCTATCACTGCGCCGCTCAATCCGACATACTTCTTTAATCCGGTGAGGACTGGAAGAGCGTTGCCTGAGGAGAGGATTACTGCTATGCCGCCTTTCTCTAGCTTCCTGAGAGCTTTGAGTACAGGAGGGCTTATGGTTCCCGCCTCAGTTATAGTTTTATCAACGTCTAGTGCGACAGCCTTTATCAGCGGCACGTGAGCGGTCTGTGAAAAGAGTATTTAAATCTTTGCAAGTATTTTACCTCGGTGTAATAGATGCCTGTTCCGGAGGAAGTATTGAAGGTAGTGGAGCTCACTAAGAAGCACAATACTTGGAGAAAAAAGTGCATAAATCTGATAGCTTCTGAGAACGTTACTTCTCCTCTTGTGGACTTAGTATACCTCTCTGATTTCATGCATAGGTATGCTGAGGGAATGCCCTTTAAGCGTTTTTACCAAGGCACTCGATACGTAGACGAAGTAGAGACCTACGTGATGAATCTCATGGGAGAGCTTTATGGCGCGAAGTACGTGGATCTTAGACCTATTAGCGGCACTACAGCTAATGGAGCGGTTTTTTACGCACTGGCTCCAGAAGGAGGGAAATCATGTATAGTTAAGCTCAGCGGAGGCGGACACGTGAGTCACTCGAAGTACGGCATAATGGGGGCGCTCAAAATAACACCACACGAGCTCCCGTTTGACGTCGAGACAATGAACATTGATATAGATGGAGCAGTCAAAATGATTAGAGAAGTAAAGCCGAAATTTGTTGTCCTAGGAGCATCACTATACCTATTTCCTCACCCAGATAAGGAGATAAAGGAAGTATGTGAAGAAGTGGGAGCGGTCTTGGTACACGATGTAGCACATGTCTTAGGGCTGATCGCAGGTAGGGTGCTTCCTAATCCTCTTGAAAGAGGAGCAGATGTCTTGACCTCGTCCACTCACAAGACGTTTCCCGGGCCTCAAGGAGGAGTCATAATGACGAACAGCGAGAAGCTCTACAAGAAGATAAAGAAAGTAGTCTTCCCGGTATTCGTGTCAAACCATCACTTACATAGATTAGCCGCGACGGGCATAACAGCCTTAGAAATGAAGTACTTTGGAGAAGAGTACGCGAGGCAAGTAGTGCGAAACGCTAAGCGTTTAGCCGAAAGACTGTACGAGTACGGGTTCAAGGTACTTGGAGAAAAAGTCGGCTTCACTCAAACACATCAAGTAGCTGTAGACGTAACAGAGTACGGAGGAGGAGCGCCAGTAGCAGAAACACTAGAGAAAGCGAACATAATTCTGAACAAAAATATGCTCCCTTATGACACACCTGACAAGATAAAGAATCCCTCAGGCATAAGAATAGGAGTACAGGAAATGACGAGAATAGGTATGAAGGAAAGCGAAATGGATGTCATAGCAGAGTTCATAAAGAAAGTACTGCTAGACAAGAAGAGCCCCGAAGAAGTAAAGAAAGAAGTAGTAGAATTCAGAAAGCAGTACCAGAAAGTCCACTACACATTCGACCTAAAAGACCTAGGGCTGAGTGAGATAGTATATCTATCAGAGTAGTTCCGAAATAAGCTAAACTTATATAGTCTCGAAGAATCTATTTCGCGATATACGGCAAAATGATGACGCACGAGCGTTGAGTGAGCTGTGATCTAAGCGGGCAGCCACTGACTTATTTTCTTCTGTCTGCTATTTAATTACTTTAGTTGGATTACAGCAAATTTATATACTTTGAACACTATTTTTTCAATGATAGGAGGGGTTCAACAATGCCTAAGAAGATACTGTATATTAGCGAGGCCCTGATGAATCCTAAGCGTAGGCTGATTGTCAGGTACTTAATGGAGAGACCGGGGACTTCTTTAAGAAGTCTTGCGAAAGAACTTAATATCGGGGTAGGGGCTTTATACAACCATTTGATGATTCTGTCTAGAGTAGGACTCATCAATATGAGTAAGGAGAGAGGAAGAGTGCTTATTCATATAAATGAAGAACTGTTAATAAATAAAAGGGTGAGTGAAGTCTAGCTATAGTTGTCTCGGTCTGTGAGGAGGTGTGAGCGTTGGTTAAGGTCAAATGCAGGTCTTGCGGCGAAGACGTAGATATAGATAAGAGAGATTTTGAAGTCTCAGCCAATATTGACGAATTCTTAGGGAAAACCGTTTTAGTAAGCATACGTCTCACAGCCAGATGCCCCAAATGCGGCAGAAAAGCCGTAGATGAAAGAGAAATTATAGAATTCGCTATTTAGACCTGCTACACTCGCCAAATATTTAGTTTTTTTATTAACATATGCTACAGTATAGTAGTTATCAGACTTGATTAGAAGAGCATGGTGGACCGGCCGGGACTCGAACCCGGGGCCTCCCGCACGCCAAGCGGGCGCTCTTCCAGCTGAGCTACCGGCCCATTTTGTAGTTGTTTTTAGGGGGTAGATAAGTTTTTCGTTATTGTATTTATTCGATTACGGGAATGGTAGTAGAGTAGATACTGTTGGGTCCTCCTTTATTCCTTCTAGTATGGCTTTTTCGGATGCTGCTATTTTTATACGTTTTGTTCGTCCGTATCTTCCTAGGCTGACTATTTTAGTTGATATTAGTCCTACTGTGTCTAAGTCTGAGAGTATATCGCTTACTCTACGCTGTGTGAGCGCGTCTAGTCCTATTTTCTTACAGAGGTCCTTATATTTCCTGTATACGTCTCCCGTGATTATTATTTTTGGTTTTTCTTTTGTTAAGTGTATTATAGATAGGAGTACTAGTTTGGCGTGAAGGGGCATTGTTTTTACTAGGTCGACGACGACGTCTTTTTCGAGCTCCTTGTATGCTCTACTAACATGGTTTTCTTCTATTCGGGGGGCGCCCTCGAGTTCTGCTAAGTCTGCTGCTTTAAGGAGAATATCTAAGGCGAGTCTACAGTCTCCTTTCTGTCTAGCGGCTATTGCTGCACAGAGTCTTATGGCTTCTTCTGTGTATGATCCAGGGTTTAGTGCTTGTTCGGCGCGCTTTTTCAGTATGTCTTCTAGTTCCTCGTATGTGTACGGTGGGAAGACTATTTCTTCTTCGCATAAGCTGCTTTTGACTCTGGCGTCGAGGTACTCCATGAACTTTAGGTCGTTTGTTACTCCTATGACAGAGACTTTTGCTCTAGTCAAGTCTAGGTTTATTCTAGTGAGATAGTATAGTAAGTCATCTCCGTTTTTCTTCACTAAGTGGTCGACTTCATCTAGCACAACTATCACCAGGCTTGCTTTAGAGTCTATCTTCCTGCGCATTCTCTTGAATAGCTCTGCTAATGAGAGTCCTGTGAAGGGCACTTTTTCGCCCAGCTGAGTGCATATTTCGAATAGTACACTATAGTTAGTGTTATTTTGCCGGCAGTTCACATAAGTGGCCTGTATTCTGTCCCCAGCTTTTTCTAGCATTTTTCTCAGAACATACTTCGTTACAGCAGTTTTTCCTGTTCCGGGAAGACCGTATATGAATATGTTTGACGGTCTTGAGCCTGCCATGGCGGGTGCGAGCAGAGATCCTAGCTTCAGTATCTGTTTTTCTCTGTGAGGGAGGTCTTCCGGAACATAGTCGGGGAGTAGAAGTTCTCTTGCTCTAAATATTCTTGGCTTAGAAAACTTGACGAAGATTTCCTCAAGAGAGCGGAGAGTGTCCATGGTCTCCAGTAGATGCATAGGAAAAGTAGGTTTCTTAAGCTATCACTTAAAATACGAGAATATTGCTGAGGTATTCTTGAGACAGAGCATTGAAGCTACTCTACTTTCAATGAACTACTAGGGGAGAAGAAATATATGTTATTTCAACAAGAGTGAATACGCCGGGGTGCCCGAGCTAGGTCCAAGGGGCCAGGCTCGAGACCTGGTGGCCATGAGGCCGCGTGGGTTCAAATCCCACCCCCGGCGCCTTAACTTTATATATCTCCTCTCTTTCACTACACTTGCGGGGGTGCCCGAGCCAGGACAAAGGGGCGGGACTTAAGTCCCGGGCTGTAAGATATCCCGTGGCGTAGGCCTGCGTGGGTTCAAATCCCACCCCCCGCACTACAACGACTTGAATATTTGACTTCAGTAAAAATGAGCATTGATAATATTCGTCAGCTAGGTCACCTACTATCGTTATCGATTAGAAAGCTTTATAGAGTAAAACACATAGAAATACATGCCCCGGTAGCTCAGCGGTAGAGCGGCGGCCTCGTAAGCCGTTGGACCCGGGTTCAAATCCCGGCCGGGGCTCCATTTCCCGAAAAGATAATTCTTTTTCGACGAAACTCTCAGATGTTGCCTGTATGATGGCTCTTAAGGCAATGACTTAATTTTGTAGTGTTGATGTTAACATTTAAGTGAAGCATTACTGTGATGATTAAGATTGTTATGTGTTGGTCTGTTTACTGTATTTTACTGATTTAGTAGGTGTTCGATGAGGTCTATTGGAATTAATAATGATTTTTCACTATTTTTTGTGATTATTTTAATATTATACTTTTCTTTTAGTATTTCTTTACTGCTTTTCTAGCGCATTTTCTAGCCTGGGGCAGTTTGAGACCGGTGTGTAGTATCTGTAGAGTGCTCTGGTGTTTATTGTTATTTCTTTTTGATTGAATATTTTTGCTATTGATAGTATTCTTTTACCGTGAGTTTTGATATATTTTACTAGGGTGATGTAGATGGCATATTCTGGGGTCACGATTTTCCTTAAAAATAGATATTTATATCGATTTAGCAGTAATAGTTCGGGTGAGATATATATGTCAGAGGAGATCGAGGCGAGGGTCTGGAGGAGCAAAATAGCACCTACATGCAGGGGAGCTATTTTCAGAGCTAAGAGGTGGTTCTACGCCACATTCTACAGTAAGGAGGCAGACGAAGCGAAGAAAGAGAAGTCTAAAGAGAACTGGGTTAAGTTAGCTAGAATGCTTGTAGAGAAGTCTAATGAGGCAGGATATTCAGATAAGGCAGCGCGCATAGTTATCTACTACAAAGACGAGGATGGAGTGTTTAATCCAGTTAAAGCAGAAATAGAGGTATTTGAGCTAAAGAAGGTGGATACGCTAGAGATAATTCCTAGCTAGCTTTCTTTCTAACAAACAATGCTGTATAAAGAGCTGATAATGATACCGCTAAGACTAACAGAGCTGCGAAATAGTACTGTAGTTCTTGGAACGGTACGTATGTTTCTCTAGTTACATGTTGATATACTCTAAAGCCAATGTACACTAATACGATATATGATACTATAACTAGTAGACCTAGAATTCTCTTCTTGTTACTCATAGCAAACAATAGTCCTATTACCTATTTATTGTTTGCTTCTCTATTTTGTTAAACGGTGTCCTAGAATAAGGCGTAAACATATAAGGAATCGACTATGATTAATGTTTAACTAGATAAAGCACTGGATAAGGGGTGAGTATGGGTAATATAGCAGAGAGGAGGGAGACGTGTCCCGTATGTAAAAATGATTCTCTAATTATCAGATTAGCGGAGTACTATATTCCTTATTTCGGTAGAGTTGCATTAATCTCAGAGAGATGTGAAAAGTGTGGCTATGTCTATAATGACGTATACTGTCTTGAGATAAAAAATGCTCAACGCTACGAGTACAAAATATCTTCTCCAGAGGACTTAAGTGTGAGAGTTGTAAGATCTCGCTACGGAAAAATAGAGCTTCCAGAGCTAGGTGTAGAGATTACTCCAGGACCTATTGCCGAGGCTTTTATATCTAATATTGAAGGTGTTTTAGAAAGAGTTGCCTATATACTTGAGGATTTCCTCCTATGGGATGAAAGTCCAGAAGTAAAGAACAGAGCTAAGAGACTTTTAGATTTAGTTGAGAAAGTTAAGAGGGGTGAACAGGCAGTTACACTGATTATAGAAGATCCTACTGGCAATAGTGCAATAATTCCTCCTCCCCATTTAAGAGCTAAGCTCAAAGTGGTTTTACCTGAGAGCTCTGACTCTGAAAGTAGGAGCCATTAATGAATATTATCTAGGTCTGTGAGAATAATTGCAAGCAGAGCCAAAAATAGTAAAGCTTAATTAAGTACTATTGAAGTAAAATATAGAGACTATGGCTCGCAGAAGACGGCGTAGTACGGAAACGCCTCCTCTTCTCTCAGGAGCTGGACTGCTGAGATTTTTCGAAGAAGAAACCAGAGGGCTTAAAGTTCCTCCAATAGGTGTTATTGCCTTCACTTTAATTCTAATAACCTCGGTTATTCTGGCTCATCTGCTTTTCCCATTGTAGTTTTTCAGTGATATTATGAAAGTTAGAGAGATTATGTCAAAGAGCGTCATCTATGCAGAGGTTCCAGGGTCGCGTAGTGAAGTAATTGAAATTATGGCAAAGAGCGGGAAAAGCGGGCTTCCCGTAGTTAAAAAGGGTACTAGAAAACTTGTCGGTATGGTCACGAAGACTGATCTTCTCCGAAATCCTGACGAGGAACAGCTGGCGCTTCTAATGACTAGAAATCCTGTTGTTGTTCACGTTGAAGACGATGTTAAAAAAGCTGTTGAGCTCATGCTAAAACATGGGATCAGAAGACTGCCTGTAGTTAATGAGGAGGATGAGTTAGCAGGTATTATTTCTGTAGCAGATATAGTTAGCAAAGTCATTCCTAGACTTAACATAAATGAGCCGATAAAGGCCTATTATCGCAGGCAGGTTCCTGCAATATGGGACAAAACTCCGCTGAATATAGCTTATGAAGTTATGAGGCTGCTTGGAAGCAAGTATCTGATAGCACTTAACGACGAAGCTAAGCTTTCAGGAATACTCACCGAAGAAGATATAGTTAAAAGTGCTGAGATAACTTCTAGTGAAAAGAAGTTTAGTAGTGCGCCGTCTGAGGGGACAGAGTGGGACTGGGATGTAGTGACAATAGTGTATATTTTTAAAAAGGAGCTCAAAATACCACCCGACATTAGAGTTAGAGATGTTATGGTCAGGAAAGTAATCAAGGTTAATGAGTATACAAGCATTAGAGAGTGTGCGAGGAAAATGTCTCACTTTAATATTGATCAGCTTCCCGTGCTAGATGTTAAGGGGAAGCTTATTGGTGTAATTGAAGACAAAGACCTTCTATCAGCTGTATTTAAGGTTCTTTAGCTCTATCACGGCCGCCTTCATGTACTCCCTTCACTATACTTGATAGTACTTTCCTCAGCTTGTTCGGGTCTACTTCCTCTACTACTGTACCTGTGACTACTATGTTTGCCCCAGCTTTCGCTGCCTTGTATGCTAATTCGTAGCTCTTTATACCTCCACCTACGACAAGCGGTATGTTTATGGCTCTTCTGACTACTTTTATGAAGTAGGGTGGTACAGGTGGCATACCTGAGCCTGCTTCTAGGTAGACATATTCGAAGCCCATATACTGTGCAGCTAAGGCATAGGCTGCAGCTATCTCTGGTTTGTTAAAAGGTACTGGTCTCGCATAGCTGACGTAGCCAGCAGCTCCGCCCTGACCCACAATAATGTAGGCTAAAGGTATTGCCTCAAGGCCGTGTCTCCTTATAATGACTGCTCCCGCAGCCTGAGCTCCTACTATATAATAAGGATTCGTCGAATTCAAAACTGATAGAAACCACACGGCGTCTGCTTTAGGACTTAATCCGCTTAAGCTTCCTGGAAAGAGTATTACTGGAACATTTGTCTCCTCTTTAACCGCATCTATTACTTGAGAGACAGTAGATTCTGTTACGCCTAGGCTCCCTCCAATCATAATGGCTGAAGTGCCTGCTTCCTCTGCAATAGACGCGATTATTTTGCTGTCTTCGGGAGATGTCTTATCTGGGTCTAATAGAGTCATGTGTATTGATCCTTTACTCTCTATCTGCTGTTTCAAATATGCCCGGACCTTCATACTCTTCACTCTTAGCGGGTATGATTTCTCCTGTATGGAATTTGTCTACAAATTTTCCATAGTAGTCTACTGGCTGATATATTGGTGTTAAATCAAATGTTCCGGTTAAGCCGCAGACACCGCATCTAACTGTTACTTTCATGTTTTCCTTATCTAAACGGACGCTAACAGACTTTTCTCCGCAATTTGGGCAGATGAATATTTTCGGTATTCTTTTCTTAGGTCTTCTTATAATTTTTCTACGCTTTCGGCGCCTACCCATACAGCTTTTTTAACTGTACGTGAGATAAATAGGTTTTCTAAAATGAGCGAAGAAGTCTCAAGAGACAGACTATTGCATGCTATGAGCGGTTGCTTACCTAAAGAGTTTCTTATGTCTGAGGTTTAAATTTATATATATCTGTCGTGTTTCCTTCCTGTGAGTAGTAATATGAGCCGTGTAGGGACGTGGGAGATAGGCGAGATAAAGTTTCCCTTCTCTGAGGCTGTGAGATTTAGCTTAGAGAACATTAAGAAGAGGTTTACTAGAGCCGCTATAACAGCTGCATCAGTAGTTCTAGGAATAGCCTTCATGAATTCTTTGATGATGATGGCGGCTATAAACCAGCAGGTAAGCGGTATGGGAGGTATAGAACTCTATCAATATTGGTTACTTTTCATATCACTGCTCGTCTGTGCTGTTGGTATTACTAATTCTATGTTAATTGCAGTTACAGAAAGATATAAGGAAATAGGTACTTGGAAGACTTTAGGAGCATTGGATAAGCATGTACTAGAGCTTTTCCTTATAGAGGCGTCACTGATCGGACTCATAGGAGGATTAGTGGGCTATATTGCTGGACTAGTAGCGGCAGTAATTTACGGAGCAGTCTTTCAGGGAGCGCCTATGGATAAAATATCATCAGCTTTCTTTGGCACGAAAATGGTCCCACTACCTCTTCCAACAGCTCCAGCACTACTTGTTCTCTCTCTGGTAGTTGCCGTAGGAATAAGCTTAGCGGCATCCTTATATCCAGCCTATAAGGGAGCTAAATTAGAGCCCGCGGTTGCCTTTAGATTTGAGGTTTAAGGTGGTAGTATGAGGTATGAATATACTGTTGAAACGGAAGACTTAGCCAAGTATTACTATATGGGTAAGTACGTAGTTAAAGCACTTGACGGGATTAATTTAAGAGTTAGAAGAGGAGAGTACTTATCTATAATGGGGCCAAGTGGATCTGGCAAAACTACACTATTTAACATGATAGGAGGACTTGATAGACCCACTAGAGGCAGGGTCTACATAGATGAAGTCGATATATCGAAGCTAGACGCATATGAGCTAGCATGGCTACGCTGCAGAAAAATAGGCTACGTTTTCCAGACATTTAACCTAATACCTGTCCTGACGGCGCTAGAAAATGTTATGCTCCCCATGATCTTCGCGGGAGTCCCGAGAGAGCAGAGAATAAAGAAGGCTATAGAGTTACTAAACGCAGTAGGTCTTGGTGATAGACTTCATCATAAACCCGGAGAGCTATCAGGTGGTCAGCAGCAACGTGTGGCTATAGCTAGAGCCCTAGCTAATGATCCCGCAATAGTTTTGGCAGATGAGCCTACAGGAAACCTTGACTTAAATACCGGACTAGAAATCATAAACCTAATGAGAACCTTGAACAAGGAGAAGGGAGTCACAGTAATCACAGCCACGCATGACTTAAAGATGATAGACGTAAGCGATAGAATAGTTTACATAAGAGACGGGAAAATCGAGAGAATAGAGACTAGGGCTGAAGTCGCTGTCGAGGCATAGACCATATAGTAATATTTCCCTTTAGTTTTTGTGTGATCAGAACTTCTACAAAATCTTCCTCCTTCAATACTACAGTTTGGTATTTCCCTTGAGCTTCAGCCATCTTTTGCGCTATAATATGATAGCACGCACATTTTTTCCGTCTTATAATAACATTAAACAGAAAATCTAGGCAGTCGCAGTGTTTTCCGGGTACAACTATATGGCAGGTTTTCATCTTAGGTCCATAGACTATCCATGTCTCCCATGAATTTCCCTGAGACTCGACAATGATTTTCCATACTCTTCCACTAAAAACAGCTCTTCTAGCTTTTAGTACATCGAGTTTCTCTATCATGCTAAAAATAAATAATTTTCAGTACTATTTAAGCTACTCTAGTGCCTACCGATTTGAGAAAAATTTTTGTTGTAGTTTTTAAAAGGGAAATTCGTAATGTATGAAATTTCTTTCAGCGATAAAATGCTGATAATTAAAGGTAAAGAGGGAAGAATAGGAGTAGTAGCGGATCTTCACTTAGGACTTGAGTACGAGCTTTCCGAGAAAGGAGTTAAAGTAGTGTTTCAGCATAGAAAGTTGTCAAGGAGTATTCTAAGGCTTGTAGAGGAGAATAGTGTAGATCAGCTAATTCTCTTAGGAGATGTAAAACACACAGTCCTAGGTTTTAGGCATGCAGAAATGCGTATGGTTTATGAAACTCTTCAAGCACTCGGGAAGAGAGTTAAGGTGACGATAGTGCCCGGGAATCATGACGGTGGAATAGAGGAGGCGCTTCCCGAGGGAGTAGAGCTAGTGTCTCCTAGAGGAAAAATGGTAAGAGATAGTCTAGGTAATTCAATATCGCTGGTTCATGGCCATGCTTGGCCCTCTTCTAAGCTTCTTCAATCAGAGGTTTTAATCATAGCACACAGTCATCCAACTATTGAATTAAGAGATATTACAGGCTACCGAGTAATAGAGCCAGTTTGGATTAAGGCTGACTGCAACAGAGAGAGACTTGCAGAGAGCTACCTAAGGTATAAAGGCTATAAGGTATCTGAAGAGCCTGTAAAAACTTTTAAAGAAATATATGGGTTCGAACCGAAAATCAAATATATAATCATAGTCCCCGCATACAATCCGCTACTAGGAGGAATTAGAATAAACAGAAAAGATATGGGACCTGAAGAACTTATAGGAGTGTTCTTGCTCAATAAAGTGCTCAATCTCCCTACTGCAGAAATATATTTAGTTGATGGAACTTTCTTAGGTGAGCTAAAGTATCTTTTAGAAATATCGTAGAGAGTTAAGGTTGTGAGCAAGAGACTTTCTGTGTCCTCGTCTTCTAACAGAGGTTTTCTTAAGACATAAAATTAATTAGCCTTTAACACAAGAAAAAATAATCCGGTGAGTCTGTGCTAAGATATGATGTAGTTATTGTAGGTGCTGGGCCTTCAGGGATATTCGCTGCGATGGAACTATCTCAAAAGACAGACTTGAAAATACTGCTCGTAGATAAGGGAAGAGACTTAGGGGAAAGAATATGCAATATACTAGAGAGGGGAAAGTGTCTAAGATGCAAACCCTGCAATATGTTGAGTGGATGGGGCGGAGCCGGAGCATTTAGCGATGGAAAACTCAATTACTCTCTTGAAAGTGGGGGATGGTTACCCGAGATAGTACCAAAGCAACGACTCTTAGAACTAATGGAGTACGTCGACAAGACGTACTTAAAGTATGGTGCACCCACTAAAATCTATGAGCCAGATCCTGATTTCTTTGATTACTTAAAGTGGAAGGCTAGACAGACCGGCTTAAAGCTTGTATATACGAGAATAAGGCATATGGGCTCAGATGGATGTAAAAAAGTCTTGCTTAAAATGAAAAAAGAGCTTGAGAGAAACGTAGATATCATGTTGAATACTGAGGTGCGTGAAGTCATAGTAAAGGAAAATAAAGTTAGAGGAGTAGAGCTGGCGGATGGAAAAACAGTAGAGTCTAAGTACGTTATTTTAGCTCCAGGGAGAGGAGGAGCAGAATGGCTTAAAAACAACTTAACAAAAATAGGAGTGAAGCTGAGAGTAAATCCGGTAGACCTAGGAGTCAGAGTAGAAGTTCCAGCAGAGGTCATGGAAGACCTCACAAGCAGACTCTACGAGCCAAAGTTCATATACTATTCTAAGACCTTCGACGACAAAGTAAGAACATTCTGCGTAAACCCTTACGGCGAAGTAATTGCCGAGGTCTACGAAGATATAATAACAGTCAACGGACACAGTTATGAAGACAAGAAGACAGACAACACTAATTTCGCTATATTAGTAAGCACCAAGTTCACTGAACCATTTGAAGACCCTATAGCCTATGGAAAATATATTGCAAGACTCGCTAACATAATAAGCGGCGGCGTTATTGTCCAGAGACTGGGAGACTTTCTTAGGGGAAGAAGATCGACAAAGGACAGGATAAAAAGATCTATCGTAGAGCCCACACTTAAGTCGGCGACTCCCGGAGACCTAAGCTTCGTACTCCCCTACAGATACTTGGTCAATGTAAAAGAAATGCTAAATGCCTTAAACAAAGTAGTCCCTGGAGTATACTCAGACCATACGCTACTGTATGGTGTTGAAGTCAAGTTCTATTCTCTTAGAGTTGATGTAAACGAAGTCCTCGAGACAACTAACGTGAGAAATCTATACTGTATAGGAGATGGATCTGGATTGACTAGAGGACTAGTCCAAGCATCAATTTCCGGTGTTATAGCTGCTCGGTCAATAATAGAGAGAGAAGGTTATCCAAAAACCAGCTAGTAAAGTTTATCTACTTGTAAACTCACAAGTAGATGGGGGCCGTAGTCTAGCTTGGTAGGATGCCAGGCTTGGGCCCTGGTGGTCCCGGGTTCAAATCCCGGCGGCCCCACTACTTTTCCTCTCCTCTAATGTATTGCACTAAGTTCTCTACGAACTTCTTGTTATCAGCGATGCTCAGGTAGGGGTCTAATAGGAATGAAGAGTCGCCTAAGGCAACTGTGTTCTTCTTAACGACAATGACCGTGTAATAGCCTTGTTCTTCTAAGAAGCTGTGAACTGTAGTATTGTATGTTTGAACCTTAAAGAGAGACTCGTTGCAGTAGATTTGTGAGGCTGTGAATAGGACCAAAGCGTGGATATTCTTGAGTAGTGTGCTGTTGTCTGATTGTACACTAACTTTGATGTTTCTGTATATTCCGTAGTGATTGTACATATCGTAGAGGTATCCCTCGGCAAAATATAGTCCAAGTTTTATTGATAGTTCGTTTAAATATGTTGGTAGAGCATATGCGGGGTCGTATACTAGTATCAGTTTTCCTCCATTGCTCAAATACTTGATAATGGCGTCTACTTCTTCCTCGGAATAAGGTCTGGCGGGTGTAAATATCATTAGTGCTAGTGGTCTTTTTTCAAGAATGCTAGCTAAGTTTTCTTCGACGAAGAGCACTCTGATATTGTTTTCGATGAGCTTACCCCAGAAGTAGGTCATGAGCTGAGGTATGAAGAGGTTTCTGTGAGATAGGTCTATGACTAGGGTCTTAGAGTAGTCTGTTGTTTTGAGTGATTTGAATAAGTACTTTGAGACAAGTTCTCCGATTTTCTCAGTGTTGTTGTCAGTTATCCAGTATGGAGACAGATATAGTACTGGTAGGGGAGTTTTTCCCATTTCTATTAGCTCGCTTGCTTTCAATGTAGTGCTGTTTTTCCATAAGAGTTCTCCGTAAGCCGTTAAGACGTATTTTTCTTTAACGAGCTTAGTTACATCTACTAGGACGTAGTCTCTGATGCCGGTTCTTTCGCGGATCTTCGCAATAGCTTGTGGAAGACCTCCGAGCTCGTCTACTAGTCCTATAGCTTTAGCTACGGTCCCGGGATACAGTTTTCCTTTAAGCAGCTCTTCCTTAGATACCTTGATTTTGCCTTCTCTTCTCTCGAGAACCTTATTGACGAAATTCTCGGCAGCTACTTTTAGCACTTTAGAGTAGTTTTTGTACGAAAACCCTGTATACTTGTAGGGACCTGACTCTAAGATGAGCTCTGACGGTATTATTATGGAAGGAGCTAGTGCTATAGCTCCAATGTTGCCGACAAATGATGTCGGAGAAGCTATGATGTAGTCTGATGCGAGTGAAACATAGTAGCCTCCAGATGCTGCTATTCCATCAATCACTACTATGAGAGGCTTACGCTGAGCTACTTCTCTCATCAAAAAATATATTTCCTCAACTATCGACGCGTATCCTCCGGGAGAATTCACTAAAATTACGACCCCTCTGTAGGTATCATTTCTCCTTATTTCCTCAAACACCTTAATGTACAGCTCTCTATCACTATCAGTTATCAAATATCCATAAACCTTCACTACTGCGATAACCGGAGTTCTAAAGACTCTCGGAAGTAATAAGTAATATAATGATAAGACGCTTACTAAAATCACTGCTATTAGTGCCAGAGCTATAATGTACTTCTTGGTCAATAGCATAGTGAGAAACATGTATAATAGAATATAAGACTAACTGAATTTTTACCTCATATGGTATAAGTGAACTTGATTAGGCGATTATGGAGCAAGTGTATGACCATTTAACTAGAGGAAGTCTTATTCTTAAGTACATTAACCATCTCTTTGTTTTAATTTAAAGCATGTGGGTAGGCAGGAGGATCAGCATGAGAGCATAAACCTTATAGATAACTCCTCATCTAATATAACGCCGCCGTAGTGTAGGGGTTAACACGCCGGCCTGTGGAGCCGGAGAACCCGGGTTCAAATCCCGGCGGCGGCCCCTTTCAGAAGAGCGCTTTAGCTCTTTAATTGTTTGTTTAGCTTCTCGAGGTAGTAGCCTGTATTCAATGTAGGTGAAAATTTGAAGCGGGCCCGCCGGGATTCGAACCCGGGGCCTCTGGCTCCGCAGGCCAGCGCTCTTTCCTGACTGAGCTACGGGCCCATATACCTTTCGTGTTAACAGATTTATATTTTGTCTGTGTGATTTGTGTTTATTGAGAGGTTCTAGCGCTTGTTTTCTTTACTTAAAAGTAGGTTTATAAGTGTCAGGTAAATGAGATATGCAAGAATGATATATAGTCCGCTTGAGTCAGTGGTTTATAGATTGAAGGAGGCTGTTGAGAGAGTTATCAGAGAGAGATATGGTTTAGAGGAATCTGTGAGAATTGAGGAGGAGAAGAAGTACGGTGACTTTTCTTTTAAGTGCTTTAGCTTAGCTAAGGCTATTGGAGAGAGACCGGATAAGATGGCTGAGGCTGTAAAGTTAGGACTTGAGAGAGAGCATTTGCCTTTCGTGGAGAGTATAGATGCTGTAGGAGGTTATGTTAATTTCAAGTTGAATATTCCTGAGCTAGCCAAAATGACTTTTGAGGCTATCTCTAAGCTCAGAGATAAGTATGGTTTCAATCCTGCTCCTTCTGTCGAGAGGATTATTGTAGAGCATACTAGCGCAAATCCCATTCATCCTCTTCACGTAGGTCATCTCAGAAACTGCTGTCTTGGGGATTCCTTAGCGAGACTGCTAGAGTTGAGAGGACACGACGTGTCTAGGCATTTCTATGTAGATGATGTCGGGCTTCAAGTAGCTTACGCGGCCTATGGATACAGTAAGCTGGGTATGCCAGAGCCTTCAATGAAGCCGGATCACTTTATAGGGTACGTGTATGCTTGTACGTACAATATTGTAGAAACTATTTCCATTAGAAGAAGGCTGGAAGAACTAAAGAGGGAACAGGAATTTGAGGAGTATAAAAGTCTAGTGTCAAGACTTGATGAAGTACTAGGAGTGTTATCTAGGTTGAAGAAGAAAAGCCCGGAGACTTTTGACAAGCTTTTGGACAGAATATCTAGTGAAGTAGATCCGGAAAAGGAGATAGCTAAAATAAATAGACTGTATGAGAAGAAGGACCCCAGCGTAGTAGATATAGTTAGAAAAACTGTACTAACTTGCTTGAAAGGAATAAAGGAGACTTTAGAGAGACTAGGGGTGTTCTTCGATTCATGGGACTGGGAGAGTGAGGTTGTCTGGAGTAGTTTAGTGCAGGAAGTTATAGGTAGGCTTAGGACTACCGAATTCGTTGCTTATAAGCAGGGAGCACTAATTTTGAAAGCAGAAGAGGCAGCCAGAGCGCTCAATTTAAAGGAATTATTGAGTATTCCAATTAAATACGAGATACCCGATATGGTTCTTATTAGGTCGGACGGCTCTACGCTTTATACCACCAGGGATATAGCCTACACTATTTTAAAGTTTAAAAATGCTGAGAAAGTCGTCAATGTAATAGGGGTTGAGCAGAAACTGGCTCAGATACACTTGAAAATAGCTTTAAGTATACTAGGCTTTATGAAAGAAGTCAAGAACCTAGTTCACTATGCCTACGAGCAGGTTAAGTTAAGTCGCGTTAGAATGTCTAGTAGGAGAGGAGTTATTGTAACTATCGATGACTTGATAGAAGAGGCTAAATCGAGGGCTCTGCTTGAAATAGAGCAGCGGGCGAGAGTTCTATCTTATGATGAAAAATTGAGTATCGCAGAGGCGATAGGGATAGGGGCATTAAAGTATTCAATGTTGAGTGTGTCCCCAACTAAGCCAATAGTATTTGACTGGAAGAGAGTCCTAGACTTCACGCAAAATAGCGGGCCTTTTCTTCAGTACGCGTATGTGCGTGCATATAATATTCTGGCGAAAAGCAGTGAAGGAGAGAGCATTTTAGGATGTAAAGTGGATACTAGGCTTTTCGCCTCTAAGGAGGAGAGAGATCTTTTGAAGCACTTGAGTAAGTTCCCAGCGGTGGTAGCTAAGGCAGCAGATGACTTAAGACCAGACTATATTACAGAGTATGTGAATGATCTGGCAAAGATGTTTAACCTATTCTATGATAATTACCCAGTGCTTTCAGCTGAAGAAACGCTGAGAAAGGCGAGGTTGAAGCTAGTTGCCTCGACGGCACTTGTTCTCCGCAATGTCCTAACGATTCTAGGGATAAAGCCTATCACTAGAATGTAGCTTTAAGACAGGTCGTCAGACATGAGATTGTAGAGCTTAGGTACTATGGTTTTCTTGCAAAAACTATGTATCCTGTATGTCCTATCATAAATGTTTCGGGTCTAGTTTCTCCTTTTTTGACCTTTATCTTTCTTAGTAAAGTCTCTATGGTTAAAACATCTAAGAAGTTCTCGTGAATCAGTTTTTCAACAATTTTTTCTACTTGATTAATAGTTGGTAAAAATGAGACGAATACTCCTCCATCCTTTAGTGCTTCTTTAGCATGAGGAACTACGTCCCAGGGATTAGGCATGTCTAGTATCACTGCGTCTACATTCTTTTCATCTATTCCATCAACTATATCTTTGTGCTTAAGATCAACATAAGGTAGTAGTCCACATAAGCTCAAGTTTTTTCTGGCGATTTCGAGGAAATCGCGCCTTATTTCATAACTGTAAACTCTGCCATCGGGTCTCACGTAGTATGCTAAAGCAGCTGTTAGGAACCCCGATCCTGTGCCTGCTTCGACGACAATAGAGCCAGGGCCTACTCCGCTTAAAAAAACTATGAGAGCTAGGTCTTTCGGATAAATTACTTGGGTTTTTCTCTTGAATTTAGTCAAAAAGTCTAAGAAAGTCGGGCGGGTCACTATTAGCGGCTGCCCTAAGTGAGTTGTTATTATATCTCCGTATTTCTTGCCAATAATTTCATTGCAGTCGACTATGCCTTCATGTGTATGTATTTTCTTATCACGAGTAGCTTTGGCTATAATTTTTTTGTTTTTACTATAGTATAATAAGATATAGTCTCCTTCCCTGACTATAGAGGCGTCTTTCAACATTATATATTACAGTATTTTAAAGAATACATATATCTGTTTTCTTAAAGTCTTGACCATAAGACTATTAAATAGTTACTTAAATAGTGACTAAAAACGCCTTAAGACCACTTTCTACAGCTTTAATATATGTATCCTTATTTGCTGTGAGAAAGATTGCATTTAGTCTCTTGGCAAGCATCATTGCTGAAGCCACTTCGTAGTCCACCTTAAGTATACTCATCAACTTAATTATCTTCACTGTAGGAACCTTATGTACGGTAACGTGCTTTCTAATGAATTTTTTACTTATTTTAGAGACAATCATAGTTTCTGAAGTTACATGAATACGGCTATATTTTGCTAATGGTATTTTACAGTATCCTCTATGATGTTTTCTAGAAAGCCTATATATGCATTCAAGACCTGATGAGTCTGCTACAAATAACGTCACAGATCATTCTTTACTTATGAACAAATAATAGTGTTTATAGGAGATTAAGCGCAATACTGGGAGAATGTTCAAATAATACTAGGAGAATTCTATTCTTCAAGAGAAGTAGTGTTTAGTTGCTAAGGTATTGAGAAAACCTTCAGGAGAGGCTTTAAAGAGATAATCAGTTAAGAACACTTAATTTCATTAGAGGAAATATTTTTCTAATAGAGGCGGTGATTATTTCTGTGGATCCAGAGTTCGAAGAAGATTACGACTGGAATGATGATGTTTATTCTAAAGGAAGGTATTGGCTTATTGAGGAACCATATAGTGAAATATACGAAGACTCTAATTATATCAAAATACTTATTGAGCTACCGTCTGTGAGAAGAGAAGATATTAAAGTAAAGGTTTATGGTAAACGAATATATATTGTAGCAACTGACAGAGAAGGCAGGGATTTCTATAAGGAGTTTACTATGCCATTTAGTTTAAAAAAGACTCAAGTAAAGGCTGTTTTAAAGCCTAGAACCCTATTTATTTTAATCAAGAAAAATGATGAGTGAAAGTATGCTTTCTTCAACAGAAGAGAAGCTACTGAACCTGCTTAAGAGATACTTCTATAGTGGTATACCTAAATCGTATATAAGGAAGCTAGGAGACGAGTATGAAAAAGCGTATGAAAGCCTTAAAGAGAAAGGCTATATACTGGAAGTGCGCAGCGGAGGAGGTTATAAAGTCTATCTGACCTATAAAGTAGTGGAGGACTCGATGAGAGAACTCATGAGAGATGTTACCGAGAGACTTGAGCGCATAGAGAAAAGACTACTTTATACCGAGAAAATAGACTTGAATAAGCTCTACGAGGCAGTAATTAAGTCTTATGAGAAGATAAGGGCTGCAGGCTATAGTGTAGCAGAAGAACATATTCTTAGAACACTTGTCGAAGAAGAGCTTGGAATAAAAATAGATCCACTGAGATTCAAGATAGCGCTTTTTGAATTAAGAAAAATAGACCCCAGGTTGAGAGTCTATAGAGCTAGAGGTGATATAGTTTGTCTGGAAATATCGTAGAGATTTTGCAAAAGATAGTTAATATCAAAATAGCTCTAACTCAAAAAATCTCCGAAAAGATAGATGCTGCTAAAACACTATACTGCTGTCGTAGCGGCACAGTGCCTCCCTCCCCCTCGAGTATAGCTGTGGCAGTCGATGATCTAGTTTCTGAGCTATCCAAGATACTTGAGGAAGTTGAGAGAGCAAAAAGACCTGTTGCTTTAGTGATATCTGCACCTTTCCGCGGAGGAAAGACATTTGCATTAAAACTTATAAAAGAGTACGCCTCAGAAAAGACACCGCCCTTTGACAAAACACGGGTAGCTCTCTGTTCCTATATTTCTCTAAGAGAACAGGGAACATCCTGGATAAATGTCATTAAAGAAATAATAATTGAAGGAGGACCTGATCCCTGGATAGGACTTACATCACAGATACTGAGTATCGAATCGACATTAGATAAAGAAAACTTCGAGGAAAGAGCTCTAAGTAGTTTGAGCAAAATCTTTGGAAAAGAGATTTCGAAACTGCTCATAGAGGCGGCTAAAAACAACGGAGAGGCTGAAGAGAGACTTAAAAAACTCTTTAAGAGAAAAGAGTATCTCCGCACAATAATGTTGCCAAGTATATCTGAGCATGATGCACTATCTCATTTAATATTCATGTTGAAAACTCTTAGTCAGGCTGGAATAACCATCTTACTCATAGATGAGCTTGAAGTCTTAGGAATCTATGACTTCGCAGATAGGCAGCGATTTCTCTCACTATTAATGTCTCTATACGAAAAAGATATACCTAAGCTCTTGTTGATATTAGCATGTGAGAGAAAGCGATTAAATGATATTATCATAGAATATGATAGTTTTAATAGATTCAAGTTCTTTGAACTTAAAATAAAAGACTTTACAATAAATGACATAAAACTACTAACAAACAAGATTTCAAGAATAGCTTCCATAGTATATAAATCAGGAATAATGCCTGTTTTCCCTGAGGAATGGTATAAAAAAGTATGTGAAGATACTGGGGGAAGACGAGGAGAAGTTGTGCAGAGAGTAACTAACGAAATTATCAAGTGGTATGAGAGCCGAGCGCCTATAGAAGTTGCTAAAAAACACGTTCTCGAAAAAACTCTTCCAGTAAATCAATTGAGTGAAGAAGAATTAGTTAGGCTGTCAGAAGAAGCTATCTTCACACTATTTAGCTCACTAGAGCTAGAGCCAGCATACGAATTCTCTCTTTCTGGAGATAGACTGCTGACAATTAATATAGATGAAGAAGAATATCTTGTCAGGATCCTAGCAAAGAAGGAAGAAATCACGGAAACTGAACTAGTAGAGAAACTTAAACCGCTTGAATACAAAAACCTAGTACTAGTCCTAATAGCCAAAACCATTCCAAGCAGAGAATATGTCGTAGATAAAGCTAGAACAATTGGATATAAAGACGTATATATAATTGAAATACCGATCGACTCAGAGGATCTTCAAATATTATTAAGCTTACCCAAGGCAACAGATGAATCCATTAGGAAGGTTCTAGCAGAAGAACTATTAAAAAGACAAGGCTTTATGAAAAAATAGATACTACACTATATTCTAAGCTTATTTTCAAATAAGTTACATAGCAATTAATCATAGTGACCTTTTATAATGCAAGCTTAAGCAAGCCACACCTAACCTAAGTATTGCCTAAAGATAATCACTTTGACAACACCTAAAGACTTACATGGGAGAATATTCTCTTTTTCTCAAAAGCGGGCCCGCCGGGATTCGAACCCGGGACCTACGGCTTAGAAGGCCGCCGCGTTGGACGGACTAGACACCTCTATCCAGGCTGCGCCACGGGCCCATCAACCTTATTATGTGAAAATATATAAGTATTTCTCTATGAACGTTTTTATAGCGTTTGTGAGAAAAATAAATTGCTTCAGATTTCTGTATAAAGGTTGTGTTCATTTAAAAGTATACTAGCGCCGGGGGTGGGATTTGAACCCACGCGGCCTTTCGGCCAGAGGGTTAGCAACCCTCCGCCCTAACCAGGCTAGGCGACCCCGGCAAATCTATCAAGTGTCTGAAGTTATATAAGCTTTATGGATATCCTTACTTGAGATAGATGAAGTCGGGTATCGGATTTCCGCGACTCCATATATTCGATTAAATAAAGTATTTTTTAATAAGATTTATATATATTTAGATAAAAATAGATAGATGATAGGAATATAAGTGAAGCTGGTTTAAGAGATATGTGGGTGTCGCTAAAATCAAGCAACAAATCAGGAAGAGAATTTGGAGTGAAATGGAACGACGCAATATAGCAGTCTTCCCTAGACCTGTTTATGGGAGAATCCCTAATTTTAAGGGACATGAAGTAGCTGCGGAGAGGCTTATCAGTAGTGAGCTTTTTAGAAAATCAAAAGTTATTTTCTGCTGCCCCGATAGTCCTCAAAGACCTATCAGAGAAGCTGCCATAAGATTCAATAAGATACTAATTATGGCTACACCTAGGCTAAGAGAAGGTTTTCTAATCATTAAGCGGGATTACGTACCTTACGGACTAGAGCGTAAGGCATCTACTATCAGGGGAGCTTTCATGTACGGAAAGCTATGTGACATTCCGTCCTATAGCATAGACCTTAAGGTCGCTGGAAGTGTTGCTGTTACAATTGAAGGAGCGAGGCTAGGAAAGGGAGGAGGATATAGCGACTTAGAGTACGCGATTCTCCGCGAGCTAAGGTTAATCAGTGAAAAGACTCCAGTAGTAACGACTGTACACGATATTCAGATAGTTGACTACATACCCGTTACTAAACACGACGTGCCTGTAGACTACATTTTCACGCCATCAAGAGCTATAAAAACTAAAGAGATCTATAAGAAGCCCAATGGAATATACTGGGACGAGATTTCTGAAGATCATATGAAAAATATACCGTTGTTAAGAAAGCTTTATCGTGAAAAAATGTCTAAGTAACCCCCTTAGCAATGAGAGAATCGAGAAGGTCAGCGGCTTCCTCTAAGTGATACAAGATGTCTTCTAGTACTTCTGCGTAGTTTTCGTCGCTTCTAGCTACTTCTCTTAAAAGGTATATTGCTTCGTCTATATTGTCTAAAGCTTTACGCAGGTCTCTTTTTATCTCCTCCTCACTCACATCTTCTATTGCACTACTGCAGAATTTAACTCTAACTTGAGTGAAAGCAAGTGTATTAGAGTGTGTTCATGCCTAAGTGAAGACTATCCTAGCTATAATTAGATCAGATAACAAGGCTAAGAACATTGGTCAGATTCACGACGTCCTTTTCCAGGATAACTAATGTGTCTTCAGCCTGCGCGACCAGTCCTTTCCTAGCTTCTACTAAGACAGGGTACTTGTAGAGTATCTTACTTTCGATTAGCCTATCTATATCAAAGTATAATTTATTTATATCATCATATATGTTCTGCAACCATCTAAGAGAAAAGGGGAGAGTGTTAAATTCTTTCAATATAAATTGAACAATGGATTTATTATAAAGAGTCTTTTTCTTTATTTTCTTTACTCTGAAAAGTCTAAATATATGTGCTTCACGGGTTTCTACTACGTAACCTGCGCCATTAGTCGAGAAGGGCTCTATCGCGTAAACAGTATTCTTACCTAGTTTTGAGCCTATAGGTACTTTTATGTTGGGTATTACCTTGCCTGCATGTAAGTCATACTTGCTTATTTGGTGTCCGCACAGATTTGATATTGGTCGATAACCGTATCTTCTTATGGTCTCTTCAATGACAGCTCCTATGTCCTTAGTACTTACATGGGGCGATAGTTTCTCTTCTGCTCTTCTGAGAGCTTCAGCGGCGGCAATAACCAGGTTTTCATCTACTCTTCCTAAGGCTATTGTAAGAGCTGTATCAGCTATGAATCCATTTATGTGAACTCCTACATCTACTTTGACTAGGGAGTTATCAGGTATTATTGAAGAGTCATTTATGGGCGGCGAATAGTGGGCAGCTATGCTATTTATTGAGATATTGACTGGAAATGCTGGTTTTCCCCCCAGTTCAATAATCTTTTTTTCTAGTCTTTCACAAACATCCAGCACTTTTACTCCGGGCTTAACTATCTTAGTAGCGTACTCTAGAGTTCTTCTAGCAATCTCTCCAGCTCTTCGATAATAATGTAATTCCTCTTGAAACACTGTTCTACACACTAATACAGTTAGATAGTTATGTTTTATTGTTTTCTTTGTTTCACCAGTACAAGAATGTTTACAGCGCATCCATCAGGGCTTTCCTCGCTAACAATTATGAGTCTCCTGTCTCTGTTTCTTGAGGCATCATCAAAGACCCTTCATTGGCTTATCTTATTGAAGATATACCTGTCACTGATATTTTCAGGGCTACATTCGTGACGGAAGTAGGAAAAGGTTTTATTTCTGTTTAAGTGCGATAAGAGCGTGGTTAATGAATTTAAAGCGATTATTAGTAGGTGTATAGAGGATCTATCGAAAAAAGATTCTCTTAGAGAGGAGTTAATTAAATTATCTCGTGAAATAATAAGAGAATCTAGTACAGTCATACATCTTCTTCATAGAGGAGAATTTGAAGAGGCTAAAGCCACTTTAGATGAGCTGATGAAATTAGTTGAAGAAATGAGAAATAAGTGTGAAGATTTTCCTGAAATGCTTTACGCGGGTTTCGTTCTGGATAGTCTAGCTGAATATGTAGAAGCTAAAGTATTTTACTGCATATTAACTGGTGAGAATATCCCATCAATTGATGAAATGAGAGTTCCCGTACAGTCTCTTCTTCTAGGACTAGGAGACGTTATAGGAGAACTCAGAAGAGCGATTATAATATTTCTAATAAAGGACGACCTAGAAGTAGCCCGAAGGCTATTAGATACTATGAGCGAATTAGTAGATTCACTGAGCAAAGTACATTTTCCAGATGCCTTAGTACCAGGGCTTCGCAGAAAGTGTGATATAGGTAGGAGACTATTAGACGAAACTATGGCCGACTACTTGAGAGCTCTTGAAAGAAAGAGGCTCGAAAGCTATGTCTCGAAGATTCTCTAGATCTCGGGCTGGCAAGCTTCCATTTGACGTAGCTAAAGCTAGAGCTGTTCAAAGACTTTTTGCAGAAAAAGTTATCGAAAAGGATTTCGTAGACCTCAATAAAGTTAGGTATGTCTGCGGAATAGATGTCGCGTATTTTAGGGAAGGAACTAAAGAATGGGGGGTAGCTGCAGCGTGTGTGTTGAATTATCCTTCACTAGAAGTACTTGAAGTGAAATGCTCTGTTCTTGAGATAAAAGTGCCTTATGTACCTACACTGCTTGCTTTTAGAGAGCTTCTTCCCATGCATAGAGCATATCTACTGCTAAGTTTTGAACCAGATGTTGTTTTCATAAATGGTCAGGGAAGGATTCATCCCTATCTCTGCGGAATAGCGTGCCACTTAGGAGTACTGATAGACAAGCCTACTATTGGTGTAGCTAAAAAACTCCTCTGTGGTGAAATAGCAGAAGACTCTGAAAAAATATACGCTCCAGTAGTTTTCAAGGGTAAGGTTGTAGGAGCTTATATCAAGTCAAAAAGAATTTTTGTGAGCATAGGACACAAGATTTCGCTTGACACTGCATGTAGGCTTGCTCTTATGTGTAGCACCAAGAGGTATCGTCTTCCAGTTCCTCTTCAAAGGGCTCATGAAGAAGCTACCCGTTATGCAAAGAGCTTCAAAACTAAGCCTCTTTTTTAGAATATATTTCAGTAATCTTTTTTATAATTTTTGTTGTGCTGCATAGGGGGAAATTAGAGTATTTGTATTTAATTTTTATAATTTTTGTGTTGAGTTTTAGTTTGTTGATTATAGGTTCTACCATTTTCTCTAGAAAGTTTTGATCAGGGCCCAGAACAACGAAGTCTGGCTTCTCCTCTAAGAGGACTTTCTCTAAGTTAAAGGGATCTTCTCCTAGTCTGGCTCTATAAACACACTTAATGTTTTCAACAATGGAGAGTCTCTGTTTTTCAGGAATGATCGGCTCTCTGTTTTTGAATTTTTTAACAGTTCTATCTCTGGCTACTACGACAATGACTTTACCGTATTTACTGGCTTCTCTCAGCAGGTAGATGTGTCCGGGATGAAGAATATCGAAAACCCCGCCAACCAGAACTTTCTTAGCCTGCTTAAGAGAATGCCTCGGCCAAGTGAATTTAGCTTTTTTCATTAAACGAAGGGAATCAAGAAGACCTTCGGCGTATGCTATACATGCAAGTGATGTAAAGTAATCTCCTTTTTCAAAATAATACTCAGAGTCTCTAAGATAGCATTTAGCTAATTCAATAATCTCTTTCACTTCTTTTTCGTATTTAATGGTATTTAGTACGTGTCTTAGCGACTTAACGTATTTTTCAAGTCTCTTACTATTTTCTTCCATTTTTTCACCGCTTCTTGCGGTGCTTTAGCCAATACTACCAAGGCCTCCTCCTCTGTAAAATGTAAATCTCCGGGTATTATAAGCGAGTAGGGAGGAGGACCTATATCTTTTTCTTTTAAACTAGAGAATGTATCCGCTATAATAAATGAGTCAGGAGAACCTAGTCTTGCGAGAGCTATACCGAGTGTATAAGGTCCTATTATCTTTTTAGAAAGGTGTTTCTCTAGCAGCTCTAATACATTAATTGCCTCGCTTATGCTCATGACTTTTCCTTGATCAATTTTTAAATCTAAAAAGAGGAATGTATGGAGTCCTCTCGAAAGATTTTCAAAAATAGTCTCGTAAACAGAATACGGTATGTAGCCGTCTTCTGGATATACTACGGTAGTGCTCCTGCCGAATTTATATACGTGAAGCCCTGTTTCGCTTATCGCAGCAGTCAGAATAGAGGAAGAATGTATTACTCTTGTTTTTACTCCAGATCTTTCTGCTTCTATTCTAATCCACAAGTGAGTAGTTGCTATGAAAGGGTCTCCTGGCACTAGAATGGCTATATCCATTTTTCTAGACTTTTCAATAATCCTTGAAACAAATGTGTCATCTTCTAGCTCTCTTCTATGCACACAAATAATTTTTGTTTCACTACCAATAATCTTTAAAAGTATATCTTTGGAAAATTCTGGAACTATGCTGGTGTATACATCAATATATATTTCACAACATTTTCGAAGTACTCTAACTGCTTTTAAAGTTAGATCTTCACAGCCATGTAGTCCCAGCCCTACAAAATATAGCATCGAAGAAAAGTATATTTCGTACTAAATAAGAGTTGATTCAAGTACGCATGTTACTCCGTATAGGATTTGATGATACAGATCACTATAAAGGAGGATGTACGACTTATCTCTGTTCACTCATAGTCGAGCGCCTCGAGAAGAAAGCTACTTTCCTAGATTATCCTCACTTAATAAGATTGAATCCTAATATACCGTTTAAAACTAGAGGAAACGCTGCTGTAGCTCTTAAAGTTGAATGTGAAGATCCAGAAGACGTCGTAGATTTGGTCTGGAATGTGATCTCTGAGAACTATTCTGGAAAGGGAAAAGCTGATCCTTCGTTAGTAGCTATTAAAGGAGAAGTACCTGAGGAGGTGAAATGTCTATCGATGAGAGCACTACACGAGTTTCTTCCTTTGAGCTATGTGGCACGCGTATTAAAGAAAGTGAATGTAGAACAGAGATTCATTAAAAGAGGTAGGGGGCTTGTCGGAGCAGCGGCAGCTATAGGATTTCTGGAATCAGATTTTATAGACTTCACATATGAGCTACTCACTTACAGAAATCCTGAATTCTGGGGGAAACCTCGTAGAGTAGAGTATGAGAGTATAGAAGTAATGGACAGAGCCTTAAGACCGTATGTCTTCGCTAATATCGACTACAAGAAAAAGAGGCCTTTGATACTATCTCACGGCCCTGACCCAGTAATCTATGGCATTAGAGGAGACTTTCCCTCGCTGCTCGTCGAAGCCATGAAAATGATCAAGGTATATGAGCCTATCGATCGCTGGATCATATTTAAGACGAATCAGTGTACAGGTGTACATCTCTTTATGAGAAAGAAGATACCTGTGATAAGGCCTTATGACTCATTGACAGTAAGGGGCATAATTGTTCAGAGCCCCATTGTGATAAAGGGAGGACATGTGTTAGTCAAGATAAGCGACGGGGAGAAAACCATAGACTGCGTTTTCTACAAAAAAACTAGACTAAACGTAATAGCCACGTTAATAAAGCCTGGAGATCTTATAGAAGTCTCTGGAGGAGTAAAGCCTAGGAGAAGGGGTCTCACATTAAACGTCGAAGAAGTTAAAATTATCCAGCAGGTCATAGTAGTTGAAAAGAAGCCCCCAGTTTGTCCCATCTGTGGCACAAAAATGAAGTCTAAAGGCAAGAATCTCTACCGCTGCCGCAGATGTAAGTACTTGGCTGAGTTTGTCGACTTCGAAATAAGACATCGAAATCTCCCTAAATATCCTTTAAAGCAAGCTCCCTCAGCATATAGACACTTGACAAAGCCTCGGGAAAGAGAAGGGCTAGAAAGCTTTATTAAAAAAGGGGTATTGATAGAGCGGTGGCACTACCCCTAACTGAATTCATGTAGCACTGGGGGAAGAGGAGGCTATAGATGAACGAGGTTAATATAACAATATTAGGCGGGGGTAGAGAAGTAGGGAGAGCAGCTATATTAGTGAGTAATAGCGAGAAAAAAATTCTTCTAGACTATGGAGTAATATTTGAGGAAGATAAGCCTCTCTTTCCGCTACACGTCAGACCAAAAGAGCTCTCTGCAGTATTTCTGAGTCATGCACACCTTGATCACTCCGGAGCGGTCCCCCTACTGTATATTAACGCGAAGATACCTTTATTCACAACAGAGCTCACAGCAGAGCTCAGCGAGCTTCTAATAAGAGACTTTCTGAAAATCTCAGGATACTATGTACCATTTGAGCATAATGAACTTTCTCAGATGTTAAGCAACCTTAATTGCATAAGATATGGTGAGGATCTTCAGCTGGATGACGACTACGTAGTTTCAGTAAGAGATGCAGGTCACATTCCCGGGAGCAGTTACTTTATAATAGATGTAAATGGCCTGAGGATACTTTACACAGGAGATATAAATCCATCAGACACAGTGCTTCTCAAGGGAGCAGACTTAGGTAAGATAGGCGACATAGACGTATTGATAAGTGAGTCCACCTACATATCCTATGAGCATCCAGAAAGGGAATACTGTGAAAAAACATTAATTGAGATACTAGAAGAAGTATTAGAAAAGGGAGGAAAAGTCTTAATACCAGCATTCTCTGTAGGCAGATCACAAGAAATACTGCTAGTTCTAGAAAAATATGACATAGAGTATCCAATATTCATTGACGGAATGGCACGTGGAGTAATTGAAATACTAGTTAGGCATCCTGAATGCTTAAGAGACTACCGGCTGTTAGAGAGGGCGCTAGAGAAAACACTTATAGTAAAAGACTGGAGTGATCGAAAAAAGGCATTAGATATGCCGTCCATAATAATAGCTCCCGCTGGTATGCTTAAGGGAGGTCCTTCTCTCTACTACGCGAAAAAAATAGCAAAGGACCCTAAAAGCGCTATAATAATGGTGAGTTTCCAAGCACCCTATACTCCTGGAAGACACTTACTAGAAACAGGGCTCCTTCCAGAGATCTCCGGTAAAGTAAAAGCCAGAATAGAGTGGCTAGACTTTTCATCACATGCGGGAAGAAGGCAGCTGCTAGAAACTATAAGGAAGATATCTCCGCGAAAATCGTGTATTTTTGTTCACGGAGACTACAGGGCTGTAAAAGAAGCCCTACCGGAATTAGAGCAAGAGTATGACTTCGAAATATTAGTTCCTAGAAATGGAGAAACTATTAGCGTAAAGCCTTAAATTTCTCTCACAGGACACTTTATCGCTTTAAGGAGCTCTTCAGCTTCCTTAGGGTTCGTCTTGTATGTGTAAAGATATCGCTTTAAGCGTAACTTGAGCTTTACAGTGTCCCCGAGCCTTTTGACCCTGCACTCTCTGGCATACTGCGCTAATTCAAGAAACTTCTCCTTACTGAATATCTCCTTAGGCATAGGCAGTTTTCTAACAACTATTTACTTAAAAACTTTACTATAGCGGGCCCGCCGGGATTCGAACCCGGGACCATCGGCTATCTTCTATCATCCGAAGGCCGACGCTCTAGTCCTGGCTGAGCTACGGGCCCGGTACTATCTCCTGTATCAAAGAGATAAACTTTTCTAACAGGATAGGCACGAACTACACGTACACCTCGTTACTAACATAGTTTCCTTTTCGAAGTCATAATAAGGTGATCTGGAACAAGTGCTGAAGCTAAAGTAACTAAAAATTTATTTGTCTCCCCCGTAGTATATAGCTGGGCCCGTGGTCTAGCGGCTATGACACCCGCCTGACACCCTCTGGCAGGAAGCGCGGGGGGTCCCGGGTTCGAAAAAAGAAACGGAAAACCCGGGATAAAAACCCGGGCGAAAGTCCCGGCGGGCCCACCTCTCTTCTCATATAAAGGTACTTACCAGATAAGACAGTATACTTCATAATTCTGTTATCACGATATAAGGGCATAGCTGTAAATATCGACCATCATGTAGAGGAGTTTTTGCATAGAAAAATTTAATTAAGAGAGGCTTTTAGATTAATCTCGCCCCGGTCGTATAGCCCGGTCTAGTATGGGCGGCTGTCAAGAGGCGGGGAATGGCCTCATAGATCCCGCCAGAACCCGGGTTCAAAATAGCGAGCCCCAATATATCTGGGGCCGCTATGAAATTCCCGGCCGGGGCGCCACTTCTAGATGCTAAAACGTCTAGTTTCTTGCATACAGAGTTTTCTATGATTGATTCACAATACTGTTAAGCATAATATCATTGCTTTAAGTAATGCTCATTTACTAACTGCTTAAAGAAAGCTCAGGAACGTATATGAGTAAGAGGTTGCAGTCTGAAATGATCGCTGAGAATTAGCCAAGTCTAAGTATTTTGGTGCGGGGGGTGGGATTTGAACCCACGCAGGCCTACGCCACGGGAGATCTTACCCCACTTGAGGGGTAAGTTTTCCTCAAGTGTGGACCTAAGTCCCGCCCCTTTGACCTAGCTCGGGCACCCCCGCAAGAGAAGTGATTTATGATCTGGTATATAAGTTTTCTCTTTAGTTTATTCAGTACTCTGATGTGAAAGCAGTGTTTTGAATAAAAATTTATGTTAAATAGTAGAATTTCGAAGTAATGAGTACGGGAGTTAGTCTTTGACTTGTTCTAGCAGGGAGATTGCTTGCCAGAGGGCTGTTCTGGCAAAGAGCGGGATGTTAGGGTCTTGTGCTGCTTCCTCTAGTATGCTTATTGCGTTAGCTGCTTTTAGTCCTGGTGTCAAGTCTTTTCTTTGTATTGTCTTAGCTGCTTCGTTAGCAGATCTTCTAATGTTTCTCGGGACTCCGGGGTCTTCACTTACTCTTCTTAGTATTAGTAATACCTGCGCAAAAATATTCTCGTAAGCCATGCTATCACCCCTAATGCTCTGTTCTACTGTGTTCAAGAAAGTGATTCTATTTAAATATATTGCTCCCTCTAGGTATCTTGTGGAGCCTATAGTTAGGACGGTTCACGAGAGAGATATCGATGATATTTATGAAATCGAGGTAAAGTGTTTTCCGCGCGATGCATATCCTAAGGGTCTCTTATCCTATTACTTGATGTTGTCTAAAGACACTTCGTTTGTTATTGAAGTAGACAGTAAGGTAGTGGGATATATTATCATACTTATTCGCTGGAGAAAGCTAGGGCATGTTCTATCGCTTGCCGTAGATCCGCAGTATAGGGGGAAAGGCTATGGTAGGTTTCTTTTGAGGGAGGCTATTAAGCGTGTTAGTAGGGAGCATGGAGTAGAAGTTTTCCGATTAGAAGTGAGGGCTAGTAATATACCAGCTATAAAACTATATAAAAGCCTTGGTTTCCAGTACGGTCTACTTAGACCAGGCTATTACCAAGACGGAGAGGCGTGCTATGTGATGTTTTTGAGAAAGTATATTTAGTGACATGTGTCCTGTGACGGGAGTTTATATTCAGAAGGTAAGCCTGAGAAAAATTGTAGCGGAGGTGGGTATACCGCTTTTCATTGCAGCCTCCGGCCACTCGAGCGGCGACCTTCCTCCGCCCGTATATATCGGTACAGAAACAATAATTTAAAATATTCTCTCTTCGTTCTTACAAAGGAGGGCAGGGGACGATTCTCCTGCCGTAAGAGAGCCCGTCGAGCTAAAGGCGTTGTACCGCCCAGTAATGAAGACGGGTGTAACGGCAGGAGGACATCCCCTGCCGCTTTTAGAGAGATAGAAATAAACGGACAAGTTTATAAGAAATTCTTTGTAGAGTATGGAGTAGTGTTAATAGGTGATGTTAATGGGAGGCTTAGCTATTACGGCTAAATATGTTATAGAAGCTGAGTTTGAAATTGATGGAGTAGTAGAGAAGCCAGATGTTATAGGCGCTATTTTCGGTCAGACTGAAGGGCTTCTAGGGAACGGCTTTAACTTAAGGGAGCTGCAAAGACTTGGACGATTAGGAAGAATAGAAGTTTCACTAGAGACTTCTGATGGAAAAACTCGAGGCAGAATAACAATACCATCTAATCTAGACAGAGTGGAAACTGCAATAATAGCAGCGATGATAGAGAGCGTTGATAAGATAGGACCTTATAACGCTAAGATAAGATTATCGAGAATCGTCGATTTAAGAGAGGAGAAACGGAAGAAAATAATTGAGAGAGCGATAGAGATCCTTAGAAAGTGGGAGGAGAGTATTCCTGAGAGTAGAGAGATAGCAGAGGAAGTAATCAAGGCTGTGAGAAGTGCTGAGATAATAAAGTATGGTCCAGAGAAGCTGCCAGCTGGACCTGATGTAGATAGATCTGATACAATCATAGTAGTTGAGGGAAGAGCAGACGTGGTTAACCTAGTTAGGCACGGCTACCGCAATGTAATAGCTCTCGAAGGAGCTAGCATACCAAAGACTATTATCGAGCTCAGCAAAAAGAAAACAGTTATTGCTTTTGTAGATGGAGATAGAGGAGGAGACCTTATACTTAAGTCTTTGTTAAACCAAGTAGATGTTGACTACATAGCGAGGGCGCCTCCGGGTAAGGAAGTCGAAGAGCTTACTGCTAAAGAGATAGCTAAGTGTCTCAAAAATAAAATGACTGTAGAAGAGTACTTAGAAAGCATTGAGAGAACGAAGAAGATTAAAGAGGAGAGAGTCTTAGAGAAGCCTATTAAAGAGCCATTCAAGCTAGCAGAAATACCTATAATCGAGGAAGTAGCGATCCCTCCAAAAGTGGTTTCATTAGTTAACGAATTGCAGGGAACTTTAGAGGGAGTGCTTTTTGATAAGGAATGGAATGAAGTTCAAAGAGTAGCTGTTAGAGATTTGGTAACTACGCTTCAAAATACGAGTGATATTTATGCTGTAGTATTTGATGGAATAGTTACTCAGAGAGTAGTAGACGTAGCGCAGGAAAAAGGTATAAAAGTGTTAGTGGGAGCTCGCGTAGGAAATGTTGTTCGCAAGCCTCTTGAGCTGACTATATTTACTTTCGCTGATTTAGCCGAAAAATTCGAGTAGACTTTTTTGATAAGTGGCTCCCTCTAGCTGTGATTCCTTTATGCCAAAGTACTCTAGTATCCTCATAGCTGCTGGAATTATCTGTTTTTTGATATAATAGTCTACGTCTATTTCATCAATATCTTTTACGAGAATATAGGGCATTGCTTTATCTGCCAACTTTTCTCCCGGCCTTTTTACAATTACATAGCCTATTTTATCGCCTATTTCGAGCCTGTATCCGGCTTCAAGAAGTCTTCTGGCTGCAGCTACATGAGCTGTTTTTACTTCATATTTATCTAGTTCTTTTGTAACGCTTTTCCATATTATTAATTTAGATAATGGGATCTTTTTGTTTCTTAACGCTGAAATAGTATCTGAAACATATTTTACGGCTTTATATGGGTCCCCCTCCTTTAGTACTATTTCAATTACCTTTTCTTGGACTTCTTTTGCTAACTCCGACCAGTCTCCTCTGATAGCCTCGAGTCCTACTACATCTATTCTGCCGTCAGGCAGTAGTCCGCAGTATCTTTTCTTTGCCTCCGTAAAGAAGACTTTTATGTATATTTTATCAGGCTTTACTCTTAAGCCGAACTCTTTTTCTATCAATTCGCATAGTTTCTTTACTTTGTCTTCGATGTAACGAACGAATATGCTATCTGTGTCTCCGTATATTACTTCTAGACCTAGGCTCTTTGCCATGTTTATGGTCTTTTTGATTATTTCTCTACCCCACGCTGTGGTGGCCTCGGCTACTTCTCGCTTATACCATCTAGCTCCAATCCAGCCGCAGTACCCGTATGTAGCGTTAGCTATTACTTTGAGGGCTCTCTGTCTCTCATAAAGTACGCGATATTCGTAGCTATGAGGATCGAGGGTTTTCATAATTTTACGTATCTCGTTTCTTACTTGAAGTAGTTTTCCCAAAACCTGTTTATAAAACCCGGGAGGTTTCTTCCTAAATCTGTGGCCCACCTCAGGCGCTACATATACTTCGTCGGGGGAGACTTCTTCGTAAGGAGGAACATAAGTGTCTGGTGAAATGTTCTTAGATATCATTATGTTTGGATACATCGCTGAGAAGTCTAACACTACTATATTTTCGTGTAGTCCAGGCTTTGGTTTCAAGACAATAGCCCCTTTATAGGGCGTGTAGGGTCGCTCAACTCTATTTGGAATAAGTTCTCCCAGTTTGTAGGCCTGTTTCATTAAATACCACTCAACCCTAAAGCCTACAGATGCTGCGCCTACTTGATCTAGGGGGAGACCGACTATGCTTGATAATTGGATTGCAAAGGGCAGTATTTTTTCTCCTAGACCATATATGCTTTTAACATCGTCTCTAGCGTAGTCATATAGTGTTTTTCTTTTTTCAGGATTATCCCAATATTTGTAGAGCTCGCTTCCTTCAATTAAGACTCTCTCACTTTTCTTTAATACCCCTAGGTATTCAGCTACATTTTCTAGCGTTTTAACTTTTACTTCAGGCATGTCTTTTGCGAAGTCATAGAGGTCTACATTTGCTCTGCCTACAATAGAGAAGTGTCCGTAGACACTCTGCGCTGGAGAGCCTCCGGCTCGGCTGATATTAAGCTTCATGTGTAAAGCCTTACATCTATTCAGTAAGTAGGGCCAGTCGAATCCATTATTATTGTAGCCTATTATTATGTCCGGGTCATAGCTATTAACTAGATCTATAAATGATCTTATGAGATTTCTATCGTTGTGATCATCAGCTGTTAGTATTTCTTCTTTACCGCTATCTGTTTTTACAGAAATTATAATTACAGGGTCTCTTTGTGGCTTAGGAGTTCCCCTAGGATTATAGCATTCTATGTCGAAGGCTAATACCTTTAAATCTGGTATTCGAGTCATTTCAGATAAATACTTGGGATCAGAAATAGCTCTGTAAACTTCATCTACAGATAGCCCCCTAATGCTCTCTCTTTCGACTTCTATTTCATGCCATGCACATGGGTATATGTCTTTATCAATTAAGTACCTCATGTAAAATCTTATGTCTGCTTCTAAAACATCTTCTATTGTCTTGAGCTTCAGTACAGCTTCACGCAACTGAGGAACAGTAGGTGGAAGCTGACATGTAATCTTTATAACTTCTATAGGCTTACCATAATATTTTCTCTGTACTCTATCAATAGATAGTATTCTATATTGTGATATTAAGGGCTTTAATGAACCAATAGCTTTTTCTATAGATACGTTAGCTTTAGGGACTGCGTAAAAATAAGGCTTAAATCCTCTAACTTTTACTACTGCTCGTTTGCCTTCACTTGTAATTCCCCAAAGCCTTATTTCAGGCTCATTCCCAACAACTTCGTAATTCACATCAAGTATCCAAAGCTTTATCTTCAAGATATCACCTTCATATAAGTTTTATAGGTTTTCTTAATTTTGACAATAAAACAATACGCGAGCTGAGGGACTCATCTATAATGTTATAACCAGAGTACTCGGCGAGCTTTTCTGCAAATTCTCTTACTTCTTGATGTCTTGGCATAGAGTTCACATCTAATCTATGCCTGAAGTAGCCTAGGCTCATTGCGGCCTTAGGCTCTATATAAGTAGGTTCTGCGTCTGCCAGAAGCTTAGCATATTTTTCTATGTTACTCGTGTTTAAGCCCTTAACTAGCGTTATGCGAACTACTGTTGGACATGAAAGAGACTTTAAAAGCTCTAATGATTCAAGCACTCTTCTCCAACCATCCTTAAGTAGAGGTCTACATACTTTTCGATACGTTTCCTCGTCGGGAGCTGAAAGACTTAAGTAGAGCTGTGAGGGCTCCCTTTCTAAACTAGATATTACTTCTGGAAAATTACCGTTAGTAACTATGAACGTTGTCTTGAAGCCGTACTCAAAAAATGCTTCTATAAGCTCAGAAATTCGAGGATACATTGTAGGCTCTCCCACGAGGCTTATTGCCGCGTGAATAGGTCTCATGGCTTCCTGAAGCATCACGGGATCGATCTTATGGTTGCCGTAGTACCCACTGAGTATTTTCTGCCATTCACTAACGCTGTTCTCTACTATGGAATAGGGGTCGTCATATACTTTAACCTTTAGTTCATCAAAACTTATTTTAAGGTCGCTTGGTTGAGCACGCCAGCAGTAGAGGCATCTTTGGCTACACTGGATTATAGGGGACATCTGCAGACATCTATGTGACGGAATTCCGTAGAATTTCTGCTTATAGCAAAATTCTCTTCCTCCCGAAATTAGAGACTTTTTTGTCCAGTGACAGGGCTTAACTACTGCCTGGACCCCGACAAAGTGATACCCCTGTCTCTTATAAGTATCATGCATTAATTTGAGATAAGCGTTAAAGCCTTCCATTACATTTTTTCCTCGCAGAGGAGTCTATTAAATCTTAGTCTCTTTACGCATAACTTTTTAAACTAGTTAAGCTTTTTCCATAAACGTGAGAGGCGTGTACGATGAATACTATTATGGGCCTGGAGCAACTGTTGTAGGGCTAGTATTTGATAAAGGAATAGTTCTGGCAGCAGAGAAGAGAGTCACTTATGGTTTCATGTTAATGAGTAAAGCAGGCAAAAAAGTGTATAAAATAAATGACCGAATAGGAATAGCATGTGCGGGACTTATTGCTGATATGCAGATGATAGCTAAGTCTCTTGCGGCTGAAGTTAACCTTTACGAGCTAGAGACTAAAAGAATACTTAGCGTAAAGGGAGTCGCGAAGCTTTTATCAGTTATACTATTTAATAGGAGGCTGATGCCTTATTTTGCTGAGACATTGGTAGGAGGAATAGATGAGACAGGGCCTCATATTTTTGTGCTTGATCCACTGGGGTCCCTAATAGAAGATAAGTATGCCGCACTTGGAACTGGAGCAAAAATAGCAATAGGTATACTCGAGACAGAATATAAAGAGAACTTAAGAATGAAAGAAGCCAAAAATTTAGCTGTTAAGGCCATAAAGACTGCTGTCTCAAGGGATGCTGTAAGCGGAGATGGAATAGACGTTCTTATAATATCTGAAGGAAAAGCTGAAGAGCTATTTGTACCTTTAGTATAACGCACCTGAAATAATGGTTAAAGGAAATCCTTTTTCAAAAATAAAGCTGATGCCGGGCAGCGGAGATGATATTTTTAAAATAGCACTGAACAGGGCTAAGAGAATGGAAACAAAAAGCCCTGTCCGCTGGTCATCGGCTAAAAGAAGCATTACAGTTACTCAAAACTACATAAAGACACTACATGAGAATATTGTAAAAAGAATAAAGGAGAGTATCTACTCTGTACCTAAGATAGATGAACTAGATGATTTCTACCGAGAGTTAGCCTATGTAGTAGTAAATATGGACGACTTCAAGAAATCCATGGGCAAAGTCATGGCATGCATAAAAATACTAGATAAACTTAGACAGGAGTACTTAATTAAGTCAAGAAGAATAGTCGACGTAAAAGATGCTAAAAAACTCAGAAGAGAATACACGGGTAGAGTATACTCTGTTGTAAAAAGCATAAATGAAGAGCTAATAAGAATTAGGGAATATCAAAAAATACTCAAAAAATTACCGTCAATAGATCCCAGTTTACCGACAATAGTTATAGCAGGGGTCCCTAACGTCGGTAAATCAACTCTAGTCAATGCAATATCTTCAGCAAGGTCCGAAGTAGCCAGCTATCCATTTACCACAAAGAAATTAACCATCGGACATATACGTTTAGAGCCCGAGAATATCTTAATTCAGGTCATAGACACTCCCGGACTTTTAGACAGACCACTATCCGAGAGAAATAAGATGGAGCTCCAGGCTATACTGGCATTAAAGCACTTGATAGGCATAATAGTCTACATGATAGATCCGAGCGAAACTTGCGGTTTTACCATTAATTATCAGTTTAAAGTCTTATCAGAAATTTCTACTTATTTCAAAGATAAGGAGATAGTGATAGCTATAAATAAAATATATATATTTGATAATAAAGGACCGAGTATACAACATATATTAAAAGATCTCGAAAATAAATCTTATCAGAAAATATTCTTAATATCTGCATTGAAAAAAATAAGTATTGATTACCTTAAGGAGTATTTAGTAAGTACTATTAGATATGACGTACTTAAGTCTACGAAGTAAGAGACCTTTATCAGATATCATCAGTAGGAACTACTTGAATAGCTCAGAGCCTTTACATTAGCAAGTATAAGAAAACACTAAATTGAAAATATTTCTAACTATAGATGTATATAATTCTAATATTAGAATAGTTAAAGAAAGCTAAAGCGTAAACTTATCTCAGCCGAATACTTATTTTCATTTTAGCAACCTAAGACAATTTAATATTTAAATAGTCTCAGCCTTAGTAATCAGTGTAAATAATGCTTGAGTGATGACCGCTGGAACGCGGAGTAAATGAAGACTAAGCAGTCGGCTGATATATCTAAACTACTACTCGAATCAACTTAGTACCACAGCATCTATTCTAACTAAATCTGCAGCGGAAAGTTTATGAACCACATCTTCTTATGTAGTCAAGCGAATACCATGGTGGAGAGAAGTGTAATTTATAACTACAACTTACTGCTTGAACGAGCTTTCAAGGAGCTACCTGAAAAAAGAACTCATAGAGGAAGATTTGAGATACCTAGAGCAGAAATACTTATTATAGGGAGAAAGGTGATTATACAGAATTTTATGGAAATATGTGATATACTGAATAGAGATCCAAAGCATTTGCTTAAGTATCTCTTAAAAGAGTTAGGAGCACCTGGATACCTAGAGGGAAGGATGGCCATAGTTCATGGAGAGCATAGGAAGAGAACTATTGATGCTATTATTGAGAGGTATGTTAAAAACTATGTTATATGTCCTGTCTGCGGAGAACCAGACACTGTCTTAGTAAAAGAAAAAAGAATGTTTTATCTCCAGTGCCAGGCTTGTGGAGCAAAGTCATCTGTTAAAATGTTTAAGTAAGGTGAGA
>QMSB01000007.1 GCA_003650815.1 Thermoprotei archaeon | reverse complement strand
TGTTAGCTCGTCTTTTTTGATGAGTTCTCTTATTCTTTTTAGTTCTTCTTTAGTTAGGGGGTTTGTTGCTCGGGCTGAGAGTCTTTGTAGTTCGCTTTTAACGAAGGCTATGTCTTTGTCTGTAAATATGCCTCTGAATCCTAGGAACTCTGAGAAGAATTCTAGTTGGTCTTGAGTAGCTTTAGTAATGCTCTCTACTTTTCTGTCAATAGTCTTTATTTCCTCGTGAACCTTATTGAACTCTTTATCTATTTTAGTAAACTTTTCATCTATTTCACTGAACTTTTTATTTATTTCATTGAATTTCCTATCTATTTCATCAAATCTTTTATCTATTTCATTGAATTTTTTATCTATTTCTGAGAATTTCTTGTCTATTTCCGAGAATTTTTTGCCTAGCCAGTAGGCTATTGAGGCTGTGGAGCCTATGATTGTGGCGATTATGCTGATTAGGCTTACTAGGGTTTCTGTCTGCATTTTCTGGTATTTATGATAGCTTATAGTTAATAAGTTTTCATGGTATTTGTGAGTATTTATGGGTGGTTATGTGGCTTGAGTTATTGATATAAGTTATATACTTTGGTGAATGATTGATATGTTGAAGCTTAGTGTCGATGAGTCCGTGGTGTTTACTGATGAGTTGTGGGAGAAGTGTTGCCGGTAGGATTGCTTTTGATTTAGTTTGTAGTGAGTTCGCGGAATTGTGTAGTGAGCTTGATTTTCTGCTTGAGAAGCTGAAGTTTTTGATTAAGGTTGTTAAGGATAGGTATTGTTTAGATGAATTTGATGCTGGGTTTAGTGTTAGTAGGCTTTTTGAGCTGGGGTCTTTTGAGAAGTATGTTTCTGTTATGGATCCTAGGTGTTTTGTTAGTTTGAGGAAGGTTTTTAGGGCTTATGATGAGGGGAGGATTGATGGGCTTGAGTTTTTTGATAGGGTTAGGGCTGCTGTTAGGCTTTCTCTTAATATTAAGTTTCGGGATCTTTATGAGCTGTTTGTTCTATTATCTCTTCTCGTCGAGCTGGGTGAGCGTGGTGCTGTGCTTGAGTATCCTAGGGGCAGGATTGTTCTTTCTAGGAGTTCTCGGCTTGGCTGGATTCCCGCTAATATTGTTTTGAGGATTGGGGGAGATTACTTGAGTTTGTTTTTTGAGGCGTTACGCCCTGTCGAGAGTAAGGGTATTCCCCGCTATAGACCTGATATCATGGTTTATGGAGGAAATATAGTGGAGATATTCTTTGACGGCATGAAGATTATTCCGTGTCCCGATTATGTTATTGAAGTTGAGTCGGGAGTAGAGTGGTTTAGGAAAAGTAATATTAGGGTATATGGTAGTGTCGCAAATGTTGATTTAATTAGAAAATATTTGAAAGTTTTTAAGCCTAGGAAACTTATTGTTGTATCGCGTGTAGGCGTACCTAGTGATATTAAGGAGAAGCTTAGGCGGTGTGGGATAGTTATTGTAGACAATGTTGAATATGATTATAATGTGTTAGGTAGAAGACTTGTCTCTACTCTGCATTAGTTCTAAGACTATTTTTGCTACATAGCTATCTTTATCTATTACTAGTCTTTTAAGCTTGCTTTCAAGTACCTTTTTCTGAGATGAGGGAAGAGCTCTTACTAGCGCTTTCATCCATTTTAAGCATCTCTCATCCTTGTTTATAGCGTTTTTAAGAGTTGTTTTAGAGATTTTTATTCCTACTAGTCTTAGTAACTCTAGTATTTCCTGGTATTCGTTTTTATAAGGCATGTACTCGTATTTTTCTAAATTTAAGCTGTGCTTACATAATTTTCTAAACTTTTCGATATTTCTGAGGTAAAGGGGGAACCTGTATTCTCTTGACGTATATGTCCACTCGTGATAGCATTCTGTGCAGAGTTCTATCGGCACTTCCTCGCCCTCCTCACTTCTGAAATACATTTTTCTAGACGCTTTTTTCTTGCCGCAGCAGAAGCATTTTTTCATCTCGTTTCCTAAATACTTGGTTAAATATATAAGGTTTTAAAGATGTGTCTTCGCTTTAGTGAAATACGTTTTTAAATAAAGTTGGCGTAATTAGAGAGTGTTATGTTTGTTGAGATTGTTTCAACTGGCGATGAGTTGTTGGTAGGTGAAGTTGTTAATACTAATGCTAGCTGGATCGCTAAAAGGCTTACTTTAATGGGTTTTACTGTAAGGAGGATCACTGTTGTCGGCGATAGTATTGAAGAAATCTCTGATGTATTGAAGAATGCCTTAAGTAGAGCTGATATAGTAATCGTGACTGGTGGACTAGGTCCTACTAGGGATGATGTGACTCGAGAGGCTGTTGCTAGGGTTACTGGCAGAAGACTTGTTTTACATAGAGGGGTCTTAGAAGAGCTATTGTCTAGGCGTAGGTGTGAGAAAGAGGCTGCTGAGAGAATGGCTACTGTCGTAGATGGCTGTAGGATTATTCCTAACTCTGTTGGCGCGGCTCCCGGAATGGTTATAGAGTACGGGTCTAAGTTAATAATATGTTTACCCGGCCCTCCGCACGAGCTTAAGCCTATGTTTTCTCGTGTTGAAGATGAGCTGAAGAAGTTTTCTGGGGGTACTGTTCTCGTAGAGAAAAGGATTAAGGTTAAAGGGCTGCCTGAGATCTGTGTCTACGGGAAAGTTAGCAGGATTCTTGAGAAGGTTCCTGGAGTCTATATTAAGACTAGAGTTTTAGAGAAGGGTGTGGAAGTTTATTTTCTTGGACGTAGAGAAGATGTTGAGAGGGCTGTTAGGATGTTTGATCACTTGATGTAGTTCTGGCTGCTATTTCTCTTCGTATTTTCTCTATTTCGTTGATGATGTCTGTTATGTCTACTTCAATCTTTTTTCTCCTCTTTTTAAGCAATTTGACTGCTGAAAGTATTGCTGTACACAGGATTGCTGTTGTTAGTACTAGTAGTTCGCTCGATATTTTTCTTTGAGGTGAGGGTCTTTTTTCCCCTATGATTTCTGGAGTGAACTTCTTGAGAGAAAGTATTCTGGGTAGTATTAGCTCTAACGTAAATGCTACTGAAAAGCTTATGTTAGCTGGGAAGGCGCAAGTATCTAGTTCTACTTTGGGGCTAGTGGCGTTTATAAGCTCGAGGGGGGTTCCTAAAGCTGTTTTGAGGATGCTTCCATTTGATAGAGGACATATGAGCACTGATTTGTTTAGCATATGTACGCTTGCGTCTTTTATGATGTCTTCGCTAGACGCTATTACTGGTTTTATATTAGTGGTGTCTCTTACTAGGACTCCGTAAACTACATAGGGTGTTTCTGCTCTGATATCTCTGACTACTTTACCTGTTTGAATTATTTTTATTTCAGGTGTTTCTGTAACCTCGCTTAACGCTACTTCAAGTGAGTACTTGTAGTACAAGTTCCACTCCGCGTCTGCACATTTCTTGAGTCTTCTCAATCGGCTTTCAGTGTTTTCTAATTCGCTAAGTTTTTCTTTAAGTGAGTCGAGCTGCTTTATACTTGAGTTTACTGCTGAGAACAGGTTTTGTGAAATATTATATAGTCCTTTTGATACATTTATGTTTGTGAACCCTATTTTCTCAACACTTTCTGCAAGTTTGGTAAACATTTGACCTGCTTTCTCTAGTTCCTCTGAGGCTTCTTTTCCCTCTTTTAAAGCATTACTTAAAGATTTCACTAACCCCGATATGTACTCTAGTTCTTTTACTAGCTCTTCTTGATGTGCCTCTAGTTCTATTAGTAAGTTTTTAAGTTTTACGAGTGTATCTATGAGAGACTGATTTTGTCCAGTGGCTTCTAGTAGCTCTATTAGCTGATCTATCATCTGGGTAAGCTGCTCGTAGTTTACTTCACCTGACTTAAGAGACTCTACTGTGCTATCTAACGTAGATACTATTGATGACGCTTCACTAATAGCTGACTCAAAGGAAGATAGGAGTTTGCTCATTTCTTTAGAGGCTTCAATTAACTTTTCTCCAGAAGTTTTCAATGCCCCAGCTATTGACACTAAAGAGTATCCTGTGTAGTTTAGTAGAGATGAGACATTCATCAGTCCCTTAGCCAGTGTTTTTGAAGCATTTATTCCCTGCTCAAGTTTTCTAGTAATATATTTTAAGCTCTCGATGTTTTCTTCTAATTTAGATAACATTTCTTCAGCCTTCTTTGACACTACGTCAGGTCTATCTACCACTTGAACGGTAATTGACTTGAGGGGAACTTCTCCCCAAGGATTAGTTCCTGTCACTCTGGCTTTAAAACATATAGTGACTTTATCGTATAGAGTTAACATCCAAACATCTGTCTTACCATCACCTATAGTTAATGAAACATTTGACTCAGGTGTTAGTGATAGGAGACCTAAGTACGACGGCAAGCTAAACATTACTATTAGGTTCAGCGGTACTACTATTTCCTCTCCTTCACAGAGCCACTTCCCTTTAGAGTTTACTAAGGTAATATTTACTGATATTAAGTCTCCTACGTCAGCTTTAATGTAATTCACACCGCTCCTCTGAGTAATGTTAGCCTTTTCTCCATTAACACGCACTTCGATAGAGTACTTTAGCGGGGGAGCTGAGAAAAGTCTTGCTGAGTATTTTATTACAGTAGGTATTTTTATGTCTCTCCATATGAGTTTAGAGTACTTCCCGTAAAACAATATAGTAGAAGGTTTAGGTTCAGCTTCTAAAAGGGTTTCTGGAGAGATATACCACATTCTGTCTACTACTGTAGCTCTCCCTACTCCATCTACAATGATTTCTATGTCTACTTTCCACTCCTCGATTTCTCCGTTAAGACTTAATATGCAGTAATATTCTATACTTTTTCTCACGCTTACCTCCATATTCGAGCATTTTACAGTTATGAGTAACTGATTTAAAAATACTGATAAATACAGTACTGTAAAGATAATTGCTAGAAGTTTTCTCACATGTAGCTAGGTAGCTTAGACTTATTAAATTTTACCACGGTAGAGGTAAGCATAGTATTAGTATTATGATATATCCCAATATCAGTAGTTTACGTGAAAGGCTTAAGGGAGACACATTGTCGAGAGGCTCCACTGGTTTTCCTCCTATCATCATGAATAGCAAAAGGACGAGTGCCATAAACCAGTAGCCTAGTGCAGCCATTAGAATTACGCTAAGTATTGAGAGTATTCTAGCCTTTTTTGGACCTAGTAGTGCTCTTATGACATGCCCTCCGTCGAGCTGCCACACAGGGAAGAGATTTAGTGCAGTTATTATGAAACCTGCCCAGGAAACAAAGGCTAGGGGATGTAAGTAGTACATGTAGTCTGGCCCAGGTAGGGGACTATAGTAGGAGAATATAAGAGTCATGAGAAGTGGTGTCGGTATTACTGTGAAAGAGTATCCCTGCTGTGTCCACTGTTTAAGCTGCTTTACTGAAACTACTCCAGAGATCTTCGCGGCTACAAGAGTCACGGCTATAGTTGCTATAAAGCCGAATATGGGGCCACTAAGCCCTATGTCGAATAATTCATCTTTATTTGTTGGAGGCTCTTCTTGAAGTATTACTGCGCCGAAAGTACCTCCTATACCTATTCCAGGGAGGGCTGGAATGAAGTAGGGTAAGGATGTTTTCACTTGATGAATCATAGACGCTATTTTATGTCCCATCTCGTGTACTCCAATTACAGCTAGCAGTGCTACAGTGTAAGATATTGTCATCAACGGCACATTCACTTCGCCTATTATTTCAGGCAGAAATCTGTCAGAGGCTCTTATAAAGCCGTCTATAAGTACTGTGAAAAAAGTTGCCGCAAATAAAATTAAAGCGGTTTTAGGATTTCTTCTCTTAGCTTTGAATGGTACTACTTTTATTACTAAGTATTCATCTTTCTGCCTGAGGAGAGGCAGAAAACCTTCTCTTTTAGCCTCTAGTGCTAGGTACTTGAACTTTTTCTTAAGATCCTTTTCATACTGAATATAGAAGACAGGTATAAGCCCTTCCATTTCGCTGTAGAGTATGTAGAAATACTTGCTTACGAGCTCTTTTGTTCTCTCAAATACTAGGTAAGACATCTCTAAGTAATGCATTTTCAGTTAACCCAAGCTTATAGATTTGATTTGCCTTATAAGGTCTTCCTATCTCTGACATAAATATACTAGAAGACTTATTGATGCTAAAATCATTAATGGGGCAGGAGCTCATCACTATTCAGTGCCGGCCTGGTCTAATCATCTGCTTTAATTCTCTAATGGTAAATATTTATGTTTTTTGACACATATACATGTTATGGTAGTCATTTCCTGTGTCTATCATTAAGTGTAATAGCTCAGCACGTAATCTTTATTACCTAGAAGTAGTAGTGGTCTGCAGATGTGTCACAGAAGAAGGTGCTCTTGGTCGATCCTATTAGGAGTGGTGGAGTAGTTCCTGATGGAATTAAGAGAGAGCTTTTAGAATATTTAGACGGATATTCTACATGTTTATACTGTACTGGAGATCTTCATGAGTTAAGAAAGCCTAATATAAAGAAGCTTGTTGAGAGTTTAGAGGAGTTTATAGACTGTGATTATGTTAGGCTAGTTCATGGTGCGAGAGAGGGAATGTTTACTGTGATGTTTGCGATGTTCAAGGAATATGTGCTGAAGGGGGCTAGAGCTCCTGTTGTAGTTGCTGACGGCAATGCTCACTATACTAGTATATTAGCTGCTGAGAGAAGTATGCTTGATGTAGTTTTTACTGCTACTACTGAGCACCCAGAGTACTGTGTGGTAGCTGAAGACTATGAGAAAAAGATTAGTGAAGTTGAGAGGGAGCACGGAAAACCTCCTCTTCTTGCGCTAGTCACTTATCCCGATGGATATTATGGTAATTTACCTGAGCTGAAGAGGATAGTGGATATTTGTAAGAGTCACGGAGTCCCCGTGCTAATCAATGCTGCATACGCTATTGGCAGAATGAAGTTTTCGCTTAGAGATACTGGGGCAGACTTTGTCGTCGGCTCAGGTCATAAGAGCATGGCTTGTACAGGTCCTATTGGAGTTCTAGGTATAGTAGGTAGAGAAGCAGAGATTGTTCTCAGGAAGAGTAAGTTTAAGGAGGGAAAAGAGGTAGAGCTACTTGGCTGTACTGTTAGAGGAGCACCTGCTATCTGTCTTCTCAAAGTTCTTCCCTACTTAAAGAAGAGAGTAGTTAAGTGGGACGCTAAAGTGAATATAGCAAGGTATGTGGCTGACAGGCTTGAAAAAGAGCTAGAGTTCAGATTGCTGGGAGAGAGACCTCGTAGACACGATTTGCTGCACTTTGAGACACCGCGTCTTTATGAGATATCAGTTAAGATACGTGACCGCTTTTTCCTGTATAAGGAGCTTAAGAAGAGAAAGATCATTGGAATAAAGCCGGGGATTACTAAGAGGATGAAGATAAGTACCTATCTTTTAGAAAAAGAGGATGCTAATTACTTTGTTGATTCTTTGGTAGAAATCGTGGAGAGGTTCGAAAAATATGGTTTTACCAATAGATGAAATCAGGAAAAAGCTTAGGGAAAACAAGAGTTTCGAAGACTTGTGGCTAGAATACTCAGATATATTCCCAGATATTACCAGAAGAATACCTTTAGTAAAATCCATGGGTAAATCTCACCCAGTAGTCGACCTGATATTTACTTTACGTGAAAAGCTTCTTTCACTCGGCTTCACTGAAGTCATTAATCCTGTATTTATACCAGTAGAAGATGTTTACAAGCAATATGGTCCAGAAGCTCCAGTAATTCTCGACAGAATATATTTTCTGGCGGGACTGCCGAGACCAGATATAGGGCTTAGTACAGAATACATAGATAAGATAAGAAAAGAAGTAGGTGAAATAGACTTCAATATACTTAAGAATGTTTTAAGAAAGTATAGGGAGCGGGAAATAGAGGCGGATGAGCTCATAGAGGTTTTAAAGAGGGAGCTAGGGATATCGGATAAGCAGTGCTTGAGGCTTATCAGTATTCTTAAAGACTTCTTTGAGTTAAAGCCTAGTCCTCTAGCTGCTACTCTGCGGAGTCACATGACAGCTGCCTGGTTTATTACCTTGAGCCGCGTGCTCAGGTACTTAGACCCTCCTCTAAGACTATTTTCAATCGATTGGGTTTTTAGAAGGGAGCAGAGAGTAGATAAAGAGCATTTACGCTACTATCACTCAGCGTCGATTGTGGTTGTTGACGATAGCTTAAACGAGGAAGCAGCAGTTGAGTTAACTAAGTCGATAATGAGTCATCTAGGGCTGTCTTCTGTAAAGATTGTTAAGAAGAAGGATACGTCGAGGTACTATGCTTACGGGAAGGAGTATGAAGTATACGTGGAGTACCGTGGCAACCTTCAAGAGATAGGTACTTTCGGACTCTACTCTCCTATTGCCTTAGCTAACTACGAGATCCCCTATCCTGTGTACAACTTCGGTATAGGTGTTGAGCGGCTAGCTCAGGTACTATATGATGTAGATGACATAAGAGTACTAGTATTTCCTTATCTATACTCAGTAATAAGCGATGAAGATATAGCGGCTAGAATAAAGCCTATTTTAGCTCCTAGAACATCTTACGGTGAGAAACTAGAGAAAGTAATCCTCAAAAACATTGAGAAATATAGAGATAAGACAGGGCCCTTTAAGCTTGAAGTATACCGTGATGATAAGATCAAGATATATTTATATGAGCCTGATCCTAAGCCCTATGCTGGTCCAGCAGCCTTTAACAGGATCTATGTGCATAGGGGCAATATTATTAGCAGCTTAGAGGAACATGAGGGTGTTTATGTTGGACGTTACATAGACTTCATTGTCAAGAAGTTTGCTAGACTCGTAGAGGATGGTGAGTCTGGGTGGTTGCGAGTAAGATGGGTTGAGGGCCCAGCTGACGCTAATATTAGAATCTCGTCGAATGTACTCAAATATATTCATGAAAAACAGGGAGTAGTAGATATCAAGGGTCCTGTCTTCGTAGACATAATAGTTGAGAGAAACTAGTAAGTTAGATTGTTCTTAGCTAATCAGTTCTTATTATCCTTTACTATTTAACTTTGAATTCTTAATAAATAGAGTGTTTCAAAAAACTGTAGGTCTTTTTTAGCTATTATTCTTATATTCAGCTTTAACTTCTTTAGCTCGGCTAGTATTTTGTTTAGGTTTGTTCGGCTTGAGACTACTAGGTATAGAGTGCATTTTCCTTGGAAGAGTTCATGGTACATGTGTATTAGTCTTAGTGCTGTTTCGTAGCCTTCTTTTCCTCCGCATACTGCTAGGTCTTCAAGGTCTTTTGGTTCGCAGGGGAGATATGGTGGGTTGCATGCTATTAAGTCTATTTTTGCTCCTTTTCTTAGGGCTAGTAGGAGGTCTGTGCAGATTACGTCTATTTTATCGAAAAGGTTGTTTGCTTTCGCATTGGCTACTGTGTTGAGGCATGCTTGAAGGTTTATATCTGTTGATATTACATATGCTCCTTTGTCGGCTATTTTAAGGGTAATGATTCCTGTTCCACAGCATGCTTCGACTGCTTTTGAGGCTTTTGTTTCTATGTTGTCATATAGAAGGTATGTGTCTTCTGAGGGAGGGTAAACACTATTAAATATTTTTATATCGAATTTATCTATTTTCATTTATTGAGATACTGTTTTTGATAGTTTTTCTAGTAGTTTCTTCTGCAGACCTACTTTTTCTCCGAGCCTCTTTTTCAGTAGTGATATTGGTTCTATTAAGGCGGGGTCTCTTCCGTATAGTAGTGCTAGGTATATGCTCGCTAGTCCTCCTAAGTGGCAGATGTCCATTATTTTCGCCAGAACTGTTTCTGCCCTGCTGCTAAGCTCTATGACTTCTGCGCCATATTTCTTCATTATGTCTATTGTTGCTTCTATTCTCTCTTTCATGTATTCTTCTTCGTTTCTCAGTATTATCGCTGTGAAGTTTTTTGATAGTTCGTTGTCTTCCCATCCTACTATATCGTTGTGATCTAGTTCTGGGAAGACCTCGGCTTTAGCCGGTATTTTGGTGTTTTCGTTGAACTCGTTTTTCAGTCTTATGGCTACTCCCTTGTAGAAGCTGTGCCCGTATATGACTGGTATTTTTCTGTATAGTTTTTCTGCGAGCTCTTTTGCTTTATTTTGCTCGTTTTCGGGGGAGAAATTTGTCTTGTTTTCTCTTAGTACTTGGATTACTTCTGCGTAGGGCTGTCCTGAGACTATTTTAAGTGTTTCAAGGGTTTTCAGTATGGCGAAAAGGAGTTGCGGAAGTGACGCTCTCGGCTGGTATCCTGACATTAGGTCTATGTGGAGAGCTCCTGTTTTTTCAGAGAATTTTTTGAGGTAGCCTCCGGAGGAAATGCTGGCTATCATGCAGTTTTTCTCTACTGCTTCTACGTAGCATGAGAGAGTTTCTTCGGTGTTTCCTGAGTAGCTTACTGCGATGACTAGTGTTTCTTCTCCCGCATATGAGGGGAGCGTATATTCTTTGACTATTTCTATTGGGACTTTTATCTCGTTACCTAGAGCGTCTTTTACGAGGTCTCCTGCTATTCCTGATCCTCCTAAACCACATATTATGATGTGCTGTGGTCTGTGATATTCTCGGGCTCCTTTAGAGGTTTTGAATTTATCTGGTAAAGAAGGTTTGAGGGAAAGAATATACTCGGCTTGTTTATACCAGTCGAGGTATGTGTTCAGCATTCCTTCAGTGTCGGCCCTATATTTAAACTGGCTCATATAGCATCTAAGTAACAGGTAAATAAATTGTTAATTAATTTGATGGTTGGTTACCTAGTTGAAGGAGTTACTAGAGCTTTTGCTAGTTTCTTTCTGCGCCATATTGAGTACTCGTAGGCTATTATAACTAGTGCTATGATCACTACTATCACTAGTATTATAAGGCCTATGAACTCTGGTAGTGTCATGCTCCAGCCAGCTAATGTGACGAAGATGTCGAGCTGAAGTGTTATTTTTGCTGTTTCGCTACCTACGACTTCTACTTCTCCTTCAGCTGTTTTCCCTCCGTATGTTGCTTTAACTTTGTACTTTGCTTGAGGTAGTTCTGTCATATATGTTCCAGCTGTGTCTGTTGTCCCTGTCTCAATTACTTTGTTTTCGTAAAGTATTGCCACGGTAGCGCCCTTTATTTCCTGTCCTCTCGCACCTACGACTTTTACTTCGAGTTTACCTATTTCCTTACAGACTATCACTGGGTTCTTGTAGGTAACTAGATACGTTACTCCTATGGGGACTCCCTTCCACTCTAGTATTGTCACATTTACTTTACCTAGTGGGACGTTCGTTAAGACTAGACGTCCTTCAGAATCTAGTGTTGCTTCAAAGCTTTCTCCAGTGACGTATGTTACTTTAACTTTAGCTCCCGCTAAAGGTGTTTTTGATGGAGTTGAGATAAATGGCTGAGCTTGAGCAAAAGGTATAATTAATACGAGTACTGCGAGGATTATTAACGAGAGTTTAATTCTCATCGAGTATAAAAAGTGTTGAGGAAAATAAATACTTATCTTAAAGTAGTTTAGAGCGATATTCTACCCTTTTTCACGCCTGCCTTTTCTCTCTCAGGAGCCGTTAGCTCAAATAGTTTTCGTATTAGTTCGGCTTCCTCTGGGGGTAGCGGCTGTTTTCTTCTGGCTTTCATTCTGCGCTGTGTTTCTATGACGGAGTCTATGTAGAGCTCTACTAGTACTCCTCCGAGAGACTTCGCGTAGAATGTGAAAGACGGGACGTCGGATGTTATGTAGCCGTGTATCTGGGAGGCTATTCCTATTCTTTTTCCAGTATATATGTAAGCGCCAATAGAAGTCTTAGCCATATCTCCTATGAAACATCCTACTTTCTTCATGCCAGTGTCTATTTTCTGTCCTCTTATTGTCAGTCTGACTGTTCCATAGGTGTTCTTTAAGTCGCTGTTTGTTGTCATAGCGCCAATGTTTACCCACTCGCAGACATACGCGTGTCCTATGAAGCCTGCGTGATACTTGTTCGAGAAACCGTGCATTACGGATTCTTCGAATTCTCCGCCTACTCTACATACATCTCCGATATTGCTTCCTTCTCTGACTTGCGCACCTCCTACAATTATAGTGTCTTTGCCTATGTATGTTGGGCCCTCTATTCTAGCTCCTGCCTGGACTTTAGTGCCGTCTCCTATGTAGACTGGTCCTGTCCTGGCCTCTATTACGACATATGGCTCTATTTCTACGTCTTTGCCTATGTAAACGTTCTTCGGGTCCCCGATTATCTTGACGTCAGCTGATGTCTCCCACTCTTTTCCATAATATGCTTTCAGGTCTCTCGCTATCATTTCGGAGTTTACTTTAATTACGTCCCATGGGAACCTCACTAGCTTTATGTCGGGTGCTTCTATTTTCTCTACTTTCTCTTTAACTGCTTCAAAGACCTCTGGGGAGACTGGTTTCGTGAAGTACTCTGAGAGTTCTCGTGCTAAGTCGCTTGAGGCTTTTAGGGCTACTACTTCGTTGTCTTTGTATACAATGTAGTTTCCTTTTCTTTCCTTTAGGCTACTTAGCAGTTTTTCGAAGTTTTCGTCAAAGACTATTTTACCGTTTATGAATAATGTTTCTTCGTCGACTTCTTTGTTTATGTAAATGTTTTTGTATCCTTCGTGATTTAGTCTCCACTCGAAGTATTTTATTAAGTAGTCTCTCATGTAGAGGAAGACCTTATCTTCAGCTAGCTTAGTTACTCTATCTATTAGAGAGTAGACTCCTATTCTCAGGGCATAGGCTGGGCGCATATGTGTTAGAGGGTAGAGAAAGTCATAGTCTGTGTCCTCAAATAAAGCTATATACATGTGCTACTCACCATCTCTAGCTTCTTTCACTTTATTATAAAAATTTCTGGTATGTTGAACGGAGGTTCTGAAATACTGTGTGGCTGTTTGTAGGGGAGAAGTACTTATATTATTTCGGGTTACAGAACTTCGATGATTTTAAATAAGGATAGCTTACTTGAGCACGGCGAGATCGAGGCTAGGAGAAAGATTCTCGAAATTCTTGAGGCTGGACTTAAGGCTGCTGACCCTTCTACAGCTGTTAGGAAAAGTATGAGCATTCATGAAGAAAAGCTCTTTATCTCTCCAGGAGACCTAAGGCTTAGTTTAAGTGATTATAGAAAGATAATTGTCGTAGGTGCTGGAAAAGCTTCCGGAGGGATGGCAGAGGCTCTTGAAGAGATTCTTTCGGAGAAAATAGAATGTGGCCTCGTTATTGTTCCAAGAGGATATTCCAGGAAGTATTCGTGTAGAAAAATCAGGTTAGTTGAGGCCGATCATCCAGTACCTTCACCGCGTAATGTGGTGGCTGCTGAGGAGCTGCTGAATTTAGTCGAGAGTAATGCTCGTCCAGATACTCTGATAATATGTCTTATTTCTGGCGGCGGCTCTGCGCTACTTACTAAGCCTCGTGGTAAACTAGAACTAGACGATATTAGGCTGCTAACTGAGCTTTTGCTCAAGAGCGGAGCGAACATAGTTGAGGTGAATACTGTTAGGAAGCATTTGTCTGAAGTTAAGGGAGGGTTTCTCGCTAAGAGAGCTTTTCCAGCCACTGTGCTCAGTCTGATAATTTCCGATGTTGTAGGCGATCCCATAGAGTACATAGCCTCTGGGCCCACTGCACCCGATCCTTCGACATTTAAGGATGCTGTAGAAGTTTTGAAGAGATACGGTTTTTGGGAGTCTGTTCCGAGTAGTGTGAGAAACTTCTTAGAAAAAGGTGTGAGAGGTGAAGTAGACGAGACTCCTAAGCCTGGGGACCCTATCTTCGAGAGGGTTTTCAATGTGATAGTAGCTAGTAATAGGATATCGCTTAATAAAATGGCGGAGAAAGCTAGAGAGCTTTCTTTAAACGTTCTTATGCTCACATCTTTCCTGGAGGGAGAAGCTAGACACGTGGGTAGGGTTTTGGCGTCGATTGCTAAGGAAGCGAGATTTTATGGCGAGCCTGTCTCTAGACCTTGTGCTATTCTTGCTGGGGGAGAAACTACTGTGACTGTTGTCGGGAAAGGAAAGGGAGGAAGAAACCAGGAACTTGTCTTAGGCTTTGCTCTAGGCGTGAAAAGTGTGTCCGATGTGGCCTTTGCTTCTCTTGGGAGTGATGGAATAGACGGTGTTACTGATGCTGCCGGAGCAGTATGCGATGGACAGACTGTTGACAGAGGGCTTGCTACTGGACTAGATCCATACGCCTATTTGTCTGAGAACAATACATACGAGTACTTCAAGTCTCTAGATGATCTAATATTTACTGGACCTACAGGAACAAATGTCAATGATCTTTCGGTCGCAGTGATTCTTTAGCCTTTCTTAAATCCTATGATGAAGCCTGGTATGAAGCTAGCGGCGAAAGGTATGTGTGAGGCTACGTAGCTTTGCATTCCCTGCGCCTTAGCTGATACTACTTGCCACATATTATACATAATTTCAGTGAGTTTAGCGTAGTTTATTGTTATGACCCCGCTGTACTCTAAGTATAGGAGAATCGCCGTGAATATTCCCAGCACGAGTATGGCTAGCTTTGCTATTTTCTTGACAGCATAGCCCGTAGCGAATCCTAGTAATCCCCCTACGCTTACTTGAAAGAGAAAGTGTTCTATACCTATCATTAAGTGATATATTTAGACTAGAAATATATTGTTAGTCTTTTTGCCCTAAGATACTTTTTCCCAGTAATACCAGCGTATTAATTATGTTCTCTGGACTCGTGAAGAAGGCATATGATTTAATATAGTGCGCTCCTTTATGCTGAAGTTTTTTTAGGAGACTGAAGTTGTTTTTAAGGAGAAATTCTCTTATTTTTCTATACTCTCTTTCCCCGTTCATTACGAAGACTTCTAAGAAGAGAATATTTTTGCGTATTTCTCCCTCTATTTTTATTGTAGCAGAAGATGTTACAACTATTTTGAGTAATTTATATTTGTCATCTTCTTTTGAAATAAGGTATCCTTCCTTCATTAAGTTTGCAGCGTAGTCTCGTACTTCTATTCTCGTTCTGTTTACTTCTTCTCGTACAGCTTCAAAAACTTCTTCTATTCTCTCTTCTAGCTCAGCTACATCTGAGTATACTTCTTTGACTAAGAAAACTACATCTATTCTTTTTTCATGTCTTCCTACTGAGGCATATTCTCCGAAGACTTCTTTTATTGCTTTAGCTAGCTTAATGGAGGAAGGAGTAATAGTAATATAGTTTAGCGATATTTTGGGATCCCTAGGATTTACTGAGACAGTTACTGTGCACTTATGCTCCATTACCTTGTATGTCTTAACTAAATATACATTGTCCCCCGACTTGTGGCTTAGTGTCCACTCTGATTTTTCTAGTGAGTCTAGTATTTCGTAGAATTTTTCTTCCTTAGACGACATTGTTTCACTTTCGTCTATATATTCTGTTTCCTTTAATATAGAAGTATTTTCTATATTTCTCGACTAGACTTTTTACTTCTTTTTCGCTTATGCCCATAAATTTGCATACTGTTTTAATACTGCGCCAGCTTTGGATAAAACTAGTCAGTAAGGCCAGTTCTCTCTCTACTCTAGGCTTCTCTTCTAATCTCAGCGGAGCAGAAGGACGCGCCTCTATTTCCGTGCTAGGTGCTTTAGGTCTGATTATTTCGCTTTCTATTAGTGTGTCTAGCTCAGTTGCTATTCGGAAGAAGCTAGCATACTGGTTTAAGAGTAACTCTCTTTCCCTACTACTTAAGGTGGGATGGTGTACTATTCCCACTAGTGGGTACAGAAGGTCTACTGGCTCCGGCTCTAGTGTACTGACGTTTGGTATTTCTGTCAGCTCTTCTCGCAGTACATTTATTGCGATTACTTTATTGTGTTTTTCAGCTATACTTTTTAGAGTTTCTTTATCCTGTTGAGAAACTATGATTTTTAGCGGAATTTTGACCTGCCCTATTTCAAACACTCCTTCCGCTTCGGTGCTTTGGATCGGCGTGAAGTTTAGTCCAGGTATTCGTGGGAAGACTTCTCTAGCTAGGAGAGCTGGTATCTCTTCGACATGCTGGGGATAGAGTTCTTTCCCTATTTGAATTAGTTTATATTTATTGAATTCTGATAGTTTCTCAAGGAAGTTTATTATCATTAGGTTACAGCGCCTTATGTCAAGTGTTTTGCCTAGTTTCTTTACTTCCACTATTTTCAGCAACAACTCAAGTTCTTCTCTGCTAAATTCAATGTTGTTTACTCTCTCTGTTAGGACAGCTAATCTTGCTAGTGCGTAGATTACTTTGTCGAGGTATTTTCCTGGAGAAGCTACTATGTTTGCAGTGCTTAGGGACCTGTTTAGGAAAGGGTCTAGGGAGCTCCACTTTCTGAACTGATAGTAGGCTTCTGTGGTTGCATAGAGTATGAATATTATTCTATCTGCTCTGTCATAGAGCTCTCTGAAGAGTTTACCGAAGTCTCTGTATCTTTCATAGTTTCCGTACCATAAGTCGCATTCGTCTACCTGTATTAGGAGCACTTGTTTTTCTTTATTTGCTACGCTAACTAAGGATGAGATTAGTGGTAGGAAGTCTTCGACATAGCTTCTTAGAGAGCCTTCGGCGGCACTTCTTTCTAGTATTTTGTACTCTGCTAAGACTTCTAAAATAGTGGTTTTCTCATAGTCCTCAAGTTCACCTGAAGAAAGGAGTATTGCTGAAAGCGAGAGTACCATAGACTTTAATACTCCTAGGAGTCTTGAGGAAGAGGAGAAAGAAAATTCTACTATTTTGTCTGAATCTTCTCTACTTTTTACTATTTCTTTGACGTACTCGAATGATTGTGATTTTGAGCCTCCGAAGGGGGCTATATACAGGATTAAGTGTTTTCCCTCTCTAACTCTCAGCTCATCGAGCAACTTTGTCAGTAGCTCTTTGAGTTCTTTAAGACCACGTATGTCTACAAGTATTTTCTCTAGGCTGAGAGGCTTTATTTTAGAGTATTCTATTGGAGATGAGCTTTTCAGCCTGTAATATAGGTATTTACAAGTCTCATCTAATACTTCTCTGAATTTCTCCCTCTCTTTTTCAACTATTTCTACTATGCTCATATACTTCTCCTCTATTCTTCCATGGCTTATTTATTATTAGAAAAGCTCTACTTACACCTCTTTCTCTATCTGGCTCAACCCATAGCAGTTCTGGATACTTCTCTATGAGCAATTCTACCTTTTCTCCTACAAGCCTTTCTACTATTTCAGTTGCAGTATCATAGTCTACGATTAAAGGAAAACCATCTTTCCTTATTAGCTCGAGAAATGGAAGAATTAAGAAAACTACGTCCTGGTGTATATTATCAAGGGTTTCTACCATACATATATGTAGTGCTATCGCTGTATCTATTTCTTTTTCTGAAAAACCTTGAGCCTTATAGAGAGAATATATCTTGCCGATATTTTGTGTCAAAAGTTGTTTAGCCAAATTGCCTGCTATGTAAAGTTCTCTGTGGAAGACTAAAGGATTTGTCCAGTAAACTACAGTATTTCCTATTTTCTTCATTAGTATCTTCTTTTCGTTTATTAGCTGGGAAAGTATCTTCTTTAGGCTTCTGCGACTCAGTCCTGTCAGCTCCTTTAGTTCCCTTAGACTCATGGGCTCTTTTAATAGCACTGAGACTATGATATGCTTTAATAGGCTAGTCTTCTTCATATTCTAGCCCGCGCAAACCGTATAACCTTACTGTGTTGTTAAATACTGTTTTAGCGGTCTCCTCTAGGCTCAGTTTTTTGAGGGATGCGAGCCCCTTGAGTGAGAGCAGAGTATCGGCTGGTTCTGATACCTTACCTCTATAGCTTACAGGGGCGTCGCTTTCAATAACTATTAGTTCAATAGGATACCTCTCTACTGCTCTGATGTGCTTCTTTTGGTAGAGAACTGCTGGAGTAACCGATATAAAGTAGTGTTTTTCTCTCAGCTCATCTAGTAGGTCTAGTGGGCCTGAAAACCAGTGGAAGATAGCCTTACTTACGTTTTCTTCTGCTACTATTTTGAACGCGTCTCTCCAAGCGTCTCTTGCATGCACTATCAATGTCTTATCTAGTTTTGAGGCAAGACGAGCTACTTCCCTGAAAGCTTTTTTCTGAAGTTCTCTGCTCGTTGATATCCTGTAGTCTAGCCCTACTTCTCCTATGGCTACGATACTATCTGCATGTGCCTCTATTTGCTCTAATACTTTCTCGTAGTCTTGGCTAAGCTCCCATGGATGTAAGCCTAGCGCTGGATAAACATAGTCAGTATAGCTAGACGATATTTCAAGAATTTCTTTATTAGAAGAATAGTCAGAGCCTACAGCCACTACTGCAACTACTCCTGCTTCACGAGCTCTCTTCAGAGCACTCTCTAGGTCATCAAGCTCCTCTAAGTGCGCGTGAGCATCTATAACTTTAACCACAAGTAATTAATTTACTCTGAGGAAATATTACCGTAATGTCTATTTTCTTTGTCTACTACCACTCCAAGTATGTCGAATATTTCGCCGCGGCGAACCATTTCTTCATACGTCCTCCATATACGTTTTACAGTCAAGTATGAACAGTCAAATCCCTCTTCTTGTAGAACCTCGTAAACTGCTTGCGGAAAGTCGTGTGGATGAAATATCACCTTGGATAAAGCCTTTTTAACTGCTTCTGCTAAGTCCTTTCTGCTTGGGTACTTTCTTTTCCTCGTCATTTCAGTGGCTCTTTAGTGGCAGAATATAAATTTATTATTCTGTCAAAAAGTATGTAGAAAGTATGCCTGCCATGTGGTCTATACTCTACTATCTACGAAATGATCCAGAGAAGCTCAAATGGAATATGCGGATGAGAGGTTTTAGCGAGGCTATTGTAGGCAAAGCTCTTGAGCTTGATACTTTATGGAGGAAGACGCTTACTGAGCTTAACGACTTGAGAAGAAAACATAACCAGATTTCTAGGGAGATAGGTAGGCTTAAGGGAGAAGCTAGAGAGAAGAAGCTGGCTGAAGCTAAGAGTTTACTGAAGCTTATAGAAGAGAAAGAGAAAATTTTAAGGAAAATAGAGGCTGAGCGTGAAGAAGTTCTGTTGAGTATACCTAACATAGTTCACGAGTCTGTACCTCAAGGAGAAGATGAAGAAGATAATGTTCCAGTAAAGTTCTGGGGGAAGCCTAAAGTTTGGAGAAGATATCTTGACCGCTTTAAGGAACAGACTAAGGGATTTAGCGTAGAGTATGAGGTTATCGACTGGAAGCCTATTGGTCATGCAGACATGCTTGAGGTTCTGGGTCTCGGAGATACCTTTAAGGCGGCTCAAGTAGCTGGCTCTAGGTTCTTCTATATCTTCGATGACTTAGTCTGGCTAGACTTAGCTCTTTTACTATATGCTTTAGATTTTCTCGCCCAGCAGGGATTTAAGATAGTTATGCCTCCTTATATGCTTAGAAGGAAGCCTTATGAAGGTGTAACAGCGCTCTCTGACTTCGAGGACGCCATATATAAGATCGAAGATGAAGACTTGTACTTAATAGCTACTTCAGAGCACCCAATAGCGGCGCTCCATATGAATGAGATTCTAGAGGAGAAGGACTTGCCCCTTCTTTACGCTGGAATAAGTCCATGTTTCCGTAAAGAAGCAGGTGCTCACGGCAAGGACACTAAAGGCATTTTCAGGGTGCATCAGTTCCATAAAGTAGAGCAGTTTGTCTTCTGTAGACCAGAAGAGAGCTGGGAATGGCATGAGAAGCTTTTAGAGAATGCTGAGAAACTATGGCAGGGTTTAGGAGTACCATATAGAGTAGTAAATATATGTACGGGAGACCTTGGAGTAGTGGCTGCTAAGAAGTATGACCTCGAAGCATGGATGCCTGCCCAAGGAAAGTACCGAGAAATGGTCAGCTGTAGTAACTGTACTGACTGGCAAAGCTATAGACTGAAAATAAGGTTTAGGAGAAGAAAGACTGGAGAACGAGAGTATGTACACACTCTTAATAGCACTGCTATAGCATCGACTAGGGCTATAACCGCGATTTTAGAGAACTTCCAGGAGCCTGACGGGACAGTAGTTGTGCCTAAGGTTCTGAGGCGATATTTAGAGCTGTTCCCGAAAGCGCCTAAGGAGGTAATATTGCCTAAGAAAAAGAGGAAATAATGAAAATAGACCAGATAGTATCATTTGTCTCTAGGTTAATATATTATATTGAAGAGAAAAATACTTCTTTTGATAAAGCATTTATATATACTAGAAACGATCTTAAAGTTAAGAGACCCTTGAGACTATACTATGTTATTGGCAGAGATGTTGTCTCAAAATACTTTTTTCTAAGAGATATTGCCAGAGAGTTTTTCGGAAGAGCCTCTAGGAAAAATATTGTTAGGACATGGATTGTTCTTTACGGCGAGAACTATGCTGAGCTACGTGAGGCTACGTTGAGGCTTAAGAAAAAGCTGTCTAAGAGAGGGAAGGTAGTTTCTCCTGAGGCTTTATTGGAAGAGCTTAGCTGTGGAGAAAAGCTGTCGGTTAAGTATTCAGTGCCTCTGTGGATTGTAGAGAAGCTCTCTAAGTACATGTCTTTTCAAGAACTTGAACAACTATTTAGCTCTATGGCGGAAGAGACTGTGTGGTTACGTGTAAACACGTTGAAGATTAGTGTTAGAGAGGCGATGGATTATTTGACCAGGAAACACGTTGAAGTTGAGTTAGATGAAGACTATGAATTTATGTTAAGAGTTAAGGAGAGTAGAGCTCCTGTCTACGCGCTTAAATATGTTAGGGAAGGTAAGCTTGTAATTCAAGACAAAGGATCTGTAGCTATTGTAGACGCTTTGACTCTTGAGAGAAATGACTATATTTTAGACTTGTGCGCGGCTCCTGGTCTGAAGACTTCTCTTATTTTTCAGCTACTTGAGAATCAGTGCCGTGTTCTTGCATGTGATATTTCATGGGATCGTATTAAAATTATGAAAAAGCTCTTGAGGTTACATGGAGTGGATTTGAGCAAAGTAGATGTTATTAAGGCAGACTCTAGAGAAGTTTTTGTTAGAAAAGGCTGTGGAGTAACTAAAGTGCTTGTAGATGCTCCTTGTTCTTCGAGTGGTGTCATGTCTAAGGATCCTGCTATAAGAATCCAGCTTTCTCTCCCAAACATTGTTGAGAAGTACTCGAACCTTCAGAGAAGTTTATTGGAGGCTGCTCTATCGCTCCCGGAGGTGCACAGCATCGTATATTCTACGTGTTCTATTCTTCCTGAGGAGGGAGAGAAGGTAGTAGACTATTTCGTGAGTAAGGGATACAAGTGCTTGACTAGGACTATAGGCAGTTCTGGGTATAGAGGATTTCTTTGCTCCACGAAGGTGAAAAGACTGTTTCCTCATATTCACGGTACCTGCGGGTTCTTTGTAGCGGGGCTTGCAGACTAACAGACACCGCATTTAGAGCAGAAAGTGCTACAGGGAGGTGTAAGTATTCCTTCATGGAATTTCTTATACTCTTTTTCGAGGAAATCTCTTGATACCCCTACGTCTACTACACTCCAAGGCTCTTTCGCTATAGTTTTCTCCAGATATTTCTGTACGTTTATTTGAAATCTTCTCAGAGCTTTTCTCCAGGCTTGCCTTCCTCCCCCGGCTTCAGCTACATATGCTACTATTTCTCCGAGCTGAGAGCCGCCTAATGATAGAAGTGCTTGTATCTGCGCCTCAAAGGGATCATAGCCCTCTACTCGGGCTAGAGAGCCGAGTTTCTCTAAAAGAAATCTTCTTTTTCTTCTTAGTATGCTCACCTCTTCTATTACTGTCCACTGAAGAGGAGTGTGTGCTTTGGGTATGAGAGGATTTATTGAAACTCTTATATTTTCTTTAGATAATTTAACTTTATTTTTGATTCTCTTAACTAGCTCTACTATTTCTATCAAATCTTGTTTGCTTTCCCCTGGAACTCCATAGAGAAAATAAAGTTTGATGTTTTTAACTCCTTTTGCTACAGCGTTCTCTGTTTTTTCGATTATTTCAGAGTTTTCAATAGGTTTATTTAATTTGATTCTTAAGCGAATGCTTGTTTCAGGCGCGAACGTCAAAGTTCTCTGCCCTAGACGCGGTATTAGCTCTAAGACTTCATCTTCTACAGCGTCTGTCCTTAGCGCAGGGAGCGAAGCTTGGATATTCTCTTCAATACACGTTTCCAGCAATTTTTGGAGATACTTATAGTCGCTGAGAGAAGAACCTATTAAAACTATTTTTAAGACGCCATTTTTCTCTATGATTTTTTTAAGGAGACTTTCTATTACCGGAAAAGACCGCTCCCTATATGGTCTAAAAGAATATCCTAAGAGACAAAACCTACATCCTCTGCCGCAACCCCTCGTCACTTCTAGTTGTGCAGCTCTGCCAAAAACTGGCTGAAATTCACTTTTATCAGATAACGGTATTATCTGGCTTGATGGATGAAATGCTTTATCTAGATCTCTTACCCAAGCTCTTTGTGCTCTTGTTTCGCTACCGGGTACGTAGACTCCTTTTATATCAGAGATTTTGTAGAGATCTTTCCTGTTTTCTAGAGCATGTATTTCGTAGACGAGTTTTAGTAGTGAGTACTCTGCTTCGCCTATATAGAGAACATCAGCTATACTTTCTAGGGGGACTGGGTTTGCTGTTATTGGAGGCCCGCCGACAACTACTATGGGGTCTTTGAGCCCTCTTTTGTGTTTTAGTGGGTTTATACCGGAGGCTAGCAACATGCGTGCTATGTTAGGATAATCTAGCTCGTAGTGTACTGAGAAAATGATTATATCGAAGAACTTGAGAGGAGAACCCGACTCTAGTGTTTTTACAGGGGGTTCTGGTCCTTTTTGAGAAGATAGTACTGCTCTTTCACATGCTATTTCTTCCTGAGAGTTTAGGAGAAAGTATATTAACTGATAGCCTAGGCTAGATACTGCTACTCTGTATATAGAAGGATAGCAGATAGCTACTTTAATGTCTGCTCTCAATAGATTTTTTCTCACTATATTTTTTTCTCGTATTTCAAAAACTTTATACATAATATCATTGTATTTTCTCTCAATTTATAATTCCGATAGTAGCCATAGGTAGCTGCGTGTTTCAAAGTCTTTAAATACAGCTTTCTTCATTTCGTAGAGAATATCCTTGCTGTAGTCTAGGAGATACTCCTTCATGCTGTTGTCTGGAACATTTAATGTAAGAGGCCACTTTTTCTCAAACATAGATAGAGCCTTAAGGTAGAGTACTACTAGCGGCTTGTCTTTGAACGTTTTCTTCAGCTTTTCTAAATCCTTTATGACATCGTCTGCTTTTCTCACGAGAACTTTACTCAGTCTGATGTACTTGCCTTTCATTTCGCTCATGAGCTTGTAGGCTATTCTCTTCCCTCTAGGAGTCAGAGAGTATTTTTTCACAAGGTTTCCGTCAGCTGTCCTGACGACATGAGATTTAATTAGTCCGTCCATTTCCAGTTTGATCAGGGCTCGTGTTAAGTCGTGACTGTAGGGAGCAAATGTTCCGAGGCTGTAGTTAAAATCTATATACTGGTATATGAAAAACATTAGCTGTATTCTAGCAAATCCATAGAGAGGAGAAGCGTCATCAACTGCGAGTAGCAGTAAAGGCCATATCTCCTTCGCTGGCTCCACTAGGTTCTTAAGCACGAGAAGATGTTCTTTCAAGGAATTTAAGATTTTCGACCAAATTTCTGAAGAGATTTTTATCTTCAGTGCTGAAGAAGTTATTTATTTTTAGCTAGGAGAGTACCGTCTGTGATAATAGATGTTCATGCGCATATAGGGTGTGATCAGAGATTTTGCTTCAGAATGAGCGCTAAAGAACTAGTAAGAGCTATGGATCGCTATGGTATTAAGTGTTCTTTTATCTCGTCTATTAAGAGCCTTGTATACGATTATATAGAAGGCAATGAGGATGTAGAGAAGGCTTGTTTAGAATACCCTAAGAGGCTCTTCGGATTAGTTGCAGTAAATCCTCTTTACGGAAAAGAAGCTATTGAAGAGATGACAAGAAGACTGGCGAAAGAAGTTTTCATAGGAGTTAAGATACATCCTCACTACTTTAATGTGCCTGCTGATAGTCCTTTAATGAATCCTATTGTTGAAAAGGCTATTAGCCTCAGAGCTCCTCTTTTTATTCACTCCTATGACGGAGGAGTACAACTCGAGAACCTAGCTGATAGGTATCCTGACGCCCTTATTGTTATGTATCATATGGGTGGAGGAGACTGGGAGGAAGGAGTGCTGAGAGTGCGTAGATTCGACAACGTCTATGTTGAGATGTCTAGCTCGTTTGTTGATGTAGGTATGGTTGAAACAGCTGTCGAGGTTCTCGGAGAGCAGAGAGTACTTTTCGGAAGTGATATTCCGTTTCAGTCGCCGAGCATTTCGATGGCTAAGGTTCTAGAGGCAAATATTAGTGATTATGTCAAAGAAATGATTTTTTATAGAAATGCATTAGAGTTATTTAATTTGAGGGGGAAAATATGATAGATGTTTCCAGCTATATCGGAAGTCTGCCCAAGAGGTCTTGCAGACTTACTTTAGAGGAGATGATAGCGCTCGCTAAGAGACACGGCATAAAGTACATGGTGGTTTCTCATACAAGCTCTCATTTAAGTAGAAGTCCACTTTATGGGAATAAGGTGGTAGCAGAGATTTCGAGGAAGTATAGGGAGCTTTATGCGGCAATAGTTGTTAATCCTTCTCTGCTGATCGATAAAAGTATAGTCTCTTCTGACAAAATAAGGGTCATTAGAGTAAGTCCTCTGTATCACGGATATTCTCTTGTTAATGAAAAATATTCAAAAAAGCTTGCGGAAATAATTGTGGAGACGGAGCTTCCCTTACACATACCACTTAGACTTCACTTTACTGAGCCTTACCAGGTAAAAGTGCTCGATGTAAGAGAATTTGCGCTAAAGAACAGAGACTTAGGTATTATAGTCGGGGGCTTTAATTACGATCTTCTGTTAGAAGTCATAAGTTTTCTTGGAAACTTAGACAATGTTTACTTAGAGATCTCTCTGCTTCAAAGCTATAGAGGGGTCGAGACTCTGGTCGATGTGATGGGAGCTGACCGCATTCTTTTCGGGACAAATATGCCCTTTAGCTATCCACTAGCCTCAATACTCAAGGTAACTAAGGCGGAGATATCTGAGAAGTTTAAGAGGATGATTTTAGAAGAAAATGCTAAAAAACTTATAGGAATTAACTAGTTTTCCTTTTTCTCAGTAATATTACTGCTGCGACCACTGCTATAACTATAACTGCTATTATAGCTATATATATCTCAATAGGCTGTGTTATCTCGAGTGATATTGTCTTTGTTACTTCTGGATAATTTGAAGCGTAGACCTTTACTTTAAGTGAAGCTGAGCCTATTTCTTTGCCTTCTATACTTATTTTAATCTCTTTGTACTTATTTGGCTCAATATCTCCTACAGCTATTCGAGTGCTCTCTACTACGAGGTTCTCTATGTTTGTTATTCGCACTTCGACGTCTCTTGCAGTAGCGTCTCCTATGTTACTTATCTTGATTGTGATAGAGCTAGATTTTCCTTTACCTAAGCTCGATGGAGCTGATACTGTGACCTCGAGTTTAGGCTTTGCTAAGGCTATTTCTTTAATGGTTTCGTTGACGTTGCCTGCGAAGTCACGTGCTATGACTTTTATATACAGCTTCTCTGCTTTACCTAAGTCTTCTTTAGTTAGCGGGAGCCAGACTATGTAACTCACTTTCTCAAATTCAGGGTCTACTAGATCCATTAGTGCTGGCTTATGCCATTCTTTGCCGTCTAGTGAATATAGCACTTTGACTTCGTCTACGCCCCACTCACTGTCTTTAGCCTCTACTGTCAGCAGCACCCACTGGTCTTCTTGAGTAAGTTTCTCCGAAATGAACACTAGAGGAGACTTGTCATCGGTTGTAGCTGCTACCGTAAACTTGACTACAGATTCTGGGGGCAAGTCCACGTTCTTGAGGACTATGTAGTAGCAGTCTTCTGCTTCAATTACGTTGTACTCTGGAGTAGTAGGATACCACTTGTACTCTGTGAGAGGCTTGTCTTTTGGTAGCTTGAAGACTATTCTTATGTCGTGGAAATACTGTTTGAGTTCGTTTTTGGCTCTAAAGGATACTGCGTAATGTTTTCCATCGTTTGCTGGAGCGTAGTAGTATTCTATTGTTCCTATCTTATATGGCTTGACTTTTTCTCCTAAGTCTATTGGGATGGAGTTGGGGTACTTGAAGAGACCTGAGGCACTGTAGTATAGTGTTGTTTCGTCTACAGTTCCATTCGAGTAAATGACTAAGTACTTGAATCCTCTTATGTCCTTTTCTCTAACATCGTAGGCTACAGCTGCGGGAGTTACGAAGTAGTGTCTTCTACCTTGAGCATCTTCTATTACGACATTGAGGTCTGTATGTACGTGTTCTGCAAAAATCAGTCTTACGTCATACTTTATTATCAGCTCGAATAAGTAGCGAGCTTCATCTAAGTGGTTCTGCCACGAAGAGTAGAGATATTGTTGTAGCTTACTGAAGTCCTTTGTGCTACTTATCTTGATTACCTGGTTTAATCCTTGGTCTCTGTAGGCAGGAGAGAATAGGGGATGATGGAAAGCGAGCATTTTTACTTTACACTTAGTTTCAGCTAATATTCTTTCGGCCCACTTTAAGTACTTCATTGGAATCCAGCCGTCGCTACCTGTAGGCAGTGCGATCAACAGAAATTCTCCGAAAGATACGCTGTAGTTCTGTGGACCGACTATGCTTTCATAGGTTTCTGCAACCCATCCGTAGTCGTATTCATGGTTTCCTATAACGAGGTAACATGGGCACTCCAGCAGGAAAAATGATCCATAGAAATACTTCCAGCCGCTAGCGCTGGTCGGTCTTTCTACGAGGTCTCCTACAAATATCGCTAAGTCTGGGTTTAGGAGGTTTATTGTCTTTATAGCTTCATAGAAGTAGTCTGCTCCTCCTGGAGTCTTTGTGTCTGCGAAAACTAATAGCCTGAGCTTATCCGGCCACGAAGGGAGAACCCAAACGCTGTGAGGTTCCTCTATAGTTTTCTTTGATCCTCCTTCGCTAAACTCTATTGTTAAATCATAGAGCCCCTCTTTTAAATCGCCGGGCAGTTTGAATATTAATTGCCATATTTTCGTTTCTTTATTATATGAAGAGGACTTGAGCTCGAGAGACCACTCACCGTAGTACTTATTCTTTATTAGAGCCGACCACTGAGAAGCCTTATCGCTTGCCTTAATTAAAACCTCCAGTTCCCCTCCCACTAGAACTGGCTCAGGTAATCCTGGGAGAGGATACTTGACTACCTCAGCGTAATATTTGACTGGTACCTGTGGTGGAGGGGAAGATATAGGATAGCACAGCAGCAGTATTGTAATCAATACGCTAACAATAATTATCCTCTTACGCATAACTCCCGAAATAGTCCCGGTATAACAGATTTAAATATATTCTTGACAATAGCTTATTTAAGCTATGATTTTTTAGGAGAAACAAGCGAGCACTGCTTAAACTTGAGCTCAGCCAATCTCGCTAAGTCTCTTGACACACTTCCTGCTCTTTCTTTGGCAATATTATCACGTATTCATAAGGTATGTATACAGTTACTTTGCTTTTCAGCGATGGTGTAAACCAAGGCTCAACATTTACTAATATGCTTATTCTACCTAGACCTAGTCTTATTTGGTTAAATGGTCCGACAAAGAACAACCATTCAACAGTACCTGTGAACTCATTTGCTTTACTCGGATCGTCTATTCTCAACGCAAAGTCTTCTGGTTTTAGAACAGCGTATGCCTCCTCGCCTTTCCTCAATTTCATATCTTTATCTGGAAGCACTCCTTTAATCCTTATATGGTCTATAGCTATAGTCACAAGGTCTTTGTCTACATCTACGACTTTTCCTTCTATGAGAGAACATCTACCTAGAAAAGTGGCTACGAAGAGGTTTTTAGGTCGGCGATAAACCTCGTCTGGCTCTCCTACTTGCATTATTCTGCCCTGCCTCATTACAGCTATCCTGTCGGAAATCACTAATGCCTCCTCTTGGTCATGAGTTACGTATATAGTGGTTATTTTGAGCTCTTTCTGTAAGCGTTTAAGCTCTTCTCTCATCTCAACCCTAAGGCGAGCGTCTAAGTTGCTGAGAGGCTCGTCTAGAAGGAGAACTTTAGGCTCAATTACTAGAGCACGCGCTAAAGCTACTCTCTGCTGCTGTCCTCCAGACAGCTGTGTTGGATACCTGTTCTCAAGTCCCTTTAGCTGAACTAGTTCTAATACTTCATCGACTTTCTTCTTTATCTCATGTTTAGAGTATCCTCTTATTTTAAGGCCATACGAGATATTTTCGAAGACAGTCATGTGGGGCCAGAGAGCATAGTTTTGGAAAACCATTCCAGTATTTCTCTTATATGGAGGGACGTCGGTGACGTCTTCGTCGTCAAAGAATATTCTACCTTTATCGGGGTATTCTAATCCCGCTATTATTCTTAGAGTAGTTGTTTTCCCACATCCGCTAGGCCCTAGGAATGTAAAGAACTCACCTTCCTTTATCTCTAGAGTAACATCGTCAACTGCTACTACTTTTCCGAACCTCTTACTCACGTTCTTTAGCCTCACGACGACCATTTTATACACCCAGGAATGCTACTCTCTGCTTAAGTATATAGTTGGACACTGATATAGCTAATATTTGAGCTACTATTAAAAGTACTCCTAGTGCTGCCGCTACGCTTACTGTTCCTACTGCCGCGCTAGCATATATTACTTGGCTCATGTAGAACGTTATTGGTCCTTGATTTGGGTTTAGGTTACTGAGAGTAATGCTCGTGCTGACTTCGTTCATTGAGTATACGAAGGAGAGTATTCCTCCGCTAATAACGTTTGATATTATGAGAGGGAGAGCTATTGTAAAGAATACTTTTGCTCGGTCTGCTCCTAGATTTAGTGCCGCCTCTTCTAGACTCTCGTGTACTTGCTGAAAACCTGCGAAAACCGTTCTGGCTGTGAACGGAAGTCTTCTCACGCTGTATGAGAATATGAGCAGTAGTCCTGGGTTGAAGAATGGGTCTAGTGGTGTTTGTGAGAAGTAGGTCGCGAAAAAAAGTAGGTAGCCTACAGCTACGATAATACCGGGAATAGCTATTGGGAGAGTAGACAGAGCGTCGATTAGATCTCTTCCAGGTATTTTTCTTCTAGCCACTACATATGCTGCACTCGTTCCCACCAATAGCATGATTAATGTAGCTACCGAAGAGTAAATCAGACTATTTAGTATCGCTCTAAATACTTCTCTATTGACAAGCAGAGCCGATATGTGTTCTAGTGTTACTTTAGAAGGCAGTTTACTCATCGCCCAGTCAGTAAATGCTAAGACTACTACTCCGAATTGTGGAAATGATGCAGAGAGGGCTAGTATTATGAGGAATACGTATATAGGTACAAGTCCTTTAACACCTAATCTACGTACTCTGGGCTTCCATCTACCACCTTTACTTAGCATAGCATAGCTCTTGAGGGTAACGTACTTTTTAATCAGCAGAAATATAGCTAAAGCTATTATTAGCATGACTACCGCCATTGCGTATGTTGATGCGTGTACTTGTTCAATAGATCCTATACCTTTTCTGAATTCATCATATATTCGAAAACTTAAGATTTTTTCATGGAGCCCGCTACCAAAGGCTCCACTTAGTCCTATTGGTGCACCTAAGTCTTCCATACTAAATATGAAAACCAATGCTGCTCCAGCAGATATTCCTGGCAGAGCTAAGGGGAGAGTTATTGTTAGAAACAATTTAAGCCCCTTTGCTCCCAAGTTCTCTGCTTGCTCTTCGAGAGATGGATCTATGTTTATGAAAGAGGAATACGCGTTCAAATATACTATTGGGTATAAGCTTAAGGTTTGTATTAAGATAAGTGCAGGTAATCCCGTCACCCATATTTTAAATGGTAATATCTTCAGAGTCTCGTATAAGAGATAATTTACTAATCCATTTACTGCAAGCACTTTTCCTAGTACAAAGGCGTTAACGAATGGTGTTGCTAACATAGGGATAAGTAAGATTACTTTGAAGAAGTTCTTACCCGGGAACTCGTATCTAGCCATAATGAATGCCGCTAAGACGCCGAGAGTAGTGGCGAAAATCATTACCATCGTCGATACGAAGAGAGTATTGAGAAAGATACCGAAGTCAGGTCCCTTTCGCCCTATTATAAGTATTTCTCCCTGAGGAGTGCGGACAAGCTCTATCCATGAAGTTTCAGGCTTTGTTTTAATAAAGTCTCCTCCCGCGACAAGAGACTCAAAGTAATATAATGAAAGAGAACCTTTGTGGAAGAACGCTCTTAGGATCATGAAAGATACTGGAAGCACTAGGAATGCTCCTAGTATTAAGCCAACTATTATTAATTGGGTTACTGTAAGAGGATCTAGTTCTCGTTTGATTAGTTTAATATTTAAGTTCATCTAATTCCCTTGTAGTAGATGTATTTCGGCTAAAAAAGTTTATTTAATAAATATATGTGGAAAATATTCCTAATAGCTTAACCTCCTCCGATGATAGCTTTGACTTCGCTTATTATTTTCTCATACCTGTTAATAGCAGACTCCTTCCATACTTTAAGTAGCTTATTCCTGTAGTCAACGTCTTTAACTAGCTTAGTGTTTATGCTTTGTGCATACTCTTGTGTAAATGTCACGCTTTTTCCTGTAGCGGGATCTGTGAAAACAAGTTTAGTGGGGTCTGCTAGTTCCTCTATTAGCTCGATGAATTTGTTTCTGTCTATTTTCTCTTTCTGTTTTGCTTCGACTATAAGCATCCACGCCTCCTGAAGTTTACTGTGGGCGTCAGTGATAGTTGCGTAGAAGAACCACCTCATAGCGTTCTCATAGGACAGTGCTAGCTCATCGCTGAAGCCTATTGGTATTTTGCTTAAAGTCTCTTCGTAGGCTCGCTTAATGTCCTCTCTCTCCTTGCCTTCAGGAGTCCCAAAAACTTTAGGATTCGCTGGCAGACGATTTATGTTCTTGTCTAGCCACACTTTTTGTCCCTCAGCGCTGAGAACCCATGCAATAAACGCCTGAGCTTCTTTGGGATGCTTACTTGTTACTAGCAGTGCTATGGGGTCTCCATTTATTATTGTGCCGTCATCAGGCATCACATACTTACAGTTTGGATTCTGTATCTGTGCAGTGTACCCATAGAAGTCAATAGTGATTCCCACGGCTATGTCTCCTCTAATTACAGCGTCTCTCACTAGACCAGACTCTCCGAATATCTTAGAGTTAGCACCCATTAGCGTAATTATTATCCAGCCTTTCTTCCATCCGTAGATCTGGAGTATTATCTCGTACATTCTCGTATTACTAGTGCTTCTAGTTGGGCAAGCTACACCTACCTTAGAATCAGGCAGGTATACTGCGAAAGTCTCGTTTGCTAAATCTATCCAAGACTTAGGTTCAGGTATTTTTAGCTCACTTATGACCTTAGTATTTATTGTGAAGCCGAATGATGAAATTGCAGCAGCAATCCATATTATTTCTCCTTTCTCGTTTCTCCTGATTAAGGGCGCTCCATTTATCTCCTCAGGTATTTCTTTAAGTACTTCTTTAATCAGCGTGCTGTTCATCGGCTTAAGTAAGCCCTCGTATGCTAAGTAGTCAAAGAGCGTTGGACCTCCTCCCCAGGCAACATCTATTTCTTTTCCCGGCTTCTGGCCACTCGACTTAATGATCTCTATCCACTGTCCTGGATCTATTGGTAGCCACACTATATCGACTATGTTATACTCTTTGGCTATTTTGCTCTTTAGGAAAAGCTCCTTAGTTTTATCCAGTATGTCATATCCATGTCTAGTTATTACCCTAAGTACGACACCTTTTTTCTGGGGTCTTTGGGTCATTAAAAAGTAAGCGCCTACAGATATCGCTAGAATAACTACAACTACTATAGCTGCTATCTTAAGGGATATTTTCCCCTTAGACCTCATCGTATGTTATGTCTCTCATAAATATTTATTCCTGTCTCTGAGCTATTCAGCTAAGCTTTCTTCACGAGAAATAGTTGGGCTATTTAATTAAGTTAAAAAATTCGGTATTCGCACGCTTATTTTTAAGATAAATCTTATATACCTTCTGAAAGTCTAACTTCCGGAGACTATGAGAACTAAAGTATGCCTTCTAGCACTAATTCTATTAGCAGTACTAATTGCCGGGACTGCTTCGGCTAAGCCTGTTGTTGCTGTCTTCGCTAAGGGAATGATTAAGATGAATTTGCAGCTTGAGTGGATGATTGGTAATATTACTGATGTTGAGTGGAAGGTTTTCACAGAGACTATTACGTATGACGATATTAAGGATGCTAAAATGCTTATAGTAGTTCTAGTGGATATTGACGCTGAATTCGCTGACGAGGAAATAAGTGCTATTGTAAAATGGTTTAATGATGGTGGTAAAACACTATGGCTGTGTGGTGACAGTGACTACAAGGGCGGAGACTTCAAGAGAATACCTAAAATGAACAAAATAGCTGAAGCCGTAGGAACAGTACTAAGAAACGAGCACACAGAAGGTGTAGATAGGGGATCGAACTGCGGTAAACCATACAGAGTAGCAGCTCTAATAAATCCTGATGACGTCTTTGGAGAACTAAAGGTAAGTAAGCCTGTGCTCTTCCACGGACCAGGTATAATAGTAGCCTACAAGAACGGCAAATGGATGCCTCTTGAAGATAAGGCTCCCGAAAATGTCTTCAGGATTGCTTGGACAAGCGACAAGGGTGCTGTAGCTGAGTTCGTTGAGCCCCTGCCTGAGGTACATGAAGTAGGATATGAGGGTAAGCTAGTCTTAATGGCTGCTGAAGTTTTTCCAGATAAGAAGAACATAGTGTTCTATTCTGCTGAAGCACCTTTCGACCACTACCGTGGAATGTGGACAACAATATATCACGATGTATCACTAGACGGTCCAGCATTCGTGACTAAAGTAGTTAAACTAGGAGTAAATCCAGAGCCTGTTTGGAAAGCGCTTGAGCAGAAGAAGCTGATGAATACACTGATGATGGTATTACCCATAGTAGTCATAGTGATCATAGCAGTAATAGTAGTGCTTCTTCTCAAGAAAAAGAAAAAATAAAATATTCCTTCTTAATTTTTCTTTACATTATATTTATACTATAATGCCTTATCGGTCTTCTCTAATAGAGGCTACTTCATTAAGTAACATTGTGGATGATAGCTTATCGTGATACATCAAAAACCTAACCTAAAAAATATAAAGTCTCCTAAGGTGAGTTTATATAGTGGATTATGAGCCAAAAAAGCTTTAGTAAAACTGAAATTACCAGAGAGAATGTTAGATATCTTGTATATTCTCTACTAACAAAAGATATAAAAGTATTAAAACCTGTCGTAGAAGTAGAAGGAATATATTATCCTGATATAGGCAACTACTTTGAAGTCGTTGACCTATTAGAAGAGCTAGCTTCTGAAGGATACCTTAAAAGAGGAAAATTTACGAGAATAATACTGTGTCCTAATTGTAACTCTCACCTAGCACTATCAAAGTACTTATGCCCAAACTGCGGCTCATTTGATGTAGAGAGAATAAAGCTAGTTATGCATGTACCTTGTGGTCACATTGATGTCTTGTCGACATTCAAAGAAAAATGTCCAACATGTGGAGAAGTCATTAGAAGTGAGGATTTAGAGCTTTTAGGAGAAATAATGGAATGTAATTCCTGTAAAGCTAGATTTGATGAACCGGCTGTTAAGCATTATTGCTTAAATTGTGGCATAGAGTTCACTCATAGGGAAGCTATTTATGAGAGAATATATGAGTATGAAATAGTAGAGCAGAAATTTAAGGAACTTGAGGAATCAATCGTTTTAAATATAGTTAGATCATTTTTCGAGGAAAGAGGATTTAGTGTAAAAGAGGAGGCTATAGCTAAAGGAGCCAGCGGACTTAATCATGTTTTCTCATTTCTAGCTATAAGAGAAAATAAAGGACTCTATATTGACGTAAAGCTCGCTGATGGAGACTGCTCGGACATCTATGTGAGATCTTATGCAAAATACATCGATATAAGAGATGTAAATGCAGTAAAGTCTGTCCTTTTAGTTTTAAAAGGAAGTGGTGTGAAAGAGAGCTATGAAACGGAGTTTATGTGTATTACTTTTAATAGCGTTGAAGAACTCAGAGATAAATTAACTAAGATTTATGACAATATAGTTTCAGATATTAGAAGTTAATCTGAATTAATTAGATTACATGGAGATAGATCCTTTTATTATAGATTCAAAGTAGCCTCTCAGTATAATACTTAAAATACTAAAGAAGAAAGCTACCGCGATTAACATTATAATTACGTGTTTTATACCTTTGGTAGCGGATCCTTCAACGATCTTTCCTGCTATGAATCCTCCCATAATCGACTGAACAAGAGAGCTTAGAAAGAACAGTCCTTCATAAATTCGCTCATCTAGTGTACCGAAAATAAAGGTTCCTCCTACTGCTTTGCCTATTTCTGCTGTAGGCCTTATGAATGACTCCATTATTATTACTGCTATAAAGCTAAAGAGAAACACGCTCATGTATATTATCCACACGTAGTGTTTTAGTCTTCCTCTCTTGCTCTGTTCGTAGTCTCTTATCATAGAGTATATTCTAGCAGCTGAATCTAAGACTTCAGTCATTCTACCTCCACTCCTATAAGCTTCTACTAGTGTTACGTAAGCTCTCTGGACTGAGGTCGTGGGTATTCTTTTCGCTAGACTTTTTACAGCGTCTTCGAAGTCTGCTCGCAGCTTGTACCTTATCACTACTTTGTTTAACTCTTTACCTAAAGCGCTCTCTCGCTCTCTTCTCGCGTAATCCTCTAGGGCTTGTGGTAAACTTAGCCCTGCTCTGGTGCTCTCAGCTAATTCTTTGAAAAAGTCTGGTAGTTTGTCCTCTAAGCTTCTGACATATCTGTCTTCTAAGTAGTTTATGAGAGCTATTGGTATACAGATGAGAATTAAGCCAAATATAACTGAAGTATTGAAAATTAAGTCATAGGGTAAAGGTATACCTATAGATGTAAATACTAAACATTCATTTAGAGTTTTAATACCTGTAAGTATAGGAAAGAATATGATAATTGTACCTAATATCCCGGATAGAGTGTACACTGAGTATCTAAGCTCTTTTGGAATTAGTATGCTCACAGAGTATTCATGATTCTCCGCTTAAATTTTTTAAGATCTAGACAATACGCTATCATATAGAAGTAGCATTACAAGAGAGGCCGACGGCATGTATATTAAAATAATGGCTACAGTCAGCACTACTGGATCTAGTCCGAAGACCGCTCCACCTATCATTGACATCAAGACGAAAAGTAGTATGAATATTACTGGTGCAGCGACCATTGCTGCGACATATACTTCAGAGAGAAAGCTCAGTGTCTCTACTAAGCTTTCGAGTTTAGATTCCTTTTCTCTAATCATAGTAGACGTCACATAGTTTAGGTAGCTTCTTAGATCCCCGCTAGTAAGCGCGGTTTCTCTTAAACCTATAAGGAGCCTCGCGAAAACTGGCGATGCTGTTCGCTGAGCCGCAATACTTAGTGCTGTAGGCAGGTCATATCCAAGTACTTTTATGCTCTTCACTATACCTTGAAATTCGCTTCTGATCTCTTTCTCAGGCTCTACTTCTGCTACTCTTTCTAACATATGCTCCAGCGATGCTCCTCCCGCAGCTAATACAGCCATATAGCTAACTGTATAAAGCAAACTTTTTTCTATTATTCTTCTTCTCTCTGAAACTTTGTAGAGGGGGTAAGCTATCATAAACATTAAGAAGGATAGTGAGACGACCAACGAGAGTATTATTCCAAGAAGTATCGATATAAAGAGGGGGGCTTTCAATAGTACTATATGTAATATCACTAAGATAACTAAGGACGCGGCTAATGTAAAAAAAGGTATAGAAAAAGTTAATCCGATGTACGCTTTATAGTGCATCTTTATTTTTGCCTTTATACACAAATCTATAAAAGACCTCAATTTATCTTCATATCTCTCGAGGAAAGTTCTATAGAACTTGTAGCCATATGCTTCTAGCATTATATAATAGCCCCCGCCTTAAGCGAAGTATAGGCTTCTCTCGGACTCCTATAGTACTTATTGATAAACTCTGCTACTTCATCAAAGCTCTTTATTTTTCTTAAAGCTAGTATATTAAGTATTTCTGCTCTTCTATGCCACTCTTCCATTATTTCATTTAGCGTCACGAAGTTTCTTTCAGCTATTTTCTTGAGAAGCTCGCTTTCTCCGACTTGTACAAAAATGTCTCTTCTCGCATCCCATCTAAATACCCTCTTCATTTTCACTTCTCCTTTAGCTCTATCGTAGCCTAATACTTCGTAAACTTCATAGACTCTTCTTACAGCTCTGTCGCCTAGCTTATGTCTCACCATCTGCACAAATACATTAGCGAAAGGTATGAGTTCTGGAGGGACATTCATTGGTCTTGCTTGAAGTCTCATTACGGCGGCTTCGCAGCTTTCGGCGTGTATTGTACACATGCCCGCGTGTCCTGAAGCTATTGCTTGGAAGAGAGTAAATGCTTCTTCTCCTCTCACCTCTCCTATGATAATGTAGTCTGGCCGCTGCCTTAGAGCTGACTTCAGTAAATCGTATAGTGTTATGTTTTCTACTCCCGCTTCAGTAGAGGGTCTAGTTACTAGAGGTATCCAGTTTTCGTGGGGAAGTCTTATCTCAGGAACTTCTTCGATAGTCACTATTTTCAGCTCGGGTCTAATGAAAGTGGCTATGGCGTTTAACATCGTTGTTTTGCCTGTTGCTGTCGCTCCGCTTATTATTATTGTCCTCATGTTATCGACTGCAAGCCAGAAGTAGGCTGCTAGTTCTGGAGATACTGTATTAAGTGATATTAAGTCTATTATGGTGAAGGGTACTGCTCTAAACTTTCTTATGGTAAATGTGCCTCCTCTCATTGAGACTTCTTTGAGGGTAAGGTGTATACGAAATCCTTCGGGCAGTGATCCCTCTAGTATGGGCTTGGCTATTGAGATATGTTTTCCAGCTTTGTAGGCCAGTCTGTGTATCATAGCTTCTAGCTCATCTTCGGTTTCAAAGACTATGTTTGATGGAATGGACTCGTAGTATTTGTGCCATACGTATACAGGTATGCCTACTCCGTCACATGATATGTCCTCGAGGTTCTCGTCTCTTATCATAACGTCTATTTTCCCATAGCCTAGGAAGTCTCTTTTAATATAATATATAATTTTGTGTATTGAAGGCTTTGGTACCTTTATCCTGAATTTCTTAATAATCTTTACTATAGTGTTTTGCACAAATTCTTCTGACTTTGCTTCAATCATTAACTTTTCACTAGACTCTATGAAATCTAGAAATATTCTTTTAACTTCATCGAGAGCTTTCTTTTCGTAATCGCTTAAAAGAGGCTCTATTACTAGATATTTTAGGAACCCTCTTTTGTCTTTAGCTATAGCAACATAAGCTAAAGGAGGGTTAACTGCATAAAACTCCTTAAATATGTAGCCTTTGAAACGTGTTTCCTTAAGCTTTAGTTCAGCTCTCATTTAAATCTCTACTAAGATACTTACGGCAAGATATATTGATTTTTCGTTCAAAAATATGCACAAAGTTTTTATCACAATCTATGTAGAAATAACTAGTTATGAAAAATGACAGAGCAGTAAGTGAAGTAGTGTCCTCTGTGTTGATGCTTGTTATAACTGTGGTAATTAGTTTAATAATTTACTTATGGTATACTGGATATTTATCAAATGTTGAAAGTGCTGTTAATAGACTTCTATTAGAAGAAGAACTTTCCTTGCGTGAAAGATTTAAAATAATTCATGTATCAGTCTCAAAAAACTCTGATTCTTCTACTTTAAATATTTCAATATATGTTTATAATTATGGTGATATACTAGTAACCATAAGTACAGTTTACATTAATGATACTCTTGTAAATTTATTGCCTGCTTATAAGCTTATGCCTAGTAGAGTCGCTGTAATAAAAGTTCCTTTTACTTCTACAGTTAGCTCTTCTTCTCTTATTAGAATAAGGGTTGTTAGTAGGAGGGGTAATTATGCTGAATACAGTGTTAGGTCGCCGTAAGGGAATATCTGTTCCAATAGCTACTATGTTTATGATCTTAATAATAGTGCTTTCGATAGCTTTTATGCTTTTCTTAATACATCGTATAGGCGAGATAAGTAGGACTGGTGTTCAGGTAGTAAGAGAGGAAAGAGAAAAAATGGCTGAAAATGCTGAGCTATTTATAGTTAAAATAAATGTCACCAATGGCGACTGTATGATTACATTCGGGCTACTTAATACAGGCTCTCTTACACTTACACCTCAGCACATCTACGCTTTTTTAATAGATAAAGGAAATTATACAGATATCCCCCTTGTACAGCCCTCTTTTAGGAGTATTTCTCCTGGTGAGTGCCTCTATTTCAATATAACTATACCTTATATAATTCCTAATGAAACTAGATATTATCTATTTAAATTACTCTCTACGAGAGGAAATGTTTATTCAACATATTTAAAATTAGTAGTTCCTATGGCATATTTATTTGTAAGCCCCCCTGTACTCTATAATGGTTGTGTAGGCTCTGTTTGGCTAGTTGTTATCAATAACTCTACTTCACCTTTATTTAACCTAACACCTATATTGAGCTACTCTCCGGAAGACGTTAATATTTCTATAAGTAATGCAACTCCGACGAGTATAGATCGCCTTCCTCCAGGAGCAACTGCCATATTTTTCTGGAATATCACTGTGAACTCCTTAGGCACTGCCGAGAACGTGACATTTACAGCATACTTCCTCTCACTCAACGTATCTGTCTCAGCTAATAGAACTGTCGGCGTAGTTCCTACTCCTAGAATCTCCACTATTTCCGCTAAAATAATTATCGAAAACAACTTGTGTCGGAGCGGAGACAATGTGACTATTATAGTCAATGTGACAAACTTTGGTCCAAATGATGTAAATAATGTTACTCCAGTGATTTCACTGATAGGTAAGTATCCTCAATCAATAAGTGTTCAATACGCCTTATTAGACTCTCCTCAGACTATACCAGCTAATAGTTTTGCAGTCTTCAGATATAACCTAACATGTCAGGGTAGGGGTACAATAATTGTTTTTGTGTACGCTTATGGATATGATTCAGTTACAGGTCATACTGTATACACGAGTGAAGTAGCTTCAAGGGAAATCTACGTGAGAGAGGGAGGAAATTTATCCTGCGTAATTTTTGCGCCTTCAACCGTCATAAGCGGCTTTAACACAACTATAGCTATTAGAGTGAGAAATACTGGCGACGTAGACGTATACAATGTATCTACATATTTGAGCTTATCAGTAATCGATGGAGACGCTAATATCGTATTGGGACCACTACCAGTGAAGATCGACGTCTTGCCTTCGAGCGCAGAAGCCTTCTTTAAGTATATAATAAATGTTACAGGCACAAGTGCTACCAAGATAACTCTGCTAGTAAAAGCTAATGGAACAGATGTATTCGGAATAGTTGTAGAAAATAGTACAAGCGAAGTACTCTATGTAAGAGAACTCATCGCTGTTTCTCTTGAGGTACGCTATGAAGAGGGAAATCTTCCGCCTTCCTACGGAACTGTAGTAATTCTCCATAACGGAAGCTATGCTAATGCAACACTATATGTACGCAAACCCCCATACTATAGAGTTTTAGTAAATATAACAAGTCCATTTAGAAGAATAAATTTCCCTACTCCAGTTTTCATAAATTTTACTAAACTTCTAGAAGACCTCGGAGTCGCTGGAACCTTAGACATTAACTCGATAAGAGTCCTTAACGCTACGACGCTTCGAGAAATACCATATAATTACACAACTGCGGCAGGCTTTAACGCTCTGACAAATGCGTGTATGTGGATAGTCTTTCCAGCGAACATAACGCCCGGCTCAATTTCTCAAGTATACATATATTTTAATACATTAGAAAATGGGCCTGCACAACCCCCCTCGCAATACTACAATGTGAGTTATGTAGATACGATAAACAATAGTACAGCGTATGACACTGAGTATTATATTGTGCTGAAATTTCCTCATATTTTCTATGAATTATCGTCATTAACATACATTCTGTACGGCGATGATAATTATGTATATCAGTCATTTGGCTTCACTTTTCCTTTTTACGGACTGTCCTATAGAGGAGCCTATGTCTGCACTAACGGTTATATGGATTTTAGATCAGGTAGAGCTGAGTGGAGAACAGTTCCTTACACAACATATTTCACTCCGTACCGAATTATAGCTCCTTTTCAAATGGATCTCTACGCGTATCCGTGGCCTTCAGCAATAGGAGTATACAGAGGTACTATATCTTTATATAACCTCCAAGGAATAGGGTTTTATTACAATATGCTTTATTACGGATACCTTACTAGCTATGCTGTATTTGAAACAATATTGTTAGAAAGCGGGGATAT
>QMSB01000006.1 GCA_003650815.1 Thermoprotei archaeon | reverse complement strand
TGTTTGTCCTATTAGTATTTTATTTGGTATTTTAACTGACTGTAAGTGTACTGCTTCAGTATGAACAGCAACAGCTAAAACATCCTCAGTAGCACCAACCTCATACAACCTATTCAAAGTATTAACACCGCAACCACCAACACCAATAACAACAATGCTCGGTCTAGCTATCTCTGCCATCATCTCACTCCTCTAGGAATTTTCTCACAGACTCGGACTTAACTCCTGTTGCGATGAAAGCTACCTTCGGCTGCGTAAGCTCCCAGCTGGGCTTAAATCCAAAGTATACTACTTGTATTCCATAGGTTGAAGTCAGCGTACCGGATATGTCATATATGTCTGATGTCTGTAAGGCTGTCTCGCTACCCTCTATGTAGACTACTGCTCCTTTGCACCCTGTTACATCAATATCACAGAACTCTTCTTTTAAGGCTTCCTTAAATGCTGAAAGCACAGAGGCTGCTTCCTTGACATTTATTAAGCCTAGCCCTGACCTCATCGCTATTGCTTTAAATGAATTAAAGTCTACATTCACCACACCGGGTATAGGTTTAATGTTCTGAAGTCCGAGTATTGCCCGTAAGCTCTCTTCTATTTTATTGTCAAGAATCCTGTAGGCTCTAACGAGAGGAAGAGAGGGATATTTTTCTTTAAGTAAGTCATTAAAGTGTACTACTGTTACATCGGATATGTCTATTATTGTGGAGAGAGCCATTTTAGCGTTATTTATCCTATTTCCGCTTTCTGTTTTGAATGGTATTGTCACGAACGATATGACTAGTTTTTCTGGAAATCTCTCTTTGATACTCTCTACTAATACAGTGTGTCCTCCACTTCCAGCACCTCCACCTAAACCTGATATTAAAACAACTACTTCGCCGTCTGCCACTTTCTCTACGATCTTATATGCAAGCGCTTCCATGGCTTTTCTTCCGATCTCCATTACACCTGCAGTAGATCTTCCTTTAGTCAAGTCCTCTCCTATAAGAAGCTTTTCATCACACTTAGCTACAGAGAGAGCAGAAGAATCAGTGTCTATTCCAATAGTTTTAACAGGGATTCCTCTCCTCTTAATAGCAGTAAGAGCATTAAGACCCCTGCCCCCTATACCTACAACATATATTTTCAGTTCAGCAGCCATTTTCTTCACCTATCAATCTACTGATCTGTTTAGTAGAATTACGTCACCTACCTGTAATACATATGAAAAAGGTATATTAATTTTTGTTTCTTTAGTCCTTGGACCTATTTTAACTATCTTTTTTATCACTAATTCTACTCCCTGGGCTGCTTTCTCTGTTATAACTATACTCTCAACTACTCCGACTACTTTACCGCTTGTATCTATTACCTGCTTACCTATAATTTCTTTGTCCGAGATCTTTCTGGACATTATCCTACTTCACCTCAAGGTACTTGTCTACTAGAGGAGACCTTACTCCTGCTGCAAGTAGCATTACTCTAGGATTATAGAGCCTCCAGTTGTAGCGTACTCCCCAGAAGATTGTTGATATGCCGTACTTGGAGTCTAGTATGCTTGTCATTTCCTCGACTTCGCTTGTCTTGAGCATTGCTTGAGTACCCTCCATGTATATTACTGCGCCTTTAGCTTCAGTAAGATCTGCTTCACAGAAGTTCTGTTCGAGAGCATTTTCGAATGCTGTGAGAAGTCTTGATCCCTCACCTACTCCTACAAAACCTAGGCCGCTTCTTCTAGTGAGTCTTTCGACGTTTGAGAAGTCTATGTTTACTAGTCCAGGTGTAGGCTCTGTATATTGGAGACTTGTGAGAGCAGTAATTACAGTTACTAAGTGCTTATCCATGTCCCTGAAAGCTTGGTGTAAACTTCTTGAACCCATTTTCTGTTTCAGTATGTCGTTGAAGTTCACTAAAACGACATCAGCTAAGTCGAGGAGCTCCGCTAGTGCTACCTGTGCATTTCTTACTCTTTCAACACCTTCTGAGGAAAAGGGTGTTGTCACTACAGTCCACACTAGTTTATCTGGCATGTTCTCTTTGATATATTCTGTTAGCGCTATAATGCCCCCTGTACCAGTCCCACCTCCAAGTCCGGCTGTTAGAATAAATAGCTCAGCGTCTCTCACAGGTGCTATTACTTTATCAGCTTCTTTGCTCATTATTTCTCTGCCGAGAGCGGGGCTTCCAGCACTTCCTCTTCCTCTAGTTACTGTTTCACCAATAAGTATTCTATACTTAGCTTTCGTCTTATAGAGGACAGCTGCATCAGTGTTAACCGCGACTGTAGGAACATCTATACCGGCTCTTTCAAGATTAGTTATAGTATTACAACCACAACCCCCAATACCGCAGACCGCTATTTTAAGTACTGCTCTCTTAGAGACTACCTCTGCAAGTCTCTGTGCCTCGAGAATTTTACGAGACATTCTCTCACCTTCTGCCCCGCCTCTCATCTAGCTTCATTCTAAACGCTCTTGTAAGCGCGTCTAACAGCTGTTCTCTCGAGTATAGTCCCCCATGCCCCTTAGCTTCTACCCACTCGATAAACTTCACTATCGGCGGCTCAAAAGGCATCTTCTCTAGCTCACAGTACCATGCTATATCTACTTCACCGCTTTCCTCCTCTAAGAATTTTAAAGCTAAATCGAGTGGACTAGGAGCTGGCGGAGTCGATGGAGCTTTCTCTACTTTCTCTTCCTTTTTCTTTCTACGAAATATCATACTTTATCACCCCATAAAACCAGACATAAATTCTTCTACATACTCACATTTAATAGATGTTACGAAAACAGATACTCTTACGTCGGTTATATCCCATGTAGGTCTTAGACCTAGGAAAACTGTTGGTATAGCGTATTTTTCTGAAAACTGTCTAGTCGTAGTTCTTATCTGAGTCATGTCTAGTAGTGTCTCTCTGCCTTCAAACATGAGTATTGCTCCTCTCGCCTGCTCTAGTCTAGATCTAGCATAGTCGTCTGCTATGGCTTTAATATACGCGTCATATATTCTCGGGCCTTCTCCGACGCCCACGAAGCAGAAACCGGAATTCTGCATCAGTCTCTGGACATTGGAGAAGTCTACGTTGATTACTCCTGGTCCTATTACAGGAGACTGCATTCTAACTAGAGCTTCTACTATACGTGCGATACGCTTGTCCATTTCCTTGAAAGCATAAGCCATGCTTACTCCTCTCAGCCTCTCTGCGAGAAGGTCGTTTGCATTGACTATAATGGCGTCGGAGACGTCCATTAGTTCCCTGAGACCTATTTGAGCATTCTTTATTCTCTCCTCTCCCTCCTCTTTGAATGGTAGAGTTACTACTGCTATCCTGAGAGCATTAGGTCTCTTAGTCCTTAGCTCTCTGAATAATACAGGTAGACCCCCCGTACCAGTTCCTCCTCCCAGTCCAGCAATCCCTATCACTACGTCTACGTTTTCATCAATAGCTCCTATAGCTTCCTCTATGCTTTCCTCCATCGCCTGTGCTCCGAGCTCTGGTACTCCTCGAGCCCCCCTCGCCTCAGCTGAGAGTCCTCCAAGGAGAACCCTAACATCGCATCTCGTTCTCCTCAGTACAGCTGAATCCGTGTTCATAGCTATTAGTTTGGCTGGAAGTCGTAGCCTAGCTAAGTTGTTAATAGCGTTGTTTCCGCAACCTCCTACTCCAACAATATTGATTTTAACAGCAGCTTCTCGCTCTTTCTGAGCTAAATATTTCAGCTGCTCACGTAATCTAACTCGATAACCCATAACCTATCACCCAGCCTCCCCAATACCAGTAATATCTGATACTATCCTCGACTTAACACCACTAGCAATAATCATTACATGGCTCTCTCTCAGCTTCGGGTTAACTTTAAGGCCCCAGATAACTCTCTCTACGCCATACTTGTCGCTGACTATTCTTGGAGCCTCTGCGGCTTGTCTTAGACTGACTCCTGGCGGAGCGCTTACATAGACTAGTGCTCCTTTAGCTGAACTTAAGTCCGCGTCTAATAGCTTAGACTCAATGGCTTTCTCTACAGCCTTTCTTACCGACCTGTGGCGCCCGTGTCCAACAAAGCTTACTCCAGCTCTTCTGAGCAGTGTAACTAAGTCTGCGAAATCTACTCTGAGCTGAGCTCCTTTAGGCTGAAGCATGTCTACTATGCTTTCAATAGTGTTTGCTAGTATTGCATCCATCATTTTAAAGCTCTCCTGAAGAGGTAGTGTACCATAGCGCTCTAACAGAATGTCATTTAGATTAACTATAACAAAGTCAGCTACATCTAATGTATCTCTTAAACCCATTTGCGTGTTCTTAAGTCTCTCTATTCCCTCGTATCTAAACGGAAGAGATACTACTGCGCCCATGAGTAGATCTGGATACTCGTCTCTCATCTGCGCTAGAATATAGGGTGTAGCTCCAGAACCTGTGCCCCCGCCAAAGCCGCATGTTATTAGAAGAAAATCAGGCTTTCCTATGGCTTCAAGAACTTTATCTATATCTTCTTCAGCTGCTCTTCTTCCTTTAGAAAGGTCGCCTCCAGTGCCTCTGCCTCTTGTCGTGGTCTCGCCTATCTGTATCAGCTGGTGAGCTTTAGTTACATTGAGAGAATTTACATCAGTATTAACAGCGATAAGCTTCGCCTCAACGTTTCTTTCGAACAAATTTGTTATGGTATTGCATCCGCAGTCACCTATACCGATGACAACGATTTTAGTCACTACTTCTTCTAAATCACCACGTAAGGGTCTCATCATATATACTCGCTATTTATTCACGCGTAAATTATATATATGTTTCGCTATGGGTTCAATTGTTAAAATAGAGTCTTTAGGCTTTTAGAATACTGTTTAATATAAATTTGTTTATATATTATATTAGGTGAGCAATAGTCTTGACATTACTACAAAACTTACTTCTCTGAGGTTCGAATACTCTGTCGTTAAGCTTATAACAGGTACTCCTTGAAAACGAAGGCGTGATTATTAACAACTTATTCGTAAACGTGAACTCTTATAAGGTCGGTTGCCCCTTCCCTTAACCCTCCTGTAGAAACTACTATATCTCCATAGGATAACTCTCCTTCATTTTTCAACATCCTAGCTAGCTCGTCGAGCGCCTTCCATATATCACTCGTAGATGCGAGAAAAGAGCGCACTCCCCACAGTAGCTTGAGTTTCCTCATGACACGGGGATTGTTAGTGATCACGTATACTGGTGCCCGAGGTCTAAAGCGGCTTATTCTTCTTGCAGTATTTCCTCTTTTAGTGTATACTAGTATTTTAGCGTTGAGTGCATCTGCAAGCAGTACTACGCCTCTAGCAAACTTCATGTATATATCTTCTCCCAGAACCTCTTCGCTCTTCATGATAGACGTTACTTTTTCGGCTTCTGCGACTATTCTCTTAAGCCACTTAACAGCTTCTATAGGATATTTTCCAGCTGCTGTTTCTCCCGCAAGCAGTAGAGCGTCTACTCCCTGGTGAACTGCAACCATTATGTCCACAACTTCTGACCTCGTAGGATACGGTGAATTTATCATGGATTCTAGTAGCTGTGTTGCTACAATTGCTGGCCTAGCCTTCATTCTCGCTTTTCTGACTAAGTATTCTTGAAGGCGCGGTATTTCTTCAAGACTGAAGTACATTCCAAGATCTCCTCTAGCTACTATTATAGCGTCGGCTTCATTAAGTATGTAGTCTATATTTTCTACAGCTTTTCTGGTTTCTACTTTAGCTATAACTCCTATCTCTTCTCCTCCCTTATCTCTCAGAATATCCTTCAGCGTTTTGACGTCCTCCCTTGTCCTCACGAAGGAGAGAGCAAGGTAATCGATTTTATTTTTGATACTAAACTCTATGTCATCTAAGTCTTTGTCAGTTATTACAGGCAGCGGCAGGTCTTTATATGGTAATATGAAGGTCTTTCTGGGGGAAAGAAAAGCATCATTTAAAGCGGTACATTCGACACGGTCGCTTTTGACATCAACTACTCTCAGTCTTAGAACACCAGCTCCGATTATTATTAAGTCTTCTTCCTCTAATATGGAGTAGACTTTAGAGTTAGGTAGCGGAATAGTCTTACATTCAGACGTCTTGTCAGCATTTACTATCTTTATAAGCTCCCCCTTGAGTATTTGAAAAGCTTTATGTTCTCCTGTCCGTATAGAAGGCCCCTGAAGATCTCCTATTATCGGCAGTACTAGTTCATACTTCTCTTCAATACTTCTTATAAGCCGAATAAACTTCTCTCTCTGCTCTCTTACAGCATGAGCATAATTTATCCTAATTAAGTTTACTCCCTCTCTAATCATCCTTAGCAAAATATCCTGTGTAGAAGATGAAGGACCTATAGAGGCAATAATCTTAGTCCTAGGCACAATGAATTATTACTCATTAAGTATATATCTTTCACCGCTACTCACCTAATTAAGTTAAACCTTAGCTATCATTTAAACAAATAAAAGAAACTATTTAATTTGCTTTTAAATCCTTTGAAAACACTAGAAACATTGAGTATTATTAAGAACACAGGACTTTAGATAAATGGCGAATGTTATTCTTAATATTCTTATCGAACAATAGTATGTGAACTATAAATAAAAACATTTGCATTACAGAGGTGAGTTAATGAAAAGTATCTTTAAATTGAAAAAATATAAGAGATCTATTGTCGACGATCTAAGAGAAACTCTCCAGGAGCTCTTAAGCAGAGTTAATGGGCATATAGCAGTACTTTTTACGAGAGAAGGACTCCCGGTAATAGTTCATCCCGAGAACATAATTGATCCTCTTGAGGCCTCTGCTCAAGCGTCAAGTATTATTAACGTAGTCTTAAAGCTAGCTGAAGGACTTGGCTTAAGTAGTGTAAAATACTTAGTGATAAGTGGTAGTCGCTACAACATTGTGTTAGTAGCGAAAGGAGACTACGGGCTACTAATATCGTCTGTAGAGCCGAACATAGGGCTAATTCTAAGTCTTGTGAAAAGGACCTTAGATAGATGTATAAGTACTATACTAGATTAAACACTATGTCAGACAGTAGAAGAGACACCGTAGTTTTGCTTAGCAAGATATTAGGTTGGGTGAGTGAAGACAGCATATTGTATTTTTTGATAGTAGAGAGAGGAGAGCCTGTCTTTTGGTACGGCAATACTAATGGCTTTAGGATTACTGCTGAGGTACGTAAAATTCTTGAAAAGAAGTCCGTCACTAGAGTAATTGTAGAAAAGGGAGAGATAGTAGTGATAGGCTCAAAAGACTCGAATAATCGCCAAATAATACTAGTAGCTGAGAAAGAAAATGCATTTTTATTATTTCAATTATTTAAAAAGGCTGTGGAAAGTAATAAATCCCTTAACTAAAATTAAGCAATTATACTCTAATGTCTATAAAACAGTTTTTTAGCACTGCTGAAGACCAGTAGAGGTAATCTTAAATTCTCCTGAATAATAGTTTTGATGTGAGTAAGTTAAAAAACTTCTCTGAAAAGTATTTACTGTCTATCAATTGCTCTAAAGTAGTTAGAGAGATAATAGTATTTATTAAGAAATACTTTGAGAAAGCTGGAGCTGAGAAGGCTGTCGTAGGTGTTAGTGGAGGAGTAGACTCTTCTACTACATTAATGCTATCAGTAAGAGCTCTAGGTCCCAAGAGAGTTATTGCACTTATTATGCCCCATAAAGGCATAACTCCGGAGGACGACATAGAGGACGCTAAGATGATCATTAAAAGCGCTGGAGTAGAGTACTATGAATTTGAAGTTTCACGTATAGCTAAAGTATACTCAGAAATGTTTAAGGAGAAGAGAGTTGAGCTCACCAGAAAGACTTATGGAAATATCTTAGCTAGAACCAGAATGATCCTGCTATATGCTATAGCAAACCAGTTTAATGGAATTGTTGTGGGAACAGGCGACAAGAGCGAAATACTTCTAGGATACTTCACAAAGTATGGAGACGGAGGAGTAGATATTCTGCCTATAGGATGCCTATACAAGACTCAAGTACGCTTAGTGGCGAAGTACCTAGGCATACCTGATAAAATAGCATTTAAGCCGAGCAGTCCCAGACTATGGCCAGGTCAGACAGCCGAAGGAGAATTAGGCTTCACTTACAGGGAAATAGACCCTGTGCTCCACGCTCTCTTCGAGCTAAACTATAGTCCTGAAAAAGTAGTCAAAGAACTCGGAGTAAGTCTAGAACTCGTCAATAGAGTCCTCGAGCTCCATCAGAAAAGCGAGCACAAGAGAAGACTCCCGCCAGTACCAGCAATACATTAATTAGCTTTTTCTTTAGAAACACCTTTTTGTAAATTATCGCGGTAGCGATCAATGCGACTATAAGCGCGAAGAATAGTAGAGAGTAGATTATCTTTGCTTCGAGAGATATTACTTCCTCTGGTTTACAGGGGTTAAAAGGCTCTGCCTTCTTCAATTTTTCTGTAGGGCGAACTATTATAAACGCCTTAACTTTAACTAAGTTTACTCTTCCGTTGTTTACGCTAGGCCAGTCGTAGACTACTTTTGCTCCATTGTAGTTGAAGTAGCTCATTCTCTTGTCTCCAGCAGGGTCGTTAACTATGACACCTCTGTCACTAGTGTAGCCTACTGCGACAACGATGTGTCCGCTACTCGTCAGCTGTGTGCTTAGAATTACAGGTCGTCCCGCATTTATCTCAGCTACTAGCTCCTCCCATGTAGGTGTAGTGTCGACGTATGCTTTAAACCCAAATATTTCAAAAACCTTGACCATTTTACTCCATACAGCTCCTACTTCCGGAGTATATACATATCCATATACACCGTAACCGAAGTGTTCGCGAGAAGCATCCGGCTTCTTTTCATCAAATATAAAGTCTCTTACCTTGAACTTACAGACTATGTATTGTCTATAGAGGCTGGTATGAAGGAATGGTTTAGTGCAGTTAATAGGCCATAGAGGAAGGACACCGTAGTAAGCTAAAACCATTACTACTGAGGTAGGTCCACAGGAATATCTTCCATCAAACCACTCTGGGACATCGTATCTCTGATTTACGTAAGGTACTTCTAAGACAACAGACTTACCCTCATTAGGAGAGACACTAGAGAAGGCTATGCTTAGTACTAAGAAAAGTGTGATTATTAACTCTCTTTTCACACAATGCCGTACCTCGTTGCCTAATAAATATTTTATGCAAAACAATATGTTTTTGAAAGATTTCCCAGTAGTAGTATTTGTGGAGTTAAGCCAGCTTTATCAGCAGATACTCCAAATGTATGGTCGTTTATTTAAAGAGCCGGAGAAAGTGCTTGAGAAACACCTCTTAGATCTAATGAATAGGGGATACTCTTTCGAAGAAGCTCTTCACGAGCTTTACAAGAGAGCTTACGCATACTTTTACTTACCATCACTTAGCATAGGAGAGCTATTTAAAATATCATGGAATAGGTTTAAAAGGAATCCAGCACTTGCAGTACCTATTCTGCTAAGTGAGGCAGCTCCAGCCCTTACTACACTTATCATCTTAATAGTCCTTTTCGCGTTAATACAGTGGTTCCAGAGCATTGGTATCTACTCTAAGATAGTAGAGAGCCTGGTTGAAGGAAAATACGAGATACTAGGGTCTCCGGGAGTTTTTGAGCTTATTATTGCTGCGATAACTACAGTAGCGGTATCTAGTTTACTCCTTTACGCTCTAGGTATTTCCATGTGCGATTCTTTCCTATACACGCTCTCCGAAGAAGCTCTGAAAAGAGGGTCATGTGTTTTCGAAAATGTATGGGGTAAAGCTGTTAAAGTGCTGCCGAGAATGTTTCTCACGAATATAGCTAAGGGACTAGCAATATACGGCGTTCCGGTAGTAGGTCTAGTAGCGTTTATTTTATACACTAAAGACAGCCCAACTATATTAATTTTAGGTATTCTGACTCTACTTTTAATCGCAATTGTCTACATATTTCTGCTACAGCTAGCCTTGATATATGTAACTCCCTCGATAGTCATAGGCTCTAAGAGAATAGCTAATGCTTTTTTAGAAAGCTTTTCTCTATTCAAGAAAACAGCGTTAAAAATACTAGCATATTTTATAATACAAGTAGCTGTGGTGACCGCGGTATCTCTCATAACAGCCGCACTTAACCTACTCAATGTGCTTTTCTCGGAAGCAGCCACTCTAGCTATACTCCTAGTAGTGCGTCCAGTGTTCTCCTTATGTCTAGCTGGAATGTACATGGCTCACACTAATAGGATATTTGATGTCCGTACTTTGCCTGAACCTAGATTATCACATACTGCTGTAAGGCTCCTAGTAAATGGGTTCAGAGAGATCTGCAACTTAGCGAGAGATATTAAGTGGATTACAGCAGCGTCTCTAGTGTTTATTGCAGGCTTTGCTGGAGGATACTGGATAACTACACAGGGGCTATCTAAGATAATCTCTCAGTTTGTGGGTCTAGAGAAAGGCGGCATAGTATTTGAGAGATACCTCCCTGTCTCCATCTTCGCTGATATATTTTTCCACAACTGGAGGATAGCTGCTTTCACCTCAGTCTCGGGCGTCTACTCTATTGCTGCCCCAGCAACAATAGTCTTGGTAAACGGCATTATATTAGGAGCAGTCGCCGCAGTTCTTCCTTTCACGGACTTTTATGTAGCAATAATGCCTCACGGTATAGTAGAGATCCCTGGCTTCATTTTAGCGGCGGCTGCAGGTATGCGCTTAGCTTATCAGCTCTTAGCGAGAAAAGAGAAAGCATCTTACATTAAGAGAGCGGCATACATAGCTTTAGGACTAGCTCCATTTTTCGCAGTAGCTGCTTTCATAGAAACTTTCATCACTCCCTTCTTCATCAAGCTCTACTTAAAGAGTCTATGAGTATATCGCTTGTAGTCGCTGATGATTACGGCTAAGGCGATTGCTAAGAAAACTATGTTCACGAGAACTATGCGTCTAACGGTCTCTTTAGTGATGCCCGGACTTCTGGCAGGAAGATACTTTGTGTAATAGAGCAGCATAGATTTTAGGGCAATAGCATTAATTTTTAGAACTTTCTTCAGCTCTTCTCTTGGGTAGGGATTGAAGTACTCGTAAACATGCTTAAACACTATAGTAGAGTCTACGCGATAAGTATGCTCCCTATGCCACTTTATATCCATGAATCTCCCGAAGATCTCTACTGTAATAGACGTTATATTGTACTCATAGAGCATATAGTCCATGAACTCCCCGAAGCTCAAATAAAGTCTGCTCGACTGAAGGACAGGATACTTCGTTACATTAGAATACGCAGTACAGACTTCTCTGAAAACCTTTTCTCTAGGAGGCTTCTCTCTGGTATGGCTCCACGGATAAAGGACTAGTCGTGCTCCACTGTGGTAGCTTATAGCCAAAACTATACAGAACCTATATCTCTTTACAAGAGAATCTAGTGCTTTTGTCTCAGGCTCGCTTAGGGGAGCAGGCCCTTTGTATTGCAAGGAAAACTTGTTGATATCCCCTTTATCCCATGCGACAGGATAGTTCCTGTTTAAGTCTACGCCTCCAATCCAGTCTTCATTGAGTTTGCCGTCTTTGTCATCGTCAAAGCCTTCGAACCAGTAAGAAGAACCATTAGTGAAGAACGCTATATAGCCGTCCCCATCAGTATCCTGAGGCGGATCTTCGTCCAGCAAGCCGTCCCCGTCGTCGTCTAAGGGCCTGCAGTTCTTTCTGTGCCACGGGTTTTTAAAAGCCTCTTCATAGCCGTCAGGGTTTAGGAGAGGAATTATTATGAAAGAATAGTGATCTAGGAGCTTCCTCTGGCTCTCGTTAGTTACCAGTAGATAAGCGTAGTATAGTGGAAACTGTGCTGAGACATGCTCTCTGCCGTGGTGCCCGCCTACTATCAGTACTACTGGCTTCTCGTAGACATTGCCTATGAAAATAGCATATATTGTTCTATTCATCCAGCTCTTCCCTATAGCCTCAACTCTCACATTCTCATATGATCTCAGCTCTAAGATCATTCTCTCAAATTCATCATAGTGATAGTACTTAGAGAAGTCAGGAATCGCTCCTATTAGCGGAGAGAAGAGAACTAGTAGCAGGATTACTGGTAATACATATTGTTTCAGCTGCCGCACAGTTCATACTACTGTCCCTGCAAATAAAAGTTCACTAAACCTTTATTGCTGTCCAGAACGACTATCTACACGAATGCCCCGCATTGCTGATAAGCAGTTTACTGAAAGACTTTTCGCTAAAGCCGAGAAATTGATCGAGGAAGGGAGGATAAGCCAAGTCAGCGAATACTTATTCTACGTAATAGGTTTCCATGGCAAATATTTTGTTGCAGTCACTGAGGGAAACATAAGGTGTAACTGCGCGGGTTTTCAGAGAAGAGGAGTCTGCTCTCACGTGACAGCAGTCCTCCTCTACCTGCTTAGAGAAGACTATAAAGAGAAGCTGAGCGAAGCTCTTAGAAAGAGAATTAAGCAGAATTTAGAACTTATACGCAGGGGAGAAATACCTTCTAGTTAAATGATATAAGTCCAAGTGAACTAATGTAGCTGTGAGCGTTAAAGTAAAGTCTAAGCTCATAGAAGGCTTTAGGAGCGTAGTAGATAATGGCAGAGTACACTCAATTGTACTCGATCTCCCTAGAGAACAGGGCGGAGGAGATACTGGTCCTACAGCCCTGGAGCTATGTGTAATGAGCTTAGCTGGCTGTATCTCCACTATTTACGCTGTAGTAGCTGAGAAAGCGAAACTAAATGTAAAGCATTTAGAGGTACTAGTCGAGGCAGAGAAAAGCGAAGAAATAGGAACGATAACCAAGGCGAAGATCCGTGTTAAAGTAAAGACACCTGACCCAGAAGAGAAGGCTAGGAAAGTCCTTGAGCTCACTTTAAAGAACTGTCCAGTAGGGCTTCTCTTCGAGAGAGCTGGAGTCGAGCTAGAGCATTCTATTGAGGTTTTAAAATAGTAGCCGAAAGTAATATACTCTTTACCTCGCCTTTTCTTTGTGACCGAGAAACACAATGTAATATTCATAGTATCAGATACTTTTAGAAGAGATCACTTGAGATGCTACGGCAATAACTGGATTAAAACAAAGTACTTAGAAGATTTTGCATCAAAGTCTATAATCTTCGACAGAGCCTACTGCGCGTCTTTCCCTACAGTTCCTGCCCGCCGCGACATATTCACAGGACGCTACAGCTATGTGTACGCTGGCTGGGAGCCTTTAAAGCCAGACGAAGTAGTCATATCAGAGATACTGAAGAAAGCAGGTATACTCACATACTTAATAGCAGATACCCCTCACTTCCTTAGAGACGGCTATAACTTCCAGCGAGGATTTCACGGCTGGATGTGGATTAGAGGACAAGAAAATGATCTCTACTTAGTTTCACCAGAACAAGTAGAATTCCCCTGTGATCCAAGTAAGCTGAGAAACCCTGACTTTACTGTCGTACAGTACTTGAGAAACATCTCGCTGAGGCGCTATGAAAGCGACTTCTTCGTAGCTCAGACAATGACGGAGGCTGTCAAGTGGCTTGAAAGAAACTATGGGCGTAAAGGCTTTTTCCTCTATATAGATACATTCGACCCACATGAGCCCTGGGATCCTCCCAGATGGTATGTAGACATGTATAATCCCGACTATACAGGCGAGGAGGTAATCTACCCGAGGTACGATTACTGCGACTTCCTTACTAAAGAAGAGCTAGAGCATATAAGAGCACTATATGCAGCAGAAGTAACTCTCGTAGATAGGTGGTTTGGATACCTCTATCAGAAGATAGAAGACATGGGGCTCTTAAACAACACTATGATAATTTTCACTACAGACCACGGTTTCCTGCTAGGTGAACACAATATTGTAGGCAAGTCTCTTATTAGAGAAAAAGAGTTCTCATTCATACCACTTTACGAGGAAATAGCGCGCATACCCTTGATAATATATCATCCTGAGATAAAGGGAGGCAAAAGAATAGACGCTATAGTACAGTTACCAGACCTAGCTCCCACAGTACTCGATTTCCTCGGCGTAGAAATACCAGAAACAATGGAAGGCAAGTCTTTAATCCCATTAATGGAGGGAGAAGTAGACGAAGTACATGAGTTCGCAGTATCCTCTCCAACAATCAAAAAGGGACCTGTAGCCAACACCTGCACAACAGTTACGACTAAGAAGTGGAGCCTAATTTTCAGCGGAAAACCATTGAAGAAAGAAGTAGAGCTCAGGGACGTAGACAGTTTAGCTAAAAAGGCTAAAACTGAAGAAAAGGTCAGGATAGAGCTATACGACTTAGAGAAAGATCCTAAGCAGGAACATAACATTCTTGGAGAAAACCTGGACATTGCACGTGAGCTCCTCTACAAGTACATAGACTTCCTAAAGAAACTAAAAGTACCAGAAGAGCTGATAAAGCCCTGGATAGTACTATAAACTTTAGTACATATACTCTTTTTCTCCTTTGTGGTTCGCCGCCTCACTTTAGATGATGCTTGGAAGATAGTAAGCTGCATAGAAAATGTCCTAAAAAGGAAGAATTCTAAGAAAATATTCTCGGCAGTTGTTTACGGCAGTTTACTTCGAGGAGATTTCATTCCAGGGATCAGTGACATAGATTTGCTCATAGTCTTTAAAAGGGAAGCTGATATTGAGTACATAAATCGTCTGCAGGAAGCTATATGGAAGTGTTCAGAAAACTACCGTGGAGAAGCACACTTCGAGAAAATAGTTGACATACTGTGGATATATGAAGACGGGCTTCCTCTCAAGAACACTGATGTAGTCTCCCCGTTTAAGTGCCTTAGCATATATGCATTCGATTTCGTCAAGTACTCGAAAGTACTGTTCGGAGTAGACTTTAGAAAAGACCTTAAAGTACCTGACCCCAAGAAGATGGTGAAAACTAGAGCAAAGAGGCTCCTAGAGCTTCTTGAGAAATTTACGCGGGAGAAGAAGTATAATATGGTAGAAATACTCGCAGGAGAAGCTATTAGACTAGCTCAAATATGTTACGGTGAAGCTACTATAGACAAAAGACTAGTTTTCAGAAACTTTATGAAGTATGTTCCCGACTACAGCTACAAGAGGCTGGCAGAGAAAATATGGTCAAGATACTTAACTAAACACAAAAAGCCCTTAACACAAGAAGAACTAGAAAAGTATGTCAGTTTCATCAAAGAAACAGTAGCACTAGTCCTTACCCAGCAGTAAGTCAGCAAGGGGGTTTTCTTCACCGGTCCGAGTTCACGGCCATCTCATCACGGCTATTGGTGTTAAGTGATCTAGCTTATTATTGTTTCCTTAATTCTTCCACTAGTTTTTTGGCTACTTCTACTGCTTTGACAGCATCCTCAGCGTACCCGTCGGCACCTATTTCCTTAGCGAATTCTTCTGTTATGGGGGCGCCGCCGATAAGTACCTTGAATTTGTCTCGTATTCCTTTTTCTTTGAGCAAGTCTATTACTTTTTTCATATTCAGCATGGTAGTTGTCAGGAGAGCTGACATTGCTATGATATCTGCGTTTACTTCTAGTGCTTTTTCAACAAATTTTTCTGCGGGAACGTCTACTCCTAGGTCATGTACCTGGAAGCCTCCTGCTTCGAGCATTGTTGCTACTATGCTTTTGCCTATGTCATGTAAGTCTCCTTCAACAGTTCCTATTACGACTACTCCTATTGGTTTGAGGCTAGCTTTCTCCTTCAGGAGAATAGGTTTCATCAATTCCATACACTCTTTAAATGCTTCAGCGGCTGTCACTAGTTCTGCTAGAAAGTATTCTCCTTTCTCGAAGAGGTCTCCTACTTCTCTCATTGCAGGGGATAGTGCTTTATCAATTATGTCTAGAGGATGTATATTCTGGTCTAAAGCCTTTTTAACTAGTTCTATGACTTTATCGTACTCGAGTTCAACGAGGCTTTTCCTGATCTCCTCAAATATATCACTCATACTTTCAGTAAAACTTCTCTAAAATATTAAAGAGTTTCTTTTTCTTATTAACCTGTTTTCTAGCAGTGATTAATGAGTTTAGTTAATTAAAGTCGAGTAGTGATTTCTGCTTAGTGTCTTCTACCTTTATAGCATGGCGCGGGGGAGTGGGTATACTTAGTTCTTTTAGTTCTTCACTGCTCCATACTTCTCTGTAGTTTACGTCTTTTCCTCCTAGTTCTTCGTTGTAGACTTCTCTGAAGGAGAATATCTTGACTAGTGCTGGTAGAGGGAGCATTGGACCTGAAACTAGGGCTTCTCCTGTCTGAAGCCCGGGTAGCGATTCTACGGTGTCTCGAGTCACATCTTCCATGCTTCTCAGTATGTGTTCTTGGTCGCTGGGATTTACTGTTCTCAGTGCTACCAGGTTTCCGCACTGTGCTAGGAGAGTCTGGGACAGTTCTCTTGGTCTCTGTGAGACTACGAGAAGAGAGACTCCGAATTTTCGTCCTTCCTTAGCTATTTTTTCTACTATCTGTTTGGACGGTGACCAAGTCATTGGGGCATATATGTGGGCTTCTTCGAGCACTACTAGCGTCGCTATTCTCTCTCCGCGGAATCTCTGTTCTACGGCTATTCTCCAGAGAGCCCGTAGGAGAGCGGAGACTATGCTTGCCTGTACTTCAGATGAGAGTCCGCCTAAACCCATAATGTTAAGTCCCGGGTCTAAGAGAGAGCGGGCGAAATCGCCGTACACTTGGAAGCTCGCAGTGACCTCGTCGCCGTCTTTAATGTATTCGCTAAATCTCTGTTCAAGGTACTCGGGTCTAGTCATGAAGTATAGTTCTCTCTCTTCGCTGAGGTCTTCTATCTTGAGACAGAGGTCTTCAGCGGACCGGTCTCTTATTCTACTTGAGCTAGACCCGCTGACGTCGATTACAGCTGTTCTCAGCTCCTCCAGTGTGAAGTGAACTGGATCATCTGCTGTGAGATCGTATCCTTCTCCTTTGAAGCGTTCTACTCGGAGAGCCTTGAGAGCTTGGCGAAGATACAGTCTCTGTTTCGTAGCTCTCGGGTCTAGTCCCAAGATATTATATATCTCTTCTACTCCTAGAAGCCAGAGAGGAACTTCTAGCGGAATAGGGTCTACTTGATACTGAGCTTTGATCAAGTCAGCTACCTTGCCCTTAGGTGCGAGAACTCTCACATTGTCGCTTATTCTGGCTAATGGGATGTACTCGCTGTGAGTATCAATAATTATTATCCGTGGTCTCCTGAAGTATTTTAACAGCGAGGCTATTATTACGGCGACAGTATTGGATTTTCCTGCTCCTGTCATCGCTAAGATAGCTGTATGTCTAGTGCACATGCCGTTCACGTCTATTTTAATCTCTACTTCAGGGCACGTAGACAGAACTCCTATTGCGACATCTCCTCTGTTGAAGATTTTTTGGAGCTCTTCTTTCGAGACCAAGTATACTCTCTCTCCAGGCTTAGGGAGTATAGGAACTCCCTTCGAGACTTTTTCTCCAGACAAGTATCCACTTATGTGTACAGTCATCTCGTTTCTAGCGGGTCTGAACTCTTCGTAGCCCTCTAGCTCCTCGATTATCCTGGCTCTTCTGTAGAGCTCGTCTAGCATATTGAAGCCTACTACCATGCCGTAGAGCACTGTAGATCTGTCTGCACCGTACATCTTTACATAAACTCCAGGTCTAGCTACTTGAGGTAAGAGAGCGTCTGGTACAGAAATCTTCACTATATTTCTACCATAAACGCCTACTACTCTACCTATCTCCATTAGTTCACCCTAAGACTCTTCTTCTACCAGACCTAGCGAAAACTACTCTGAAAAAGTCTTCTCTCGGCAGGTTGAGCCATAGTCCATCTCCTATTAAGGCGGGTAGGCTCGGATCGAGAACTGTACAGTGGTGTGCTTCAGCTAGAGGCTTAGGGTATCCTGTTCGAGTTCCGGCTAATGAGGACAATACTCCTAGAGCTTCCTCCAGCTTATCTGAGAATACCTCGGGATACGTTACTTGGAAAACTATGCCGTTTTTCCTAAGCTTAGCATAAGCTACTTCAGCTGAGTTCCAGTGATAGTTATAGATAGCTTTAAGCAGCATTTTAGGATATACGTGGTCTACGGCGTCCTCCTTGACCTTAGGTATCTTTATCCCTATATCAGACAGCTTTATATATGCTCTCCTATGATCCTTCCATAAGTACTCTAGTACCGAAGTGTCGTTGAAAGACGATAGAGCTCTCCTCCCGTGTACGAGAAATCCGCTTTCAGTATCCTTTGAGATCCAGTAGATAAAAGTCCCTTTGTCTAAAGCAGCGCCCAGGAGTATTCGGAGAATGTTTTGAGCGAGAGTCTCTTCGAAGGTTATGTAGACATAGCTTAACCACAGTCTCCTAGCTTCTCTCTTGAGAGAACTAGATGTTTTCTCATAGACGCTTCTGGCGTACCGCCACGCCATTGCTAAAAGATTCCTGAATAGTTTAGACGTCTTCTCACGACTGCCCATTATTGTACTCTCAGTTTTTGCACAGAAGTCGTTTAAGTCGCCTTCTATACTTAAGAGAAGAGTCTTTAAGTTCATTTTGCCCACGATGTTCTCAAGGAATCTATAATCTCCTCTCGCATAGGAACAGCTGAGGAGGACTGAAATATAGGAGCCGTCGAGAAAGACGTAGTCACAGAACTCGATGTGCTTTAGCGCTGATAGTTCTTCGTAGCAGCGGCAGAGAGTAGAGGCTCTACTTTCTCCTCTAGTCTTAGGCAAAATAGGGACTACTACGGGTGATGAAGAGACATATTCACTCCTCCTAAGAGAACCTTCCCCGACTATCACGGGAAAAGCAGAAAATGCCGCAATATAGCATCCAAACCTCTCGTCAATAACATAGCTACCATCTATACAGCAGCAAGTAAAAGAGCTCAAAGAAGGAAAATTCACTATAGTCTTCTCCTCAACTATGGCCTCGAGCTCGCGGAGCTCTTCTTCAATGACCTTAAGGCTAACAGAGTGAAGTTCCCTGATCTGGCTGTATATAGGGCTCACATGCACATAGGAGAATAGTCCCTTAGAGAATATATATCTCATTAAAGTACTCTGAAAGTTAACATAACTTAGGCACTATTTGAAACGAAGAATTTATTAGGAGGCTTGTATATCCGAAAAGACGCGGAAAATGCTTGATTCAAATACAGGCAGCTTTATTCTTCTTGTAAATGCTTTAAAGAGAAAGAATATTTTCTTAAAAATAGCCGAAAACTATAAATAGCGCCTCTCCCACCCCCAATAGACTAAGTATGGGTAGATGCAAGTACTTAGAGATAGTGAAGACAAACTGGGGCAATATCTACCACATCTGCCGCAGACCACCATACGACGAAGAAGGCAGGCTCCTACCCAACGGCGAAGACGACTGTAAACGCTGTAAATACCGAGAAGATTGAGCAGACGCTCAGTAACACAATTTCTATTTACTGTAGTTTTTTACTTATAATCTCGGTACATGATAATAAGAATTAAATAATTCTCGATACTTCAAGTGGTTTATCTAATTAAGCTACTTCTTGTAGTATTTTTTAATATTTTCCCAGAAATATATCTTGGTTAGCTTGTACCAGGTCGCTAGCCAGAAACTCAATAATGTTAATGCTATACTATAACCTAGTATTTGTCCGAAAAGTCCTTTAGGCAGTACATCAAGTAGTCTGTCAATAGTATATAGTACTGCTAGTAGTAGTAGCCATACGATTAGCATTATTTTAATAAGCGGAACTACTGTGCCGACTATCCTCCTTGACATTCAAAAGTTAAATCTGCTCTATTATTTAAGCTTACTTAGCGGTCTTAGCGTAGCGCCCATATTTCCGAACTACGTTTAAGAAGAACGTGTAGTTGTCCAGCGAGACTGTAGGAGGTACTGAGTGGTCTGAACACGCAATGTATCCTCCTCCCTCCATTGCTTTAGGTATCTTGGAAAGTACTTCTCGCTTAATGTCTTCCTTTGTTTTAGACAGCTCACGAACATCAATATTGCCTATAAACGCCATTCGGTCACCATACTTTTCTTTAAGCTCCACCACATTCATTCCCGCTTTAGCTTCTAAAGGCTGTAGTGCGGTAAAGCCTGCTTTAAGGAAGTAGGGAATTAATACGTTTACGTTGCCGTCTGTGTGGAGTACTGCAGGCAGGTTTTTCGCTCTATAGGGCTGAGTTATCTTAGCGTGGGCTTTCATTACGTATTTCTCGTACATCTTTGGCGAGAAGAAAGGTCCACTTCTGTAAGCTACATCGTCCCATACCCAGACTCCGTCTACACCATAGTCTATAAACGCTTTAGCTACTGTTCCTAGAAACCTTCCGAGAACTTCGAACACGTATTCCACTAGTCTAGGGTCCTTGTGCATTAATACTAAGATCCGGTCTACCCGCTCGCCGAGAATATGGCGAGCATACTCAAATGGTCCAAGTATGCTGGAGAACACGAAATACTTTTCCTGGAGCTTCTTCACAGCCTTCTCTACATCTGCTTTAAATGGATACTTACTGCTAGAGATTCTAGCCGGGTACTCTGGGTCTAAGAGAGGCTCTATTCTCTCCTTGAATTCTTCAAGTGTAAATACAGCTGGCTCAAGTGCGTAAGGAACACCGCTTCTATGTTTCCACGACTTCACCTTAACTCCGAACGCGTCTCGGAAAATTTTGTGTTTTTCGGTTTCCTCGACTGTAATCGTGTCGAACTTAGGTGTGATGTCGGCTCCAATAAAAGCTATATCCATTTTGAAGTACTCCTTTAAGTCGGCGTGCTCAGGTAAGCCTTCCTTCTTCCATCTATCGATAGTCTCAGACCAGAAGAAATCTACGTAACCTACTCTATCAGCTTCCTCTAAGTTTAATAAACAATATATTCTTTCTCTAGCGTCCACGGATATTTCACACTTCAATTACTTAAATGACTATGTGCTTATTGCATAAGATTAAGACGCTCATTGCCGGGAGTACTCATCATATTCAGCCAACCGAGCCTTAACATCATCGCATTAAGCAAGATACTGAATAATCTCCCCTCTTATATGTATTTACTACATAGTTTTTCTAGATTTATTGTGTAATATCATTTTTCCTTGAGAAGAAGTTTTGTTTCACTTAGTGGATGTTTAATTATTTTATGCTCAGGGTCTATTAATACTTCTATAGGTTTACTACGTAGTCTAAAGACTACTTTCTTGTAGTCTTTGCTTCCTACCCATACTCTTCTCCTGACTATGTCTTTTTCTGTCTTAACTACTACGTCTAGCGGGGCTCTACCTAAATGCTCGTTTATTATCTTGAAGCCTAGATACCAGTCATTAGCGACATTGACTAAGTCTACTAGTTTAAGCTTGTAGAGAGGTAGGGCGTTTGAGTAGAGCCAGTCTTCAAAGAACCACTTGGTTCTAGGGTAATGCTTTGTGAAATATTTAGTAAATTTCTCTATATTGACGGTTTTCCAGGAATATTTTTCTAAGAGAGCTGAGAGAGCTTTAAAGTAATCTTCTCTCATAAACCGATTGAGCATGTAGTGTAGGGCTAGGCCTCTAGCTTTAGCTACTTGAGGAATTTTGCTGTCTATTTTCTCTAAAGCGATCTCGGCTAGAGGTTTTTCTTCTTCAGTAGTCTTCGCTAGGTACTCTGAAATAGTTTTGTTGAGCTGGGCAGAAGTTCTCTCTGGATACTTTTTCTTTAATATAGTGTATGCAATGTATTCTGGGAGACTGTCATTTATCCAGAAGGCTCCTGGAGAAAACTTATTTACGTGGACTAGTCCTCCCCAATAGCATTTAGCAAGGAGTTTTAGCAGTGTTTTCTCGAGAATATAGGAGTCGAGTGCTTTTCTATAGTACTTGTCGAGAATATCGTAGTCGATTAGTATTAGATTATGTACCGTGTATTCTAGTCCTTCGACAACATATATCGCTGTGTAGGGAAGTCTCTGGAAAAGCTTTTCAAGTTCATTTAATGCACTTTGCGCTTTATTCAGAATTTCTGTAGCGCATTCTCTGTGCTTCGTGAAGACACCGCAGACTATTCTATCTGATGAGATTAAGTGGTATTTTCCTACGACTAGTACTAGTGGAGATGGCTTATCTAGACTGAAGTAATGCATTTCCATACCATCTGTTGATTTCCTCTTGACTAACTCGCCTGCTGCAAGCGCCGTATAGCCTGGCGAAGTACATACCTTTAATTCGTAAGTGGTCTGAGGAGCCTGATAATCTAGTAGAGGTGTCTTTGCATTTACTGGGTACCAAAGGTTTTCTAGTCTGAAGATGTATGTTTCATCGAGAATGTTTTCTCCAAGGTCTTCTATAGGTCCTGTGTACTCTACTTCTAGTATGCATTCTTCTCTAGGTGCTAGATTTTTTCTTGGATCTATTACCTTGTAGTCAGCTAGAACACGGGAGTCTAGTTTCTCCACTTTCTCTGTAAAGTCTACTTTTTCTTTGTTGAAGAGAACTCTACTTACTTTAGCCCTTTTGTTAAGAGCTATAAGCAGGGGGACATGCCAATTAGAGCGGTTTTCGATATTAATAATTGAGTGAGCAGAAAGCTTCTGCTTCTCAAAGTCTAGCTTCACTTCTAAGTAATGTTTCTTAGCGAGCCAGTCCACGAGACTATTCACTGAATCTAAGTAATATTTTTCACCTAGGTTCCTTACATTAATTTGGCGTCCATGTCCCTTAGAAGTAGAGTAGATAGCAGAAAGCTCTACTTTGCTTTAATAGTTCTGCCAGCTCTAGGACTAATAGTAGTCCCTTTAACTCAGCCCAGTATAGTTCTCTATGAGGGTGAGACACGGTTTAGTGGAGATGAAGCCTACACGCTATTGAGCAAGATAGTTACTGAATACAGGAGGCGTGTAGTAGGGTCGGAGGCTGACAGGAGAATTGCCTTATGGATCTACGATTATTTTAAGGAGATAGGGCTGGAATCTTATATTCAGGTTTTTTACACTAGGAGTTTTAATGGAAATATAGTGAAAGCATTTAATGTTTATGGTATTAAGAGAGGTGAGGTTGATAAATATATAGTTTTGATAGCTCATCATGATGTTGTTCCGTGGACTGTTGAGGGGGCAAACGATAACGCAGCGGGACTAGCAGTACTACTAGAGCTAGCAAGAGTATTTTCTCAGAGAAACACTAGACTTGGAGTAATTTTTCTCTCGCCGGATGCTGAAGAGACAGGTCTATGGGGTACTAGATTTTTTGTAAAAGAATTTCCTTACGTTGATCGTGTGGTAGCAGCAATTAGTATCGATATGTGTGCGTGGAAGGAGGCTGAAGGATATGCCCTCTATGCTTTCAACAGCGCGGAAGATCCTTTGGAGCTGTGTGATGGAGGCTTATTGTATTTGATGAAGGCTCACGAGAAATTCGGGTACTTGATTAAGGTCTCAGAGCCAGTGCTAGCTGCGCGACTCGGATTAATGACCCTCTTCGGTACAGACTCGCAGGTATTTGTATCTAAAGGTATTCAAGCAGTAGGAATATCTGATTATCCTCTTTATCCTTACTGGCATACAGTAGAAGATAGCTTAGATAAGGTATCTAAAGAGAGTTTAAAGAGAGTAGGAGATCTCTTAGAGAGGATAGTGTTAACAATAGATTTAAACGGGCACGTGCCCAGCGTGGGTAAGCACTATTATTTCATAAACTCTGTTGTAGTTACATGGCATATACTGCTCTACATATTCTTCACACTATATGTGCCCGCTGTATATGAGGTAATATATCTTTATAGTAGAGAGAGATCTAAGTTAATTCCGGGATTCGTTGTCTTTACTTTATTTTATTTATGCTCATTGATTTGTCTGATAATTGCTTTATTATCAGCTATATTTTTAATGAATGCTTATCTATCTTTAATAATATCATTTATATTGCTTATAGTCCTTGTTAAGGTCATGGCCCCCAAGTTCTCAGCTGATTGGAGGTCTCTTAAGTTAGCTACAGTAACGTCAACTATCTTTACTTACTCTCTACTAGCTCAGAACTACTCGTTAGCTCTATTACTAGTAGCCCCTCTCCTATATGTCTCTATTATTGCTAGGCCTATTAAGCACTTGAAGATAAGGCTCTTAGTTTCTCTTATTTTTCCATTAATCGTATTCCTTCCCGAAGCCTATTTCATTTTAGAAGCTGCTAGTATTCTAGGGTTTAAGACTTCCTCAAGTACATTAGTATTTTTTGCTGAATATATGTTATGCAAAGAAATCTCTTCCTTTCTCTTCTTCATATTGTACTTTTCCCTCTTAGTGGCTATTGTCATAACTTTAGAACAGATTCTGAGACCTGAGTCCTAAATTCTCATCTAAGCTCAGCTCAAGGCCTATGTGAAAATTTGAAAGATATCTATTTTCTCAGGTTTAGATGAACAAATTTAAAGCATCCAGAAAGAAAAGCTTAATTAGCCTCCCTGAGCTTCTCTCACTAATGCCTGGTAAAAAGAGAGAGATTGAGAAAGAAAAAGAGCTGCATGTGCTTGCCTTCGATGAGAGATACGTAGAGTTCTTAAGACTATTAGTACGGCATCTCAACAAGACTCCTATACTCAATTTGAGCACTATAGCTAGGGACGCTAAGGTCTCTGTGGCTACGGCTTGGAGGCTCTTCCACTTACGCTTTGAGAAGAAAGGAGTAGAATTGCGCTTAGAAGCCTGCTTCCCTAACCTAAGGCTTAAGCCCTACGTATTCTTCATAAAGAGTACTCGAAACTTAGTAAAGGAAGAGATTCCGTATGCTTTAGGAGTATACCAGGCGTACAGAGGCTTCAAGGGATTCCTCGTGGTGTCGTCGATTCCAGAGGAATATACTAGTAAGGCTGTAGACTATATGGAAAAATACGGGCAAGTAGTAGACCACTATGAGTTAGATAGATGTTTTGTAACTGAGGTAAACTACGATTTCTACTACACTAAAACACCGTTAACTGAAGCACAGCTATATCAGGCACCACTTAGAAGAATAGACTTCGATGATTTAGACTTGAGAATACTTGCTGCAATGCAGGAGCTACAGCTGTACCCAAGCAAAATAGCGAATAGACTTAAAGGAAATAAGAAGACTATAGAGTATAGAATAAAAAGAAGAGTAAAGTTCTTAATAGAGGGCTTTAGGGCATATCTTCCACCAAAGCAAGAAGTAGAGAAATTCACCTACGCTTACGTCGTTAAAGGCCCAAGTGAATCTTTCGTCAAAGTCGCTTCGCTCCCGTTTGTTAAGACAGCTATAGCAGGCAAAGATACTCTCTTCTTAATAGCATCTGTACCAGACGAGTATAAGGGAGTATTCTTAGAGATAATGAGTGATGTAGGGGAGTGGACTGAAGCTTACTTAGGTCCTGTTTTCGCCGAGAAGACTATACCTTATAAGTACTTTAAGGCTGAAGAAAAGACTTGGATGCCTTTACAGTAACTTATTCTGATAAATCCTTCAAATAAATTATTTTTTTCACTACTCTTATTACTTAAGTTCTTCTTATTGAGCCTTGATAAGCATTTATAGCTAGGTCTATTAAAGTAAACGTGGATAAAGAAGTACTTAAAAGAGTTTACTCTAAATTGGTAGAGCTGCTCGGAGAGGAAAGAGTATCTGTTGCTATAGAGGATAGATTGCCGTATTCCCGCAACTGGAATCCCTGTACGCGGGACTTTAGAGCATTACCGGATATAGTGGTTTTACCTAAGTCTACTGAAGAAGTCTCCCAAGTAGTCAAAGTAGCATACGAGTACAAGATTCCCGTCACTCCTAGAGGAGGAGGAACCTCCATGAGCGGAGGATCTTTGGCTAGAGGAGGTATTTTAGTGGACATGAAGCTCATGGATAGAGTTCTTGAAGTAGATAAAGAAAACTATGTTGTTAGAGTCCAGGCAGGGATTCCCATCCTCAGACTTAATGAAGAGCTCAGAAAATATGGTCTCTGGTTTCCATATGATGTAGAGTCTAAGGCAGTAGCCACAGTAGGCAGCGTCATTGCGCTTAGATCTGATGGAACATTCAACATAAGGTACGGTAAAATAGAGAACCATTTGTGCAGTATAACGGTAGTCACGGGAACTGGCGAAGTAGTTGAGCTGGGACATAGAAAGACCCTTATATCTACTTCAGGGTATCACCTTCACTGGCTGTTTATATCATCAGAGGGAACTCTGGGGATAGTAACTGAGGCAGTCTTACGAGTAGTTCCAGCGCCTCCGCACAGAGATATCGTGGGCTTCTTTTTCCCCAGCTTTAGTCACGGTGTTAAAGCATTAGTCGATATGCTGAAAAGAGGAGTTTTACCGGAGTCAGCCAACCTCCAGTGTAAAAATAGGCTTAAGTTTTATACTCACGCATATAGAGCTAAGTATGGAGTAGAGCCGAAGGTGCCGGAGTGGACTGAAGCAGTGTTGTTTCTAAGCTTTGCTGGAGACAAAGACGTAGTAGACTTCATGATGAAGAAGTCGCGGGAAATCGTTCGAGAACACGGAGGAGAGCCCATAGAGGATAGAGAAGTGCTCGAAATGTGGTGGACTAGCAAGCATGTAGCAATAGAGCCTAAGGAGCTACGCTTTCCGTGGGAAAAACCTTTCATACCCTTTAAGCAAAAGTGGCCCGATTCTCAAAGAACAAGAAGATTCGGTGCAGCTGGAGTAAGCGTCCCTGTTGGTAAGATCCAGGAAATGTACAGAAAGTACTTAGAGTACTCTTCTAAGTATGGCTTAGAGGTTCTTGGAATGAATGTGTACTTCCAGCACCCTAACAGCACTCACGTAAGCATATCGTTTGCCGTATGGGTAGGAGACAGCGAAGAAGAAGTAAGAAACTTTTATAGATATCTAAAGGAAATGGCGAAAACCGCGGTAGATCTGGGAGGCTCTATGAGCGCGTACTACGGTGATGGAGAAGTTCTAGCAGGAATAAATGTCTACGAGCATGGGAACGCTCTCAAGTATATGCTGAAAATAAAGGAGGTTTTCGATCCTGCCGGAATAATGAATCCTGGCAAGAAGTTCGGTGAATCGAGGTGGGTCGAATGAATCTCAGAGATTATTTAAAGGATTTAGTCGACAATCTCTATACTTGTGCTAGAACACAGTGCGGTTTCTGCGTATACGAGTGTCCTGTCAGAAGAGTACTAGGCTTTGAGACATACTCGTCGAGAGGAAGAATGCACTTAGCTCGAGGAATAGTAGAGGGAAACGTAGGTTTGACAGAGAAGCTAGTGGACATATACTTCAAGTGCACTTTATGTGGCTACTGTGAAGCAGTATGTGCTCTAGACAACACAAGAATTTTCAGAAACGTGAGGAAGTTCCTTGTGTCAAAGAACGCTGTCCCGAGAATCCACAGAGAGATAAGAGACTCCATAGTCAGCAGCGACAATCCTTACAGCGCAGAGCGCAGAGCGAAAACTCCAGTACAGGTACTGCCCCCGAGAAAGTCTAAGACAATAATTTTCTTAGGATGCACTATACCTATCTCTAGGAGACAGATACTGCTTTCACTTAAAAAATTCATGGAGAAGAGCGGGATAACGTTAGGCTATCTTGGTCCAGATGAATACTGCTGTGGACTAGTGCTTTATGAAATAGGGTTTGAGAAAGAGTTCTTAGAGCAAGCTGAGAAAAACATCAAATCATTTAAAGAGAGTGGTGTAGAAAGAATAGTCACGATTTGTCCCGGCTGCTACATTGCTCTAAAAGAGAGGTACTCAGAGTACTTTGACGTCGACTACGAAGTGCTACACATATCAGAGTACCTTTACGAGCTCATGAACAAGAATAAAATAAAGTACCGTAAGCTCTCCGGCGAGATAGTTTATCACGATCCTTGCCATCTGACAAGACACGGAAAAGTAGTAGAGGAGCCTAGAGCAGTACTAGAGTGGCTGGGCTTAACAGTTCTAGAGGCACCACACTACAATAAGTACTACTCGAGGTGCTGTGGAGGATCAATACTCTCATTCTATCCCGACCTAGCGTCAGAAATAGGCGTTATGAGACTACGAGAGCTGCTTAGTACAGGAGCAGAAACTATAGTCTCAGGATGTGAAATATGTGAAATAGCTCTTGACAAAGCAGCTATGAGGGAAAACGTTTTCGTAGACGTACTAGACATAGTAGAAGTGCTGAGCACTGCCCTAAGCTAGCAACGATACTATCAAGCTCTTTAAGATAAGAAGTAGCGATCCTAGAGGCTGCCTCGCCAAATAATCCATTAAGCTTCTCATTACAAGAGACTGTCTATCAAAATCAGCTCTAAATGAAAACAGTTGAGAAAGCTCTTCCAAGTCTATCCTCTTCAACATCTCCTCTAGATCTCGATCGCTGAGATTGTCTAGAACACGTCTGAAAATAGACATGAATTTAATATCTCTTCCACAAACACTCCACCACGCTTTCTCGTAGTCTCTTCCACTAGTAGTCTGAGAGGCAAGTAGAGCGCCGAGTCCCCCATAGTAAAGTCCTCCTCCAGTAGTAGGCTTATTTTGCCCAGCAGCGTCTCCTACTACAATAACTCTATCTCCAAGAAAAGAGAATCTCGGTAACGGTCCATCTACATTAACTAGTCCAGCAGACTCAGAAATTTTTCTCAAACTATCAATCAATCCCTTCGCTGTAGCGTATTTAATTACATAAGAGAGCCTTTTAGCGACATTACTCGACGCAGCTAGTCCTAGTCTCACTAGACCGCCGTTAAGAGGTATAAGCCAAGCAAAAAGTCTATCGCTTACTTTCTTTGAAATAAAAACACAGACATGGTCTTCGGGGAAACTAGTAGATGCTTCAAGATCTATATTTACTCCAACTAAAGGCCTATGTTTCAGAGATGCAAGTTTTTTAGTAAGAGTACGAGATAATCCCTCGCATAAATAAACCTTATCAACGCAAAAATCCCTCTTACCTGTCTTGACTAAAACTTTACTCCTGTTTAACAGCAGGTCTTCTACTCTTGTACCGAGCATTAAGGCAGCTCCTTTCTTTTCAGCTAAGAAAGAGAGCTCTCTGTCAAATGAAACCCTATCTATAACACATGCAACATACTCTCTTCTAGCAACATGAAGTACGTGTCCTCCGGGAAGGAAAATATAAGCTCCCCTAAATCTATTCAAAATAAAGCGCTGAGAGAAAGATAAATCGTAAATCCTAAGAGTCTTTAAACTGACTACTCCAGCACAATGTGCGGGAATACCTGGCTCCTCGTCTTCTTCAAAAACTACTACTTCTTTATTTTTCTGAAGTAGCCTTAGTGAGAGCAGACTTCCAATTGGCCCGGCTCCGACTACAGCGATTTTCACGCTATTGTTTCCTTATGCTAATGTACTTAATAGCATTTTTGTTAAAATATGATTTTTAGCGACAATTAGCGCGAAGAAGACAAGTATCAGCACTATAGAAGCTAGTAGAGAAACTACACCGACAATATACTCCCGCTTACTGCTCATCGCTAGAGGAGTTTACCTACAGGTATATATTGTTAACCTAACTATTTCATAAAGCTCTATATTAGGAAAATATCTATATATAATACCTAACTAAACTATATACTGATTATTATGTCTGAGAAACACATGTTGCGAAGAGTACAGCTCACGGGAGGCTCCACACTCATAGTTTCTCTACCAAAAGAATGGGTTAAATCCGTACACCTAAAGCCAGGAGATTACGTAGTAGTCATGGTTCAGCCAGACAATAGTCTGAAGATAATACCTGCTCGTAAAAGAAAGGAGCTACATGAGTCAGTCCTATGTATTGATGAGTCTACTTCGCCAAGCATAGCTGTGAGAGAATTTATCACGAGATACTTAGTGGGATACGATGTCATAAAGGTAGTGTTTAAAGGGAAAACACATGAGCATAGAGTAGCTTTAAGAAATGTCATGGTTAAGAAGATGATTGGAGTAGAAATAGTGGAGGAGACTGTAGACACAGTTCTCTTTCAGTGTCTAGCTAAGCCTGCAGAACTTCCGATACGTACTGCTATAAATCGTATGATAAAAGTCTCTCACTACATGTTAAAAGATGCTTTAAAATGTATGAGAAATCCGGAGAAAACTCTCCTTAAAGAAATAATCGAGAGAGACGACACTATAGATAAATTCTACTTATTTATAGTAAGGCAGCTTAAGTCAGTTGCTATGGGAATGTTGCTGCCTTCTGAGGTAGGTTTAACTGACCTTAGGGAGTGCTTAGGTTTTAGGTTAATAGCTAAAAGTATAGAGAGAATAGGTGATCACGCCAGCAGAATAGCTGAAGTTCTGTATAAGTCTCATAAACCTGTAGGTGAAAAAATAGCTTCTGATATAGAGAAACTAGGAGGCAGCGTCTGCAGAGTGTACGAGAAGACCTCACAAGCTCTCTCCAAGTACAATAAGGTACTTGCTCACCAGGTAGTAGATGAGGTCAGTTCTCTAAGACAGGTAGAGGACACTATCATAAGAGAGCTTATGGAAAAGCGCGTAGATGTAGAAGAGGCGCTAGTAGCTAGAACAATAGTAGAAAGCCTTAAGAGAATAGCAGAATACTGTGCTGACATAGCTGAAATAACAGTAAACCTCTCTGTAGAAGGAGCACTAGAAAAGACTACCAGTAGCTAAGTTATTTAAACTCTAAGACATTTAAATACTACCGATGAACAAAGACATTGTTTTTTGGTACCATTTACCAGTAACACAGAGCATAGACTACATACGTGACTGTGCTCTCAAAGCAGCTCAGCTAGGCTTCGATGTAATTTCCCACCAAGATCATTTTCTAGTAAAAAGCGATGAAAGAGGCTGCAGACCGGAGTGCTGGGTTATGCTGACAGCCATAGCCGTGCTCACAGAAGTTAAAGTATCTCCCCTAGTAATGTGTTCTCTATTTAGAAACCCTGTGCTAGTAGCAAAAATAGTTACAACAATAGATCAGCTAACTAAAGGACGAGTATTTCTAGGTATAGGAGCTGGCTGGTGGCAAGAAGAATTTGAAGCATACGGCTACCCATGGGAACCTCCCAGAATTAGAGTAGACAAGACCATTGAGGCGATAAAGATTATTAAAATGGTGTGGACTCAAGAGGAGGTAAACTACGAAGGAAAATACTGGAAAATCAATAACTGCAGACTAGTGCCACGTCCCTATCAGAAGCCCCATCCACCTATATTCAGCGGAGGACATGGACCACGAATGCTCAGAGCCACGGCTAAATACTGTGACGGATGGGTTCCCCAGATAGGGAAGCCAGAAGACTATAAGAAGAAAATGGAATACATGTCGCAGTACATGAAGAAGCCGGGGAAATTCCAGTGGGGCAACGTAATAGATGTCTGGGAAGAAAGAGACACTCCCGAAGACATAATCAGGAAAATAGAAGGCTTCACTGAGATAGGAGTAAAGCACTTTATCCTGTACATGCATCCTCAACCGAAAAACTTAGAACTCCTAGACAAGTATTCAAAAGTAGTGAGCTACTTCAAGTAGAGATGCCTCTCGATGATGAAGGCGTTGACTAGTGAAAAGTGATCGAAAGCTGAAGAACTGAGTATCCATGTATTTCCAAAGTGTCTAAGAAATTCAGCTTTAATGAGCTTCCAGCTTATTAGTGTATGTTGTAAATTCTCTGAGCCATCTATTTCTTCAAGTGTTTACTCAAGAAGTCTAGTATTTTTGGTAGAGCTTTCTTAATAGTCTCCTCGTCGTGACCAGTGCCCTCAACTATGTGAAGTTCGAAAGACTTTCCGTGTTTCTTTAGTTCCTCTGCTAGTTTAAGGGAGATTTTGAGGGGAACTGCGTAGTCTTTAGTGCCGTGCACTATAAGTACTGGAGCCTTTAACTCTGAGACTCTCTCTATAGGGTTGTACCGGCTGTAGTTTTCATTGAATTTAAGTAGAAATGGATTTCCGCCGAATTCTTTCTTTATGTCCTGTAGAAACTTTATAGCTGATTTTATTTCGCTTGGTTTTCTTATAATGAGAAGAGATGCTGGTAGAAACTGTAGGGCTCTAACTACATGCTTAACCTGAGCTCTAATATCAGCAACACCGTATATGTCTACTACACATGATACATCTTCTGGATGCTCTATAGCATACATTAAGGCAAAGTGGCCTCCCATACTTGTTCCAAGTAAACCTATTTTCTCAACACCATACTTTTTCCTAATATAGTTTATTAAACTTTTAATACTTTTAAGAGCTTTTCTTAAGGGATATCCTCCAGCACCGTAGTCAGTTGCAGCCCAGAGGAAACCATTCTCGACAATATAGTTTCCGAGAGGATCTAAATGTCTATGAAGCCCCTCCCTGTACTCGCCTCTATAAGCCCAGCCTCTACACCCTACCACACAGCAGTTAAATTCGTGTGCTGAAGGAATCTTCACCACATACTTAGAGCCTTCGAGAACGCCTTCTTCCTCTCTAATTCTCACATACTCCTAGTAGTAAACAAGTATATTTCTTTATAGTTTAGTATTATATCAGATTAAAATTAATGTATAAACTGTAGCTTGTTTTCATCAATAAAGGCTCTTCAGAAAGAGAAGTGTGAGAAGAGGAGATGCTATTGAAGCAAATAGAGTAGTGACTACAACTATTCTAGCCATTTTTTCACTATCAAGACCAAATTCTCCTGAAATAATAACATTACTTACTGCAGGAGGCATTAGTGACTCGAGGGTAACTACGGCTAACGGTAGGTCTCTGAGCTTAAAGACCATGCATGCTAAAATAAGTGTTGCTACAGGTGCCACAATAAATCTGATGAACATTACTTTAAGAGAGTCTCTCTCAAATACGAGATTTTTAGCAGAATCGAGTCCTAGTACTAGGATGGCTATTGGAGTAGTAGCTCCGCCGATTCCTCTTAAAGCCTCTTCGACTTCAGTAGGAATAGTTATGCTTAGAGCGGAGGCTATTATGCCTAACACTAGGGCGTAGAAAGGAGGATATCTAGCTAAGTTATGGAGCCCTTTCTTAAGGCTGCCTGCTGCTATTAGAGGTACTAGTAGGTTAAATAGAAGTATGTTACCTAAAGCATAGTAGCTTATTAGCGCTACTGCTTCCTCTCCCCAAAGAGCATATGCGATAGGTATTGGTAAATAAATGGCGTTATGAAATGAAGCTGGTAAAATTAACTCATGTTGTTTACCGAAAATTAAAAGCGATACCGTTAAGCAGATCAATATGAGAGTCATAGAGAGAACAGGCATCAGTAAAATTTCTACCGTGATTTTTCTCTTGGACACTGCAAGAAACACTAGTAGCGGAAACAGGAAGTAGAGCACTACTCTCGACAGATCTCTGCTAGCAGTATCGCTTGTGAGGTTTAGTCTTCTGAGCATAATTCCGGCAGCTAGAGGAATATATAGTCCAAGTAGAGCTGACACTAAGTTCTGCATTCTCAACTCACAAATGCAGCCTAATTAAATTACTTTCGTATAAGTTACAGTTTTTTCCACAGAGTTAAGGGAGTCAGCTCCTTGGCATCTGCACGAGGCTTTAGTTCTCCTTTCCTTAACCTCAGCAAAGCTTTTGAAAGAGGAACCGCGTCAAGAACTACTGTGAGAAAGAACACGCCTAGACCCGCCCATTTCCCCCATCTCGTCTTAATAGCCTTCTCTACTGTTTTAAAGCTACGAGACTCTAAGCCATATGCTTCTTGAACAAGTCTTGTAGTCCACCTATCAATAGGCGGTAAAGCGTATTCTCTAAGAGAAAGGACTAGGGTCAAGCGTGCTGAGTACTGTCCAATGCCTTTAATTTTCTTTAATATTTTTTCGGCTGAATAGGGGTCTTGATAAAGAGGGTCTTCTTCCAAGTCTCCTGACTCTAGTACTTTAGCTACTTCAACCAGAGTCTGTGACCTATAGCCTAGTTTACATTCTTTAAGCGTATCTGGTTTGATTTCGAGAACTTGGTTCGGGGTAGGCAAGATTAGTACATCGTGGTTCTCTACTCTAAAGGTTCTGCCTGTTTTTCTATAAAGGTTATAGAGCATAGTCCAGCCCTGCTTAAAGCTCGCGTTCTGCTGACATATAGCTGTAACTATTCCTGTCCATAGGTCAACAGATCTGAGACGAGCTCCTCTCAGCGCTGTAGGAACGTATTTTAGTAGAGGATCTTCTCTTATTTTCTCGTAAAACTCCTCTATTTTTTCGTTAAGACCTAGAGTTATTTCTATTTTTTCTGATAGCTCGCTTTTAGTAATGGTTTTTTGCTCAGAATATGCTTCTACTTTCAACTCGTGGTCTATTTGAGAGACTTTAGCAATAGTAACGGGATTATAGCTAACTACTAGGTAAAGGTTTTTTCCGTCAAAAATCCAGCTAAAGCTGTATATCATCGCAGTCTTTCTAAAATCAAGTATCTCTGGTGTGCTTAATGTTGTGTAGAAAAGCTTTCTCAATTTCATGTATTTTACTTACAGTCTACTGTTTTGAGTATTTCTCTCAAACAGTTCACTGTTTCACGGTACTTAACGAGATCTTTCTCAATTAGCTCTATTAGAGTTCCTGGACCTTCATCGGTAATTACTTTTCTTTTCATAATATAGCCTTTTCTAGCTAGAATATCTATGTATGAGAAAGCAAGGTGCCTCATTTCGACTTCTTTTCGCTCTATTGTAAGACCCTCAACTATGAAGGCTAGTGTTACAGCATAGTACCAGCTACTGGAGGAGAGGAATATGATTTACTTTAGCGAGAGTTTCATTAACTGAAGAATAATGAGGTACAAGGCAATTACTATAGCAAAGGAGAGAGTCCAGACAATCCACCCTAAGCGCCTTACTTTTCTAAGCTCTGGGTCTTTTATAACGTTAGGTGCGAGTTTTCTAGAGTTAGTGCTTGTATGAAGCTATAAACACTGCTATGCTACTCGCCTAGACAATAGGCGGGGGAATAATTATAGCGTATATTCATAGCATTGTAAGACCCCAGCTCGGGAAAAGCCCCATGAAAATGAGCGCCTCTAAAGCTATTGAAATCACAAGTTTATATCTTTCAGGGCAGTAGACGTACTGAGCAGAGCTCAATTATTCTTTCACACTTAATTCATGTAAGTGAGCAGAATAAGTTTTTAACCATAGTTATTTAGATTCTGTCTGTAGTAAATACTCGTGACTAGGGTATATGCTGTAAGTAATACTCATATAGATCCAGTGTGGCTATGGCGTCTACGCGAAGGTATATGGGTTGTACGCAATACTGTCCGAAAAGTACTCGAGGTAGTTAATAGGAGTAAAGCTGTTTTCGCAATGTCATCAGCCATTATGTACGAGTGGCTTAAAGAAATAGAGCCTAGGCTTTTCGACGAAGTACTAAGTGTCGTCAATGAAGGAAGATGGGAGATAGTAGGAGGCTGGATAGTTGAGCCAGACTGTAATCTTCCGTGCGGTGAGTCTTATGTGAGGCATGCTCTCTACGGACAGATGATCTTAGAGAAGCTGACGGGTAGAAGAGCTGTTGTGGCTTACAATATTGATAGTTTTGGACACAACGCTATGCTGCCACAGATACTTGCTAAGTCAGGGTTCAAGTACTATGTCTTCATGAGGCCGAAGGAAGAAGAAATGCATTTGCCTTTAGTCTTCTGGTGGGAGTCGCCTGATGGCTCACGTATTCTCGCCTACAGAGTACCCTACTCCCCTGTTGTATTTGGTGACGAGCTTAGAAGACACTTAGATAAAATGCTGAAGGAATATGGAAGAGAACATGACTTAATGCTTCTTTTGTACGGTAGAGGAGACCATGGTGGTGGGCCGAGTCTAGAGGATGTAAAGATACTTGAAGAAGTCTGCAGAGACTATGGTGTTGAAGTTGTTCACAGTACTATTGAGGAGTACTTCAAAGAGTTACTTAAGTCACGTAAATTCTTCCCTGTAGTCAAAGGAGAACTTCAGCATCACGCCAGGGGGTGCTATAGTGCCTACAGCGAAATAAAAGCTTTAAATAGGAAAACAGAACACATGCTTCTCGCAGCAGAGCGAGTAGCTAGTATATGCTATTCTCTCTTCGGAGAAAAATATCCAGAGGAAGATCTTAGGAGAGCTTGGAAACTGCTCTTGTTCAGCCAGTTTCATGATTCCCTTGCAGGAACTTGTATACCTGAAGCTTACGAAGACATCAGGGCAGTGATATATGAGGCTTTAAACAAAGCCCGGGAAATAGTCGATATTTATACTCAGAAAATTTCTAGTAAAATAAATCTAGAGGGCAGTGAAGTCTACTTAGTCGTGTTTAACTTAACGCCATTCAATTTAAAATATCCAGTCGAAGTGGAGCCTGCATGGACTCCGGATAAAGTGCTTTTACTAGAAGATAAAGCTGTAGACTACCAGTTTGTCGAAACCTCAGCGGCGGCGGGAACTACTAGAGCAGTATTTGTTGCAGACTTGCCTTCTCTCGGATACCGTGTATATAGAGTAGTTCTAGGGGAGTCTCCTGTTAAGTCAGAGGAGGCTCCAAAGAAGCTTGAAATCGAGAACGAGTTCTTTAAACTCAAGATTTCTGAGAAAACAGGCTACATAGAGTATTTATATGATAAAAAGCATGGTGTACAAGTTTTTAGCCAGCAGGCGGCTGTTCCCGTAGTAGTTAAGGATGAAAGCGATACTTGGAGTCATGAAGTTGATGCCTATACAGAGGAGGAAGGCTGTTTCACGTTATCTTCAGTAGAGCTTATTGAAAATGGTCCTGTAAGAAGCAGAATAAGAGCTATGTATACTTACGGTGAGTCAAAACTTATTCAAGATTTCATACTTTACAGAAACTTAGACTTCATTGAAGTAAGGGTGCAAGTTGACTGGAGAGAAAAACATAGGCTCTTACGTTTAGTTTTCCCGATTAATGTGTTTAACCCTGTTGTAACATATGAGATATCTTACGGAACTATTGTCAGAGAATCCAACGGCGAGGAAGAGCCTGGTCAGAGATGGATTGATGTATCAGGTGAAGTAGCATCTTTAGTAGAGAAGAGAACTTACGGAGTTACGATAATAAATGACTCTAAATATAGCTACAGTGTAAAGGGACCTGAATTAAGGCTAACTGTTTTAAGAAGTCCTGCTTATGCTCACCGTGCCCCTCATGAAGTCAGGCCGGGCCAGAAGTACCTTGATCAAGGCCTACATGAATTCAAGTACTTAATTTTCCCTCACAGAGGATCGTGGAAAGAGCACTGCGGCAAAATATTCTCTTTAAGTGAAGCAATAGTACTCGAGCCAATTTATGTGGTTGAAGTACCTCATAGAGGCGAACTCGACAAAGTAGGTTCATTTCTCAAAGTATCTCCAGAAAATGTGGTAGCAACAGTGCTGAAGAAATGCGAGAAAAGCGGAGAGCTTGTAGTGAGGTTCTACGAAGTAGCTGGTAAAGAAACTAAAGCTACTTTAAAGCTGTCTAACAGAGAGTATAGCGTGAAGATAGATCCTTACGAAATAAAAACACTCAAAATAGACTTAAAGAGAGGTAAAGTAACTGAAGTCAATTTACTAGAGGAGTAAATAATTATTTTTTAATGAACTTTAACATAATATGGTCTTCTTCAGGAAATACTGCTACAGCGGGCTCACTCATACCTGATGTCATTATGCTTTTACTCATTCCCTGTGTATTATACGCGAAGCCTAAACGGCCCATAGGATCCACTGTAATTATGCCACCAGTATGTAGGCCGAATCGCCTAGTAAGTATGTCTATGGTGGCTTCAGCAGCTTTCATTGCTGAGACCCCCTGTCTCATAAAGTCGCATGCTGTTTTACAAGCGAATATTAGTGTTAAGTATTCGCCTATACCTGTTGCAGAGGCTCCACCAGCAGAATTATCGGCGTAGAAACCGCAGCCTACTAGCGGTGTGTCTCCTATTCGGCCAGGTAGTTTAAGTGAGTAGCCTCCAGTAGACGTGGCCGCGGCTATGTTACGGTATTTATCGATTGCTACAGCTCCTACTGTTCCCTCAATGAAGTCTCTGTAAATAGTCTTCAGCCTAAAGAGATGTGTACCCCATTTTCCTTTAAGCCAAAGCCTGAAGGCTTTCTCAAACTTCCTTATTTTCTCTGAGGTCACTACAATAGGCTCTCTTTTCATACCAAGTATTTCGGCTACTTTCTCTGCTCCAGGACCCGCTAGAAAAATATGGTCTGTTTTCTCTAGAACTAGTCGAGCTAGCTTAATTGGGTTCTTTATGCTTTTCACACAGGCGACTGCACCGCATCTAAGAGTTTTGCCGTCCATTATGCCTGCGTCCATTTCTACTTCTTTAGTGATGGTCAGTGAGGATCCTTTCCCTGCATTGAATAGCCCTGAGTCTTCCATGTACTCGACTGCTGCTTCAACAGCGTCTAAAGCGCTGCCTTTCTTTAGCTCATCAAAGCTGTAGAGCGCTGCTTTTTTGAGTTCCTGTTTTCTTTTCTCAATAAATTCTTTAGTGAAAAGCCTGTATCTGCCTGCTCCTCCATGTAAGATTATACCGTACTTATGTGTCACGTAGTTTCGAAAACAATGGATAATAAATAGGTATGGTTTAAGCTGTTGACTCTACTTGCTTGAAGAATGCTATTGCCTGCCTGGCTTTTTCTTCTGGCGGTATTGGTCTGAAGTCTTCAAGAGACAGGTACCCGGTGTAGCCTTTGCTTTTTAAGATTTTTATTACTTCGCGCCAGTCGAGTATTCCTTTGTCTAAGGGTGCTGGAACTACTTTTCTTGGATCTGTTTTATCACGATCGTAGTTTTTGACGTGTACGTGTTTAATATAGTTTTTAAGGATATCTATTTGGACTATTGGAGGCTCCCATCCTTCCCATACTGCGTTTCCTGGGTCATATAATACTCCTATTTTTTCTGGCTCTATGCCTCTTATTAAATCTATTATTATTCCAGCTGATGAAGCTATGCAGCCTCCTCCGTGCTGCTCTATTACTGGCAGAGCTTCAATATTCATTTCCTTTAAGGTTACGTGTAGTTCTAGTATCTGTTTTCGGATGAAGCTTCTGATCTTCTCGTAGCCTAGTGAGTCGTCGTAGCCTGCTGTCTGTACTCTGAAGTACTTTGCTTCAAGTTTGTCTGCTATTGAGGCTATTTTAATCATTTTTTCTTTTTCTATTTTCCAGAGCTCTTCAGAGTAACCGAATTTAGCGTAAGATGAGATAATCGGTATTTCTAGACCGTAGTCTTGTGCGAGCCTCCGTGCTTGTGCTATTTTCTCTGAGCTAGGATCTATTGGGAGGTGTATTCCATCATCATGTATTCTTATCTCTATCCCATTGTAGCCTAGTTCGCTTAGAATGGGTGGAATTTCTTCTAGGCTATAGTCTTTGAAGAGTAAAGTGTATACAGAGTACTTCATTTTCACTCCCTAGCTTTCTTTAAGGCTTCTTCGATTATTCTCTTAAGGTTGTTTACGCATATTTCAGAGGCTTCTTCGCCCATTTCGGAGAAGGCTGCGCCACCAGGTTTCACTAATTCTTCTTCAGAGAGCTTCTTTTTAGGTCTCCAGTGTGTCTCTAGCGAAATATAGCCGCTATACTCATCTTTAATTAGGGCTATAAACTGGTTGAGGTAGTCTACGTCGCCTTCGCCTATAGGGCGAGGCTCTGGCTTTCCTTCAGGTCCTTTCTTGACACCGTCTTTAACATGCATGTGTATCATATACTTCTTTATCGCGGTATATCCATCTGGGTACGGTATTTCTCCCTCGGGATCCCATATGTCGTTGCCGGGGTCCCATACTGCTTTAACGTACTTTGATGAAAGTTTTTCAATAAAGTAGGCTACTGTCTTAGCATTTACCAGAAATGTTGCAGGCTCGTTTTCTAAAGCCAAGTATACTCCTTCTCTCTCAATTATCTCCAGTGGTTTCTGGAACTTCTCCAATATTTTTTCCTCATAATCTTCAAGTCTGCCTTTGCGCCAGAATGCAAATCCCCTTATTTTGTCTGTGTCCAGCTTTTTAGCTAAGTCAATACATTTTTCTAGGATTCCCAAGTGTTTTCTATACTCTTCTTCACTTTCCAGGTCTGCTTTAAAGAAAGGTGAAGCTATACAGCATACGCTTAAGCCATATTTAGACAATATTCTCTTAATTTCATCGGCACAAGTGACTAGGTCTTGAGGCGGAGTATTCCACACAGTCCTTATTTCAACACCATCCAGTTCATGTTTATGAGCAAACGCGGCTACCTTTTCTAGATCCTGCGATACTTCATCCGATATTACTGATAGCTTAAATTTCCTCACATAATATGTTTCTTCATTTGAAGTTATAAAACTATGCAGTCTGCTCGCTAAGAAAGGTCTCTTCCCTAAGCTCGTTGATGAGTCTTCTACCTTCTTCAAGTCGCTCTCTAATAGCTCTAATCAGCTCGATATCAGAGTTTCCTTTGGGCTCAATCTTACCCTTGGCAAGTTTATTGTAGATCTTTTTCATTTGAGAAAACTGGCGTTTCATCTCCTTAGAGTATCTCACCGACTCGTCCCTATATTTAAGTAGCCTCAGAGGCAGCATATGATATTTTTATATAAATAGTATTTAAATTTATCTAATTCAATGAAATTTATAAACAGTACAGAAAATAGTGGAGAAGACTCAGTCTACTTAAGGTATTAATACCTTGATGCAGACTCTAACTCGTGAAAATATACATCTCTGCGGATATGGAGGGTATAGCAGGCGTTGTAGCTAAAGATCATGTAAGCTCTACTGGACGAGACTATGAAAAAATGAGAAAATATATGACTTGCGAGGTCTCCGCG